>CAYSUM010000001.1:0-10086 GCA_964434225.1 uncultured Rhizobium sp.
TAGTGATAGCAGCGGTTAATGTTGTTTTACCATGATCTACGTGGCCAATTGTGCCAATATTTACATGGGGTTTGGTGCGTTGGAAGACTTGTTTGGACATATCTGTACCAATTATTTACGATAATATAATCAAAAATCGAATCTTAAAGATTGCGATTTTGATTGAAGTGAATTTCGAACCCTGTGACAGAGTTGCGAAACAAATTTAAAAAATTTCGAAAAAAAATTACCACATCGAAAATTTCTTTTCGAAATTTTTTTATAACTGAGTTGAATAAATTCTGGACCTTAAGATGGCAAGAAGATCAATACCTCACAGCCGATAATGACTAATCAAAAATCAACTTCCTTATTCAAGGAGGTCGCACATTTTCAAAATAGAAAAATACTTTGCAACATGTTTATGCAAAAATTTTAAATAAAGTTTTTGTATAAGAATTTTTGATTTTTGTAATTGGTGTTATTGTTTAAAACATCACCCTCAACTCTTACGAGTCGAGGGTGATTTATACTAGGATTTTTTAGCTCTGATTTCTTCTGCAACAGCGTGTGGAACGGCTTCATAAGAATCGAATTCCATGCTGTAACTTGCACGACCTTGTGAAAGCGAGCGCAAACTATTTACATAACCAAACATTGCAGCAAGTGGAACTTTAGCTGTAATCACTTGAGCAACATCTCGCCCTTCTAAGTTCTGAATCTGTCCACGACGAGAATTAATATCGCCAATCACATCGCCCATATATTCTTCAGGAGTAACGACTTCTACTTTCATTATTGGTTCCAAGATAATTGGGCCAGCTTTTTCCATAGCCTCGCGGAATGCTGAACGAGCAGCGATTTCGAAAGCAAGAACCGATGAATCGACGTCATGATAAGCACCATCCATCAATCTAGTTTTTAAACGAACCACTGGAAATCCAGCCAAAAAGCCAGTATCTTTTGCAGATTTCAAACCCTTCTCAACACCTGGAATATATTCTTTTGGAACGCGCCCACCAACAACTTCACTTTCAAAAATAAAATTTTCCTTAGTGTCGGCTGGAAGTGGTTCAAAGATGATTTTTACCTTCGCAAATTGACCAGAACCACCAGATTGTTTTTTATGAGTATAGTCAATTTCAACTTGCTTAGTGATAGCCTCGCGGTACGCCACTTTTGGTTGGCCAATGTTAGCCTCAACTTTAAATTCACGCTTCATGCGGTCGACGATGATCTCTAGATGCAGCTCGCCCATACCGCGAAGGATGGTTTGACCTGAATCGGGATCAGATTCAATACGAAGAGACGGATCTTCAGAAGCTAAGCGTGATAAGGCCATGCCCATTTTTTCTTGATCTGCTGTTGATTTAGGTTCAACAGAAACTTCAATTACTGGTTCAGGAAAAATCATTCTTTCCAAGATTACATGATTGTCAGGTTCAACCAAAGTATCGCCAGTTGTAGTTGCCTTCAAACCAGCAAGGGCGACGATGTCACCAGCGTGAGCTTCTTTGATATCTTCGCGGTTATTTGCATGCATCAATAAAATACGTCCGATTCTTTCTTTGTTATTTTTGGTGGTATTAACAACACCAGAACCGCCAGTTAAAATACCAGAATAGATGCGCACGAAAGTAAGTGATCCAACGAAAGGATCGGTCATGATTTTAAAAGCAAGGCCAGCGAATTTTTTGTCAGCACAAGTAACGGTAATAATCTCGTCAGTAATGCTGTTAATTGCAGGAATTTCTTTGATATCTTTTGGACTTGGTAAGAAATCCACAACTGCGTCTAACAAGGTTTGAACACCTTTATTTTTGAAAGCGGTACCGTTCAAAACTGGAACAAAAGCACCAGAAATTGTGGCTTGGCGAATACATCTTTTTAGATCAGCTTCAGAGATTTCTTCTCCACCCAAATAGCTTTCCATTAGGACATCGTCTTGCTCGATTGCGGCTTCAACTAGCTGCTCACGATATTCTTTTGCTTTTCCCAAAAGATCGGCTGGAATTTCTTCAAGCGTGTAATCCGCGCCCATTGTTTCATCTTTCCACACCACAGCTTTCATTCTGATTAAATCAATCAGGCCGCCATAATTTTCAGCTTCGTTAATTGGCAATTGAATTGGCACTGGGCGCGCACCAAGACGGGTTTTCATCATGTCAACACAACGATAAAAATTTGCTCCCACGCGATCCATTTTGTTCACAAAACACATTCTTGGAACTTTATATTTATTAGCTTGGCGCCATACAGTTTCTGATTGCGGCTCAACGCCAGCAACTGCGTCAAACACGCAAACTGCACCGTCAAGAACACGAAGAGAACGCTCAACTTCAATAGTGAAATCCACGTGACCTGGGGTGTCGATAATGTTAATTCTATGCTCTTTCCAAAAACATGTTGTTGCGGCAGAAGTGATTGTGATGCCGCGTTCTTGCTCTTGTTCCATCCAGTCCATTGTAGCAGCTCCATCATGAACTTCACCAATTTTGTGCGATTTTCCAGTGTAAAAAAGAATGCGTTCAGTTGTGGTAGTTTTACCGGCGTCGATATGAGCCATAATGCCGATATTACGATATTTTTCGATTTCAATTAGACGTGCCATAAACAATAAAAATGGTTTTTGTTAAAGTTAATTTTGCTAAATTTTCTTGTGAAATTTGATCTACACCCAATTTAATCCAAAACACCGAACTTATAACGAGAATTTTTGAGGAAAAATGCGACAGAAAATGTAAGCTGTGCCAAGTGGCGCAGCGTCACTTTCCGAGCAAATTTTTATCAAAAAGGCGAGGTCAGAAGTTCAGTGTTTTGGATTAGATTGGGTATAGAGCCCGAGGAAAATCATCCTTAAGTTTCTTGCTTTCCAAAAGTGCTTAAGCGAGGCGGGGCAACGTAGTTTACAATTCCTAATTGACAAGAAATTATTTAAAGATTCTGACAAGATTTCGCAGCAAAGAAATCAGTGGTTTATAAAAAACAAAAACTCTGCTTTTACCGTCAATCAAAGTAATATTTCCTAAAGAGCTCAAAGTATGCAGACCTTCGCAATTAATGTTTTTTATATCTAGCTTAATTTCACGCACAAATTCTTCATGAAAGCTTTGTTCAGTTAATGACTGTCGCAAATCAAGTTTTTAGGAAGAATTTTTTTATTTTTTGTGTGATAGTTTTATGATTTTCTCTCATGTAAGAATGAAATGAGCAGTAATGGTATTTCAAGCGCCAGCGATATTTCCATAAACTAAAATCTGCGGTATTTTTGTAATGCAAAATTCTGATCTGATATTCCTGCGGATGCAGACTGATCAGGAAGTAGAAATATAAATTATATTCAGCAACCCCGCATGCTGTTTCGCTATTTTTCAGAAAAACTTTATAGAAAGGATCGCCAATTCGATCAAGCTCTTCAACCCTTTTAAATAGGCCTTCAATGATATGTTTTTGAAACAACATATGATGACAAATTCCGGAAATATTTCTGAAATTTTCCGGCAATTTTTGATCAATTTCTGGTAAAATTTTAGCAATATGTTTGTAAGAATCTTGATGGAATTTTGATTTGTCGAGATCTCGATCTTTACTTAGATTGTAAAGTGGCAAACCTTCGTCTGAGAAGAATTTTACTTTGCGCAAAAAGACAGTGTCCGAATCAACGATTAAAACATTTTCTGAAATACTAGGAATAACCAACGGAGAATAAAGCTTGAGCAACTGCTGGAAATGCCAGCCTGCACCTCCTTTTGCTAAAGAGGCAATTTCTTTAAATGAGAACGGGAAAAGGGCTTCATCAAACCACTCGGCTTTGTCGGTGTATTTTTCTTTGGAGATTACAATGATTCTGCGAACATCTACAACATTTCTTCTCACACCCTCAATACAGTGATTGAGAGTGTCGAGATCTTTCTCATGCGCCGGGATTACAACATCAATAATTTGTCGCATGGTCTGGCGCATGAAACTTGGGCTAAGCTTAAAATTAGTAAAACTACCAGCGATAATGAGCGAAAGCCTTGTTAGCTTCGGCCATTTTAAAAACTTCTTCTTTCTTTTTTGCAGCCCACCCTTTGTTCTCAAGAGATTCTAGAACTACTGTGACCACTTTGTGAGATAAATCTCTGCCTTTGATATTTTCGATGGCTGTTTTTAGCCATTTTAAAGCCAATGCTGAGCCACGTCTAGCCGAAACTTCAACTGGGATTTGGTAAGTAGCGCCACCAATTCTGCGCGATCTAACTTCAACTCTTGGAGTAACGTTTTCTAGCGCTTCTTTGAAGATGTCGATTGGGCTTTTTTTCAATTTGCCTTCAAGATTCTCGAAAGCTTCATACACGGCTTTTTCAACAACTGATTTTTTACCGTCATTCATTAAACGGTTAACGAATCTCGAAACGATGATTTCGTTGTATTTTGCATCAGGAATAATTTTTCTGATCTTTGCTGCTCTTCTACGCATTTTGTTTAGAAATATTTAGTTGGTTACTTAGGTTTTTGAGCGCCGTATTTAGAACGTGCTTGTTTACGATTTTTAACACCTTGAGTATCGAAATAACCTCTTATGATGTGGTAACGCACACCCGGCAAATCTTTTACACGACCGCCGCGGATTGCTACAACAGAGTGCTCTTGCAAGTTATGTCCTTCACCTGGGATATAAGCGATAACTTCAAATCCGTTGGTTAATTTCACACGTGCAACTTTACGCAAAGCTGAGTTTGGTTTTTTTGGAGTAGTAGTGTAAACACGAGTACAAACGCCTCTTTTTTGAGGGCAACCTTTCATTGCAGGAACCTTGTTTTTCGCGACCTGCTTCACTCTTGGTTTTCTAATAAGCTGATTAATTGTAGGCATGAAAATGCTCTTTAAAAAAGTTAAATTTTATGTTTTTGGGATTTCTATCACAAAGAAGGGTCGCGCTTTTTATGCACCGAGATTTTTTAGTCAACCAGAAATTAATGTCGGCCAAGAGTTTTTTTCAACCGACATTAATACAAATCGTAAATTACAACTTGGCAGCATTATTAGCTAAATAATCAGCAACGCCTTTGGCATCAGCTTTCATACCTTGCTTACCTTTGCTCCAACCAGCTGGACAAACTTCTCCATTTTCTTGGAAGAATTTTAGCGAATCAACCATACGAAGAGCTTCTTCGATGCTACGGCCCAAAGGCAAATCATTAACAACTTGATGACGAACAACGCCATCTTGATCAATCAGAAAAGTGCCGCGCAAAGCTACAGCTTCACCCATCAAAACGTCATAATCACGAGCGATTGATTTAGTTAAATCAGCCACCAAAGGATATTGAATTTGACCAATCCCGCCTTTATTAATTTCAGTATTTTTCCAAGCTAAGTGGGTAAATTTTGAGTCAACCGAAACGCCAATAACTTCAGCTCCGCGATCTTTAAATTCCTTCAAATGATTGTTAAAAGAGATGATTTCTGAAGGACAAACAAAAGTGAAATCAAGCGGGTAAAAAAATAACACGCCGATTTTTCCATTTAAGTAAGAGTGAAGATTAAATTTTTCGTTGATTTCGTTATTTGGCATAACTGCAGCAGCAGTGAAATCCGGAGCCTTTTTTCCAACTAGAACTGACATGATATTTGTAATTTAAATTTAAGAAAACGAGCAAATTACTCGCACACAGAAACTAAAAACCATAAGTCGAAAATCAATCAAAAGAATTTTAAAACTTGGGAAGATTTTAGTTTGCAATTTGATGGTACGAAATTTAACTTTTGAAATCCTAAAAATCTTTTCCTTAAAAAATTAATTCCGACGCGAATCCATGTCTCTTCTTGATGCAAAGCCAATTTACAAACCATTCAATTATCCTTGGGCTTACGACGCTTGGTTAAAACAACAACAAATTCATTGGCTTCCTGAAGAAGTTCCTTTGGCTGACGATGTTCGCGATTGGAAACATAATTTAACTTCTTCAGAAAAAAATCTTCTGACTCAAATTTTCCGCTTTTTTACGCAAGCTGACATCGAAGTTAACAACTGTTACATGAAGCTTTACGCCCAAGTTTTTCAGCCTACCGAAATTCAAATGATGCTTGCAGCTTTTTCAAATATGGAAACCGTTCACATCGCTGCTTATTCACATTTGCTCGATACCATCGGCATGCCAGAAACTGAGTACACCGCTTTCATGAAATACAAAGAAATGAAAGACAAATACGATTACATGCATCAGTTCGGCGTTGGTTCGAAAAAAGACATCGCCACTACAATGGCGGTGTTCGGCGGCTTCACTGAAGGCTTACAACTTTTTGCTTCTTTCGCAATTTTGTTAAATTTCCAACGTTTCGGAAAAATGAAAGGCATGGGTCAAATCATCGCTTGGTCAGTTCGCGACGAAACTCTGCACACTAATTCCATCATCAAATTGTTCCGCACTTTCGTTCAAGAAAATCCTGAAGTTTGGGATGAAGAATTGAAAAGCCGCTTGTACAAAGCTTGCGCCACCATCGTTCATTTCGAGGATGCTTTTATCGATTTAGCTTTCGAAACTGGAAATATTGAAGGCTTAACTTCCCGCGAAGTTAAGCGTTATATTCGCTACATCGCCGATCGTCGCCTAAATCAATTGGGATTGAAAGAAATCTACATGATCGACGACAATCCGCTTCCGTGGCTTGATGAAATTTTAAACGGAGTCGAACATACCAACTTCTTCGAAAATCGCGTTACTGAATATAGCAAGGCATCCACAACTGGAACGTGGGAAGATGTATTTGACGACATCGATAAAAACCGTCAAAAAATGTTGGTAATCTAATGTTTAACAAAAAACCCAAAAAACTCAAAAAACCGATAAAGAATATAAAAAAAATCTTTCTCGGTTTTTTTGTTTTTTGTTGTTTAGCCAATAATTCTTTTGCTTCGCCAAATCGCAATCTGACCGTTTTTGCCGAGCAAAATATGGTCGCATCTTTAGTAAAAATCTCCCGCCTTTATTCGCAAAAAAATCACGTAATCGTTTCGGTAAATTTTAATTCTTCCGCTGAATTAATGAACGAAGTTGATTCGGGCGAACCCGCCGACATCTTTATCTCTGCTCACACTGGCTGGATTGAATCTTTACGCCAAAAAGGCCTGACTGACGTTTATAATACTGGTCACATTGCGCGCGATAAATTGGTGGTAGTCGCTTCAAAAAATAATTTAAATATTCCGCCAATTCTTTGCGACAAAGTGCTTTCTGTAGAAGAAATTCTAAAAATCTTAAACCAACAAAAAGCAGTTTTACTTATCGATCCTGAAGGCAGCTCTTCCGGTAAGTTTAGCACTGATTTAGTCAAATCTCTCAATCTTCCTGATTTGCAAATTTTTACCAAATTGAAAGAAGATAAATCATCCGCTTTAGATCTGAGCGACGACAATCTTCAAAGCTACGCCATCCTTCTTGCCAGCCAGATTAAACACAAACAGAGTTTGAAAGTTTTAGCCTCGCAAAAGGAAGCCAACATTCTTTACCAAGCTTTGGTAATCGCTGGCGACAACATGGATACGGCACGTGAATTTTTGAAATTTTTGAAGAGCGAACCTGCCAAAAAAATCTTCCGAGAAAATGGTTTTGAAGCTGATTAAAGCCAGTCTTCAAACCTTAATTCTTTTTACCTTAATCAAGATTAAATCATTCCCGATTTTCTTTAGAATTTCAAAATAATATTCATCAATCACAAAGTTTTCTTTCTCTTCAGGAATTCTTCCCAAGCTTGTAATCACAAAGGCTGCTAAGTTATAAGCATCATCATCTTCGGTAATTTCCCAATCGAGTTTTTTGTTAATATCGCGAATCAAAACTTTGCCAGCAATTTTGTAAGCGCCGCTTTTGATCTTGATAATATTGATGTCAGCCACATCTTCTTGTTCTTTAATTTCGCCGACAATTTCTTCCAAAATATCTTCCAGCGTCACCATTCCAAGTAACGAACCATATTCATCAATCACCAAAGCCATCCGTCTTTTTCTTTTACGAAATAAAAATAATTGCGCGCGCAAACTGTTGGATGAAGGCACAAACCACACTTCGGTGGTGATCGATTTTAAATTAAATTTATCCAAATCCTGTTTAAAAAAATGTAGTGCCTTAAGCAATTTTCGCACATTCAAAATCGCCACGATATTTTCTTTATTTCCTCGCCAAAGCGGAATGCGCGTATAGCTGCTATCTAAGGCCGCGCGCACAATTTCCTTCACCGACAAGTCAATATTAATCATCTCAATATCTTTACGATGAACCATAATTTCGCTGATTTCCGTATCCGCCAAATCGAGTACGCCATCGATCATGTCTTTGTCATATTTGTAAATCGAACCTTCTTTATGCTTGAGGCTGATGGTATCGCGGATTTCTTCCAATTCCAAAGCGGAGGATTTTTTATGCGCAGCTTCGAAGAAAAAATTCACAACCTTGTGAATTAAATCGGTGACGGGGAAGAAAATCATCACCAAAAAATTAATGACGGGAGCGAAGATCAGCGCAATTCCGTCGGGATTTTTTACGGCAAAAGTTTTCGGCAAAACTTCAGCAAAAATTAACACAACCAAAGTCATCACCAAAGTTGCAATCAATAAACCCGAGTCGCCAAATAGCCGAATAAATAAACCAGTTGCGATTGCCGAAGATAAAATATTGATCGCGTTATTTCCAAACAACATGGTGCTAATTACCTTTTCGCGCTTTTCTAAAAGACGTTCTAAAATTTTCGCATTTTTATTTCCTTCGCCAGCAAGGCGATGGATTTTTGCTTTAGAAGCGGCGGTAATCGCGGTTTCAAAACAAGCGAATAAAGAGGAAATTGCGATTAAGCCAGCAACAATCAGAAAATCAAATTCGGTTACGTCGGTCATTATTTTTAAGAAGAAAGGGATTCAAAATTAAGTCGAGGATCGATCATTTTGTAAGTAAAATCACTAATAATTGCCGTGATTAAACCAATGATTGTAAAAAAATAAAGCGTTCCAAACATCACGGGATAATCGCGTGAAAGCGCTGATTCATAACCCAGAAGGCCAAGTCCATCAAGCGAAAAAATCACTTCGGTCAACATTGATCCAGTAAATAAAATTCCGATCAAAGCCGCGGGGAATCCAGCGATTACAATCATCATCGCATTGGGGAAAACATGTTTATATAAAACTGATTTTTGATTCAAGCCCTTGGCGTAAGCGGTTAGAACGTATTGTTTGTTAATTTCTTCAAGGAAAGAATTTTTAACAAAAAAAGTTAAAGCCGCAAAACCACCAACCACCATCGAGATAATTGGCAAAGTCATGTGCCACAAATAATCAGTAATTTTTTGCCAGAAATTTAAATCGTGAAAATTTTCCGAAACCAAGCCGCGCAAGGGGAAAATGCTTAAAAAATTTCCACCAGCAAAAAATATGATAAGTAAAATCGCAAATAAAAAAGATGGAATTGCGTGACCAACAATGACTATTCCGCTACTAATTACATCGAATTTTGAACCGTCACGTAAAGCTTTTTTAATGCCCAAAGGAATTGAAATTAAATAAACCAATAAAGTACTCCACAAGCCTATAGAAATTGATACGGGAAGTTTTTGCCAGATTAGGTCGATAACTTTTTTATCTTGGTAAAAACTGACGCCTAAATCGAAAGTAAGAAATTTTTTCATCATCAAAGTGAAGCGCTGCCATAAAGGTAAATCAAAGCCGTAAAGCACTTTTATTTTTTCGATAATTTCAGGATCAATGCCCACCGAGCCACGATATTTTGAGTTAGAATCGGTGGCAAAGTTTTTAGAAACAACGTGCGTAAAATCTTGCGAAACAACTTCGCCGCCAACTTGGGAAGCATGATTCATCTTAGCGATAAATTGCTCTACAGGGCCGCCGGGAGCGGTTTGGATAATCATGAAATTGATTAGCATGATTATGAAAAGTGTGGGGAAAATTAGGAGGAAGCGTTTGAGAAAATACATTATTTTTAGCTGAATAATCGCTGAGAATTAAGGAACTGAAAGTGTGGACGGGGTTGCAAACCCCTTCCAGCTTAGGGGCCCAAGGCGGAGGCATAGCCTCGCCCGCTTAAAGGTTTAATTTTTAGCTCCGAGTTCGTC
>CAYSUM010000001.1:10186-115137 GCA_964434225.1 uncultured Rhizobium sp.
CGCTTCGCTCCAAGACGACTTGCGCCGGGGCGGAGGCATAGCCTCGCCCGCTTAAAGGTTTAATTTTTAGCTCCGAGTTCGTCACGCTGCGTCGCTTTTGTCGCTTCGCTCCAAGACGACTTGCGCCGGGGCGGAGGCATAGCCTCGCCCGCTTAAGGCTAAAAACGTGCGTTTAGCACGTTTTTTTACGCCTTAAGCCCAATCTGGATCCGTAGCGCCTTCGCCGTCGGGAGTTGGAACTTCGAATTCAAATCCAGTAATAATATCAACGATAAAAAGTCTTGGAATTGAGTCGCGCCCATAAGCGCCCCGCTTCTTTGAGTAAATTAAATAACGACCATTTGGCGACCATTTGGCACCTTCAACCAGATATCCTTTCGCCAGAATCTTCTCGCCCTTGCCATTTGGAGACATTACTCCAACCATAAATTGATTATTTTTAATCTTCGTAAAAGCAATCAAAGTGCCGTCTGGCGACCACATCGGTTTAGAATAATTTCCACCTTGCGAGGTGATGCGCTTAATGCTGTCGCCATTTGTATTCATAATATAAATTTGCTGACCTTCGTCGCGATCGGAAGAAAAGGCGATATATTTTGCGTCAGGAGAGTAAGAAGGAGTGGTATCAATTGCTGGACTTTTGGTCAATCTGCGCGCTTCGTTGGATAAAATATTCATTTCATAAATATCACTATTTCCGTCAATAATTGCCGAAAGTAAAATCGTATTACGATCTTTAGGATGAGCCGAAGGCGCGAATGTAGTTCCTGGGAAACCGCCAATTTTATGCGTTTTCAAAGTTTTCAAATCCATACTAAAAATTTGCGGCTGATGTTTTTCTAAGTAACGCAGATAAAAAATTTCATCAGGTTTTTTTGAAAAAATTGGCGTTAAAACCAAATCGCTACCATCGGTAATTAAGCGGCGATTTTCGCCATCAAAATCAATCAAGCTGATTCTCTTCACACGTTTTTTTGCGCCACCAGTTTCAACAACATAAAGAATTTGTGAATCGAAATGACTGGATTTTTCGCCCGAAATCGCTTTGTAAATTTCGCCAGCAATGATATTTGACATCTTGCGGTAATTGTCTTGCGAAGCTGAATAAAATTTCCCAAAAAGTTGACGCTGATCCAGCACGTCCCACATTCTGACGCGAGTTTCTAAATTACCCATACCGTCGCGATTAAACTGCCCGATTATAATCGCGCCGATTCCAGCTTTGCTGTATTTTTCAAAGTTTGGCAACGATTCAACCGTAACCACTTCTGGCGCAACCATACTGGCTATTCCAGCACTGCGCGCCGCGCCAGCGATTCCAATTTCAACCGGCTTGGGCATGTTCATGTCCATTTGTCCCGTCTGTTTTACAACCTCAAAAAGATCGGTGGTTTTAAGATTTTTACGGATGCGTTCTAAAATTTCGTTAATGTCTTTATTTGTTTGCGGATCGCTTGATTCAAATCCGAAAAATAAAATTTTAGTGCGGGGAATTTCTTCATTTTTTACTGAAAAAGACAGAAAAGCAAAAGCTTGCGAAACTTGGCAAGACAAGAAAATCAACGCGACAAAAAAGCGGAAAAAATTTTGAGAAATTTTCATTTTAAAGAGTTTCGATGATTAAATTATTGTTAGTGTAAACACATAAATCGGCGGCAATTTTCATGGATTTTTTAATAATTTCTTCAGCTTCCATTCCATCAATTTCAATTAAAGCACGCGCCGCGGCAAGAGCGTAATTTCCACCCGAACCAATAGCACTTACACCGTCCTCTGGCTCAAGCACGTCGCCATTTCCGGTTAAAACTAGAGAAACATTTTTATCAACTACGATCATCATCGCTTCCAAACGGCGCAAATATTTGTCGGTCCGCCAATCTTTCGCCAACTCAACACAGGCGCGCATTAGCTGGTTTGGATATTGTTCAAGCTTGCCCTCTAATCTTTCAAATAAAGTAAAGGCATCGGCTGTGGCGCCAGCAAATCCGCCGATTATTGAACCATCACCAAGTTTACGAATTTTTTTGGCGTTAGATTTTAAAACAGTCTGACCCAAAGAAACTTGCCCATCGCCAGCAATTGCAACTTTGCCGTTTTTTCGCACCGAAAGAATTGTGGTTCCGTAAAGTTGGAACGGATCTTTGTGATCGATCATAAGAAATTTAGATTTTAGATTTAGATTTTCAGATTTAGAAAAGTTGAGATTCAACCTAAATGCTAAATCTAAAATCTAAAATCTTAAATTGATGAGCGGACAAAAATCTTACAAAAATCTTATAATTATTTTCTTTTTGGGCATTTCCAGCGGCCTGCCCTTGGCGCTTATTTTATCAACTCTGAAAGCCTCTTTGTTGGAAAGGGGTTTTGACCTTAAAACTATCGGATTTTTTTCACTGGTTTCGCTGCCATACACTTTAAAATTTTTCTTCGCACCCGTAATCGACTCTTGTCCCGTACCATTCTTAACCAAAATGGTTGGGCAAAGAAAATCTTGGATTATTTTAACTCAGATTCTTTTAGCGATTTCAATTTTCGCTTTGGGCGCCGCTGGAATTACCAATAATTTAAGCGCAATTGCAGTTTTTGCCGTTCTGGTTGCTTTTGCCTCATCCAGCCAAGATATTGTAATTGACGGATATCGCATCGAATTAATTGAAAAAGAAAATCAAGGATTGGCTGCTAGTTTTTACGTTTACGGTTATCGTATCGGCATGTTAATTTCAGGCGCGGGAGCTTTGGCTTTGGCTGAAATAATTAGTTGGGATGCGGTTTATTTTATCATGGCTGGTTGTGCACTTTCGACAGTTTTGATTACAATTTTCGCCGAAGAAACTCGCAAAAATTTTAAACAAAAAAATCACGATTTTATTACTTGGTTTAAACATTCGGTGATCGATCCATTTACCGATTTCATGCATCGCGAAAGATGGTATGTAATTTTAGCCTTCATCATTTGCTTTAAATTGGGCGACGTTTTTGCTGGAAATTTAACGCTGCCTTTCCTTTTAAATATTGGCTTCAGCAAAATTGAAATTGCTAGTATTGTAAAAACTTTCGGACTTTTTGCGACTTTATTTGGCGTTTTTGTCGGCGGACTTTTGGTGAAAAAAATAGGCCTAAATAAATCGCTCTGGATTGCGGGAATCATGCAAATGGCATCAAATTTAACTTTCTCTTATTTGTCACAAATCGGCTACAATCCGCCGATGCTTTACCCTGTTATTTTCGTCGAGAATTTATCAGGCGGAGTTGGTGATGCGGTTTTCGTTGCCTATTTAAGCAGCCTTTGTTCTGTTGCTTTCAGCGCCACTCAATATGCTTTGTTAGTTTCATTTGCGACATTTTCTCGCAGCCTTTTAACCTCAAGCGCTGGAATGTTTGCTGAAGTTTTAGGTTGGTATCAATTTTTTATTCTCTCAACTTTGTTGGCAATTCCTGGGTTGTTGTTTTTATTTTTACTCACAAGAAAGAAATCTACGACATAATATCGAACTCTTGCTTTACTTTTTTTTGTACAAAAATAACTTCCAAAATCTCCTTTAGAAATCTTTGCCAAATCCTTCACAAATCTAAGAAATGCTTCGACTCTCGACAGTCAAACCTGCAAAAGAAAAAGTCACAAAATACGAGACCTCTGCAGGGCATTTTGTTCCCTACAAATGTCATTGGAATTCTAACACTGTTTTTACCGTCAAAGAAGAATTAATTCGTGTAATTAAAATCAAAGGTTTCGCCTTTGAAACCGCTGATGACATTGATGTCGATCTGAAAAAAAACGCCCGAAATAACTTGTTAAAAGGGATGTCAACTGGTGGATTTTCACTTTATTTTCACACCATTCGACGCAAAGAAAAGGGCTTTCCCGACGGCAATATGCCAGATGCTTTTTCACATCGAGTTAATCGCGAATGGGCTTCAAAACACTCTGACGAAAAAAGTTTTATCAACGAGCATTACATCACGCTAATCCGCGGATCTGATTCTTCCGGCGCCGCTGTTCTTGAGCATTTAGCCAAAAAATTACAACACAAAGCTGATAAATCTTCGTGGGAAAATGACATGCGCGAAGCTTTCGACGATCTTGATGAAATGACTGAACGCGTGATGAGCGGCTTTTCCAATTATGGTCCGCGCTTACTTGGACTTTCCGACAGCGCCGACGGAACCACTTCTGAATTACTAGAATTCTTAGCTCGACTCATCAATTGCGGCTATTCTCAGCCAATGATGTTGCCCGCAGGAAAGATTTCTCATCATTTGCCAATCAGCCGCCTATATTTCGGGAAAAAATCTATCGAAGCTCATCATCCAACTTCCATCAAATATGCTGGATTGGTCGCAATCAAAGAATATCGCCCATCGACTCACGCTGGTCTTCTTGATGGTTTTATGCAAATGCCTTTTGAATTGGTGATTAGTCAATCTTTCTCATTCATTAATCGTATGATTGCGATTAGTTCGATGCAGTTGCAACAAAGACGCCTGATCCAATCCGAAGACGTTGCAGTTTCACAAATTGGCGAAATTGACCAAGCTCTTGACTCGGCAATGAGCGGCGCGATTGCCTTTGGCAACCATCATTTAAGTGTGCTTTGCATTGAAGATAATCCGAAAGCCTTGGAAAGCGCACTTTCTTCAGCGGTTGTAGAACTTTCTAACGCCGGCATCAACGGCGTGCGTGAAAAAATTAATATGGAACCAGCTTACTGGGCGCAACTTCCTGGCAATGCTGAATTTATGGCGCGACGTTGTGTAATCAACACTCTCAACGTTGCCGCCTTTGCCTCTTTCCACAATTATCCTTCTGGACAAAGAAAGAAAAACCATTGGGGCAATGCGGTTACGGTTTTAAACACCGTCTCGGGAACGCCGTTCTTTTTTAATTTCCACGTTCGCGACGTTGGCCATTCAATGATTATCGGTCCGACTGGCTCGGGTAAAACCGTACTTTTAAACTTCCTTTGCGCCCAAGCTCAAAAATTTAACTGTCGTCTATTTTTCTTCGATAAAGATCGCGGTGCTGAAATTTTTATCCGCGCAATTGACGGACGCTACGCCACTCCTGACGTTGCTGTTCCTTCTGGCTTTAATCCATTTCAACTTGAAGATACCAGCGAGAATCGTTCTTTTTTAATTGAGTTTTTGAAAATTCTAGTTTCTCCCGATGGCAAAACTCTTCCAGCTCATGAGATTGACCGTATTAATGAAGCCGTGGCCGGTAACTACAAACTTCCAATTCATCAAAGAAGGTTACGTAACATTGCGCCATTTATGGGGTTATCTGGCCCCGGAACTTTGGCTGGACGCTTGGAAATGTGGCATTCCGCTGGCTCTCACGCCAAATTGTTTGACAATATGGAAGATCGTATCGACTTCACAATTGCCCGCAGCTTCGGAATTGAGATGGCAAAAATTCTGCAAGATAAAGCCAGTCTTGGTCCTGTACTACTTTATCTTTTCCATCGTATTCAAAGTTCACTTGACGGCAGCCCTACAATGATCGTGCTCGACGAGGCTTGGGCCTTAATCGGAAATCCTATTTTTGCACCAAAAATTAAAGATTGGCTGAAAGTATTGAGAAAACTCAATACTTTTGTAGTGTTTGCAACTCAATCGGTTGAAGACGCGGCGAAAAGTAGCATCTCCGATACTTTAGTTCAGCAAACCGCTACCCAAATTTTTCTACCTAACCTAAAAGCAACCACACTTTATCGCGAAGTGTTTATGTTGTCGGAACGTGAGTTTACTTTGGTTAAAACTACCGATCCCGGAACCAGATTTTTCTTAGTTAAACAAGATAATGACGGCGTAATTGCTAGAATCGATTTAAGTGGAATGGACGAAATTATCCGAGTTTTATCCGCTCGCGTTGACACCGTGCTAATCATGGATCAAATCATGTCTGAAGTTGGAACTGATCCAAAGGATTGGTTACCTATTTTCTACGAACGTACCAATAAATAAGGTGAATATCTTCCCTCAAAGGATTTTTAAGAACATCTCGTTGTTGATTCTTTGTGCTGTCTTTTTCTTTATCTATTTTTCCACAATTCAATCTTCTTACGCCTCCGATTGCGATGACGATTCTCTTTGCGGCATCGGAAGAATTCGTTCATGTTCAGCCTCTGGATCGCCAGAAACTCTAGTATTCGACCCAACTATGAATGGCGCGGATATTATGATCGATATGAGTAATGAAGTATGCCAAGGCATTGTAGGCATTGCTTATGTTGCAGTAAAAGCCTCAGTAGCAAGAATGTGCTATGCCTGTGGATTGGGCCAATATCCTGATGCAACACCCTCTCCGGTTCGAGATGCCTATCTGATGGTTTTGGGCGCAACAAAAGTTGCCAGCAATCCCGAGAATGTCTCCTGTATTGCGGCTTATAATGATGCCACCGCAAGCTTTTTTGCCATAATGATAGAGTTTGGCATCACATACGGCATAGCTAAACGCGTTTTTGATAACACAAGTTTATGTGGAGCTAATTGGCTCAGGCCAGATCCTAGCAAATATTCTATAAGCAGAGCTGGGATAAAAGCCGAGATGGAACAGTGGGTTCAAGACAATCCTACGGCTGACCTAGGCGTCACTAATTATAACCAATGGTATTATAATGGCGTAGAGGTTGAAGATAATCCCAATAGCGGCGAAGCCTGTTTGGACCCAACTGGCAGCAACACCAAGCCTTACCCGAAGCAGAAATACTATTTACGCGGCACTCAAGCTGGAAATTATAACTGCTCAAAATATGACATTAATCTCAGCACCAACAACATACCATTGGATAAAATTAACGATTACAAAAAGGCTTTCAGTTGCTGTAGAAACAGAAGTCAAAATTTTGTCTGCATCAAATATAATACCGATGCCTCAGTTGGTTCGCTAAGTGTTAATAAAGGTGTATTTTGCAAATCCGGCGACAATAATTGCGTTATTAAAGGCATCACATTTTCAGTAGCACCGCTTCAGACTGGTGATTCGCGAATGCTTTGTGCTCAAACTTATAGCCTGTGTCCTTATAATTTTACAATTGGCGGCGGCACAAAATATTGCGATTATTTCCAAGATGGCAGAAGGACAAATGGGGTATATACCTACATTTCTGCCGATGATATCTCAAAAGCAACCGCCGAAACCAATCCCACCAATGACTGCAATTCAAAAAGCGAAATTAGAAATGCCGATTGCACCTTCAATGCCAAAGCTGGGCAATGTAAGAACTATTGCCAATATTTAACTCATTGCACCGTAGTTGGATCTTCAACTTATCAATATACCAGCGGCCTTGGATCGCCTTATTTCTCCAGAGCCTGCTATAATTTTGTCGGCGATTCACGAAATCTGTCCTCTTTTAATTCCGGCGAAATCATGGGCAGCCAAGGGCATTTCAGCGCGCCTATTGCACAATGCGTAAAAGAAACTTTGGAAAATGTTTTCTACAATCGCGCTGGTCATAGCCAATGCGCGACTACTGATGAGTATCCTTTGGCCGACGGCACTTGCGCCAGTGGAAATTATATTCGCAACGGATCTTTCGCTTATAAAAAAGGCAATTCAGTTAAGACAATTTCATTCTTCAGCGGACTACAAAATGCCCTGCAAAGCACTGTTAAAGTAGTTCTTACTTTGGCCATCATGCTCTATGGTCTAAAAATTTTAGTTGCTCACAACATGTCAGAAATCAAAAAATCTGACATTACGATGTTCTGCATAAAAATTGGATTAGTAATGTATTTCGCCACTGGAGACGCTTGGCAAACCATGTTCTTTGACGGGGTTTATAATTCCTCGATGGTATTCTCTAAGATCGTCTTTCATATAGAAAGTACGATGCCCGATATTAAAAAAGACGGCTGTCAATTTGACGCCAGATCCCTTGGCCCAGCCAAAGCCTATCCAGCTGGAAAAGATTATCTTTCGATTTGGGATACTCTTGATTGCAAAATTGCCCGCTATTTGGGATTTGGACCCACTGCTTCTTTCGCCAACATCGCCTCTTTGATTTTTGCCGGCCTGTTTACTGGACCTGTCGGCATCTATTTTGCGATGGGATTAATGTTTTTCGGCTTCTTCTTTGTAGCAATGACGATAAGGGCGCTGCATATATTTTTATCTTCGGCAATGTCGATCATAATTATGGTCTATATTTCGCCGATAATCATACCAACGGTGATGTTTCCAAAAACAGCAGGCATCTTCAAAAATTGGCTGACCAATCTGATCAGCTTCTGCTTACAGCCGATGATTCTATTCGCTTATATTGCAATATTCATCACGGTATTTGACAACACCATGATTGGCAGCGCCACCTTTAGAGGCTCTCCTCCAGACAAAGCAATTTCTTGCAGAAGTCTCTGCAAAGACTCCAATGGCGCTTTAGTAACTGGCGATACAACTTGCACCCTACCAGGACATGCTTGGTTTGGCGGTATTTGTAAAGATGCTAGAGGTAACAAAGTTGTTGATGACGATCCGACATGCACTTTAGAAGGACATAGTCTTGATACCAGCAAAGCTACCTGCTTGGATTCCAGCGGCAACAATGTTGGAGGCGACCCTAATTGTAGCGGCGCGGGACATTCTATGGTTGATCCATTAACCGACAGTATTGCTTGTTTGATCAGCGTTGATGATTACAAAAAAGTCAACTTCCTAGAGACAATCGGAATTTCCATACCAGCTTTACACACTTTATTTACCGATCACGTTAAAGAAAAAATTCTCACAATTATCAAAGCTGCTTTTGTGATGTATGTGCTTTGTGAATTTATGGATCAAATTCCAAGCATTACCGAACAATTAATCGGCGGCGCTGCACTTCCAGGATCGGATATATCGGCTAAAGGCATGATGGGGTCAGTCATGAATATGGCCGAAGGCGCTCGACAAAGAATTACTCGAGGTGGAATGAAATTCGGCAAAGATAGCCTTGAGATGGCGCAAAAGGCCAATGATAAAGCCGCCGCAGGGGGGAATAATAAAACCGAAGCAGAAGAGGCACCTAAATCAGAAGATTCAGCCGCAACTGGAAGCAGCAGCGATGAGGGCGGCGGCGGAGAAAGTGGTGGTGGAGAAAGTTAAAAACTTTAGCAATTGTTTCGATTTGTTGACAAATAGCTGCACCTAAATTTGAATGCCAAAAATAAATCAGGTCTCAAGATTTTCTTGGACCTGATTTATTTTTATGGCGCTGTCGCGTAAATCAAGTTTTTCTAAGAAATTTTTGTGATTCTAAATTTTTTGAAAGGTAAGCGTACCTAGATGTACGTGCGTTTCAAAAAATTTAGAATTGCGAAAAGTTCGACAAAAAAGTTGGTTTACGCGACATCGCCTTATGCTGTCATAGCTCAGCGGTAGAGCACTTCATTGGTAATGAAGAGGTCGCAGGTTCGATTCCCGTTGACAGCACCATTTTGCAAGAAATACACCAAATTCGTTAATGCCAAAAATAGCTGTTCGAGCTATTTTCTCCCAACATGAATTGCCGCAGCGCCGAAGCTTAAATTCTGATAAGACACATTTTTAAACCCCGCCTTTTCGATCATCTTTTTAAATTCATCCTGACTTGGAAATTTGCGAATACTTTCAACCAAATATTGGTAAGATGCGCGATCCTTCAAAATCACTTCACCAATTTTTGGAATTACTTTGAACGAGTAAGCGTCATAAATTTTTTGTAAAAAATAATCATTCACTTTCGAGAATTCTAAACAAATAAATTTTCCATTGGGTTTTAAAACGCGATAAGCTTCAAGCAGCGCCAAATCTATATTGGTGAAATTGCGAATGCCAAAAGCAATCGTAAAAAAATCAAAAGTTTCATCTTCAAAACAAAGTTTTTCGCCATCGCAGCAAGTAAATTTCAAATCAGAAAAAAGATTCAAATCAACCGCTCGATCTTTGCCAACATCAAGCATTTCTTGATTGATATCAACTACGTCAATTTCGCATTTGATATTTTTTTCACGGGCTTTTTTAGCAATTCTAAAAGCGATATCGCCAGTTCCACCAGCTAAATCAATCATTCGTACCACTCCCCCATCCTCCATAATATTGGGGAGGTCACGCATACGCGATGACTTCATTTCCAAATCCATTTTCGAATTCTTCTGCAGCGTAATTTCTTCCACCATTTTATTTTTCCAAATCCGATGAATTCCGCCACTCATCAAATCATTCATCAAATCATATTTTTTTGCGACGCCTGAAAAAATCTCTTTGACAAGGCCAGCCTTTTCCTCACGATTTACCTGTTTGAATCCAAAATGTGTTTTATTTTCTTCCATGTTAAAGACTTCCGATTTCGATTTTAATTTACCCGCAGAATTGATTGCGCATCAGCCGTTTTTTCCCAAAGAAAAAACCCGCATGCTAACCTTTAAAGACAGCAATATTCTTGATTTGCAGGTAATCAACCTCGTCGATTTTTTGCAAGAAGGAGATGTAATTGTTTTTAACGATGCGCGCGTAATCAAGGCAAAATTGTCGGCAGAAATTTTAAGAAATTCCGCCAAATTGGAATTTAATTTAGATCAATGTCTTGATAATAATATCGCTGGCGACTCGTGGAATGCTCTTTGCAAACCTGCAAAAAAAGTAAGTGTGGGCGATTCTTTAAAAATTGCAGGAGATTTTTTTGCCGAAGTTTTGCAAAAAAATGACGATGGAACGATCACAATAAAATTTGATTGCACTGGCGAAAAATTGCTGGCGCAGCTTGAGAAATATGGCGCGATTCCGCTTCCACCTTACATAAAACGCGAAGACGAAAATTTGGCAGATCAAAAAAACTATCAAACTATTTACGCCGCAAATGGCTTGGCAGTTGCAGCTCCAACTGCTGGTTTGCATTTTACGCCAGAAATATTTGCAGCACTTGATGCTAAAAAAATTCAGAAAACTTTTGTCACTTTAAATGTTGGAGCTGGCACGTTTTTACCGGTTCGCAGCGATTTAATCAAAGATCACAAAATGCACTGCGAATCTTTTTCAATTTCAAAAGAATCGTCTGAAATAATTAATTTAGCAAAATCGCGTGGCAAAAAAATTATCGCGGTTGGCACAACTTCGCTTCGAGTTTTGGAATCAGCTTGCGACGAAAATGGCGTTATAAAACCAACAAATTCAAGCACGCGAATTTTTATTCATCCACCTTATCAATTTAAAATTGTCGATATTTTAATGACAAATTTTCACTTACCGAAATCAACTTTGTTTATGTTGATCTGCGCTTTCGTTGGAAAAGAAAAAGCTTTTGAGATTTACAACCACGCTATTTCGCAGCAATATCGCTTTTATTCGTATGGCGATTCTTCGTTGCTATTTCGGTCTTAAAAATCTAGTGGCAAAACCCGCTCATCTCATCACGTCGCCATTGCAAGCGCCTGTATATAAACCTAATAAGAAGCGGGAGCGAAATCAGCGGCCTGATTATATTTTTTCCCAATCGCGATTAGAGAACTGCTGTCTGCCGCTTGGCAAATATTCATATCATTATTAGCGCATAAATTTTTTGCCTTCACGCCACTCTTCAAGAAATCATCACGATACTTGTTCATCACTTTTTCCATACGACGAATTTTGCCAGTTAAGTCTGCCGAGTCGCTGCTGGTAACTTCAATATCTTCCTGATCAAAATAAAGCTGAACATAGTTGTAAGTGGTTTTGTCTTTGATGCTGGGTAAATTTTCCATTCTGAAATTAAAATTTTTTGATACACGCTCGCCTTTGTCATTGTGCCAAGTTACGTAAATTGGACCAAAAAATTTTGAATCATTACTCACAAGAAAAGATTGGCTGCGAGTGTCTCCGGGATTAAGTGCGGCAAGGCTTAAAATATTTCCATTCCAATTACATTCGATTTGTTTTACCGAGCTTGGACTGACATTGCTTAAATAAATTACCGGACTTTCAATATTCGTGCTACATCCAAACAACAGCATTGCAGCAAGAACGGCAAAAATTTTAGACATGTTTGATTTTAGTTAGAATTGGCCTTAAAAAGTTCTCGAGTTTTGATCGCTTTTGAAAAGCGCGAGAAAGCAAAAAGATAGCTGTAAATCAGGCCATCGAAACCATAAATAAAATAGCGACGCACAAAATATGCTTTAAAAAAAGCAAAGGCAGGAACAACTGCAATCTTGGTTCGCGAAACATTTTTACCTTTTTTAAAACTGTCCGCCGCTTGCATCGATGAATAAGAATTAATCTTTTCAATCCAATGCTCAAAAGAACGAAATGATTGGTGGTAAATAATTCCTTTCAGTTGAGAAATTTTTTGCGGATTATTTTCTTTTAATTCCACCGAGTCGTGAACCGCGCTGCTGCTAAATCCAGCATGATCTTTGTGATAAAGGCGAAATTGATTGTAGTAATAAGCCAATTTTTTGGGACGCTTTTCGAAGCGGAATTTATTAACAATTCTGATACGAAATCCGCAAAAGTTTTCTTGAAGATTTTTTGAGAAAATTTCAGAAATTTCCGCCGCCAATTCTGGCGAAACTTCTTCGTCAGCATCAATATTCAAAATCCATTTATTGCGACATTGATTTTCGCCAAAAACTTTTTGCGCGCCGTAACCTTGCCATTGATTAAAAATTACCTTTGCGCCAGCTTTTTGCGCGATTTCACAAGTATTGTCCGAACTTCCAGAGTCAATCACCAAAATTTCATCGGCAATATTTTTTACAGCATTAATTACGCTTGCGATACGATCAGATTCGTTTTTGGTAATAATAAAAACTGAGAGAGAAATTTTTTGAGATTCCAACATTTATAAATTGATTTTTGCCTTGATTTCTTTGCGGGGTCGATGATTAATTTTGCTCTTCCTTTCAGTCAATTACAATTCTCCTTAATAATTATGAAAAACTCGAAAAAGACTTACATTCTTATTGCCGCTCTGTGTCTTGTAGTTGGTTTTGTCACGCTGGTTATCAACAATTATAAAACCAAAACTTCTTTCAAAAATAACGAGGAAGAACTCGCTAAAACTGAAGAAACTAAAAACCCGCAAGATGCTGTAAACAAAGCTGTAAATGACAGCGCTGAAAAAAATATCGATAGCAAAAAAGCCGCAGAAATTTTAAAAATTAGCGCTTCCGATATTGTCCTTGGCGATAAAACTGCGCCAATTGTGATGTTTGAATATGCTTCACTTTCTTGCCCGCATTGCGCCGCTTTCCACCGTGAAGCTTTAGAAAAACTAAAAAGCGAATATATCGATAATAAAAAATTATTATTTATCCACCGCGATTTCCCTTTAAACCAACCAGCTTTAATTGCGGGAATGTTTGCAATTTGCCAAGCTCAAGATCATCAAAGCGATTTATCTGAAAAATATTACAACCTTTTAAAAGCACTTTTTAGAACTCAAGATTCTTGGGCTTTCGATGCAAAATATATCGAGAAATTACAATCAATCGCTCAGCTTGATGGCATGAGCTCTGATCGCTTCAATTCTTGCATCAACGACAAAAAATTGCAGGAAAGAATTTTGTCAGAAAGAATGGAAGCTGCAAAAGGTTTGCAAATTCAATCTACGCCAACTTTCTATATTAACGGCGACCTTGTTGAAGGTTATGTTGACTATCTTTCTTTGAAAAAATTGATCGATAAAAAACTCGCCGAAGCTACTAAATAATTCTTCCAGTGAATAAAGTCGAAATCACAAATTTAACCAAATCTTTTGGCGAAAAAGAAGTTCTCGCTGGCGTGAATTTGTCTGTAAAAGAAGGTGAATCTTTGGTGATTTTGGGCGGCTCAGGCAGTGGCAAATCTGTTTTGATCAAAATCATTTCTTCTTTACTTGCCGCAAGTTCAGGCAGCGTAAAAATTGATGGCCAAGAAATCCAAGGCCTCAAAGGTGAAGCTCGTGAAAAGATGATGGAAAAAATCGGCTTTTTATTTCAAGGCGGTGCACTTTTTGATTCGCTGCCAATATGGGAAAATGTTGCCTTCCGCCTAATTCATCATAAAAAAATTAACAAAAAAGAAGCGCGCGCAATTGCCATTCAAAAACTTCGCGCCGTTGGATTAAACGAAAAAGTTGCCGATTTATTCCCTTCCGAACTTTCCGGCGGCATGCAAAAACGCGCCTCATTGGCGCGCGCAATCGCTGTAAATCCTGAAATTATTTTCTTTGACGAGCCAACGACCGGACTCGATCCCATCATGGCTGACGTGATTAATGATTTAATAATAAAAGTTTCAAAAGAGATCGGGGCTACTGCAATTACAATCACTCACGACATGCAGTCCGCCCGCAAAATTGCTGATAAAGTTGCGATGCTTTATGAAGGAAAAATTATTTGGACGGGAGATGTGAGAGAAATGGATTCGTCGAACAATCCTTATGTAGATCAATTCATCCACGGCCGCGCCGAAGGGCCGATTAAATTTCAGTTTTAAAGAACTTCTAAAAACCGCAATTGTCGGTTTACGACAGCAAATAAACCATAATCGCTTTTTGTGCGTGAAGGCGGTTTTCGGCTTCGTCGAAAACTACCGATTTTTTTGAATCGATAACTTCCGCACTCACTTCAAATCCGCGATATGCTGGCAGGCAATGTGTAAAAATCGCATTTTTTTTCGCCAACTTAATTAAGTCAGAATTCACTTGATAAGGCATTAGAATTTTTAACTTTTCTTGTTTTAGCTTTTCATCTTTTTCCGCTTCATCACCCATTGAAAACCAAGTGTCGGTAATCAACACGTCGGCATCTTTCGCCGCTTTTTTTGGATCAGAAAAATAAGAAATTTTTGCGCCTTTTTTCACCGCTTTTTTGATCTCGTCATTACAAAAATCAAACTGCTGCGGCGTTGCAATTGCCAATTCATAGCCAAAACTTTTTGCGGCGTGAATATAGGAATTCAGCACGTTATTGGCATCGCCAAACCAAGCTAATTTTTTGCCCGAGATATTTCCCAAGCGCTCTTCAATTGTTAAAATACTCGCCATAATCTGACACGGATGAGAAAAATCACTAAGCGCGTTAATCACTGGCTTTGTGGAATGTTCTGCCAATTCTAAAATAGTTTGATGCGAGTTCGAGCGAATCATAATTGCATCAACAAATCGCGATAAAACTTTAGCCGTATCTTCGACAGTTTCGCCTTTTCCCAGCTGCATATCATTTTTATTCATCACCACAGCGTGGCCGCCAAGCTGGTTGATTCCAACTTCGAAAGATACACGAGTGCGTGTTGAAGTTTTTTCGAAAATCATCGCCAAATTTTTTTGCGACAAAATTTTCCCCTGACTTGAGAGATTTTTGTCTTTTTTTAACTTATGCGCCAATGCAATAATTTTACGCAATTCTTTGGCATCAATTTTGTCCAAATCGACGAAATGTCGGATCTGCTTTTTTGACATAACTTTTTCTCTAGAAAAGAAATTTTAGGAAATTTTGGAGCCGTACAAAATATAATCTTTAATTAGCTTCAAATCTTTTTACAAAAACAATTCAACCCCTAATCTGGGGCATTCCTTATCCCGAACTGGCGTTATAAAAGGAAGCGCGGGAACCTATGGACGAAGACCTAATTGTCAAGCAACCAACTTTAATTCGATGAGCAACGCAACAAATAAAATTTTTATTACAGCCGGCGGAACTGGTGGACACATCATTCCAGCGCGTTGTTTAGCTGCAGAATTATCGCGTAGAAATAACCAAATTTTTTTCTTTGGCGACGAAAAATATCGCGCTTATATTAAAGCAGAAGATGGCTTCAAATCCTTGATAGTCAACTCTTCGCAACTGGAGCGCAAACCAATAAAATTAATCAAAGCTGCAATTAAAATTACTTGGGGAATTGCGCAATCTTTGAAGAATTTTTTAGTTCATCGCCCCGAATATGTTGCGGCATTTGGAGGTTATGCAACCTTTCCAGTGTTGATTGTAGCAATTTTCACCAAAACTAAAATCATCCTTCACGAACAAAATGCGCATTTAGGAAAAGTGAATCGTCTTTTTGCCAAACATGCTCACAAAATTGCGCTATCATTCGTCTCCACGTCGGGCATTGAAGAAAAATTTAAAAACAAAACTGTTTTTGTCGGCAATCCAGTTCGCCAAGAAATTTTAGATTTACACGCAATTCCTTACGCTTTACCGCAAGAAGAAAAACCAGCCAAGAAGCCTGATAATCGTATGGGTTATAATGTGATTTTAGCTTCAGATTTCGTCGAAGAAAAACCCAAAGCTCAGAATCTTTTTAATATTTTAGTAATTGGCGGAAGTGGTGGCGCGAAGATTTTTAGCGAAATTTTACCGAAAGCTTTTTTCAATTTTAGTGATGAATTGAAAAGCCGCATCGCCATCTCGCAACAATGTCGCAAGGAATTATCGGAAAGCACTTTTAATCAATATCGTTCCTTCAATTTGAATATCGAAATTCAATCTTTTTTCGCCAACATGCCAGAAAAAATCCGCGATGCGCATTTGATTATCGCGCGCTCTGGCTCATCATCAATCTTCGAATTTTGTGCCGCAAAAAGACCGATGATTTTAGTTCCTTTTGAAAAAGCTGCCGACAATCATCAAGAAAAAAATGCTCGATTCCTTGAAGAACGTGGCGCGGCAATTGTTATTACAGAAAAAGAATTTACAATTAATCACATCAATAAAACTTTGCAGAATTTGATTAACAATTATGCAATGCTGGAAAAAATGTCGCAAAAAGCCGCATCTTTAGCGACGATGGAAGCGACTCAAAATCTTGCAGAATTATTTAAAAAACATGCCTCAAACTGAAAAAATCGAAATTACAAAAAACAAAAAAAATCTTCCAAATGGCGAAGAGCAGTCTTTTGCAGAAGTTTCTGTTGGTCAGATTTTAAAAAATAAAAGACAGAAATTAAAAATCGGAATCGAAGATGTCGCCGCTTATTTGAAAATGAAATTACGCGATATTGAAGCTTTAGAAAACGACGATTTGAGCAGCATTATCAAGCATTTATACCTTCCTGGATTGCTGCGTTCTTACGCTAGGTTTTTAAAAATTGATCAAAGAATTATCGAAGAAAAAATCAAACTTCTGCGTATCGAACCTAACACTAATAACAAAAAACACCAACTGCTAAATATCGGTGAAAACATTGATTTGACGCCAGATAGCAATATTTTCTTAAACTTTTTAGTGGCTTCAGTTTTGTTATTTTTTATCTTATTATCGATTTATAATTTTTCTGAAAATAAAAGCGCCATCATCAACAGCGACAACCTTGTAGAAGAACTCAAAAAAATTGATTTATAATGAAGACCAACAAGTCAGTTGAGGAAATTGAGCACGACGAAAATGATGAAAATTCGGAAGTAGAAAGCGTTAAAAAGCCGCGATTTAATTCTCTAAAATCCAGAATCTTGTGGCTTGTTGTTACGTCGGTTGTTGCGCTGCTTTTATTGCTGATCGCCATTCCTGGATTTTTCGATAATTCGGCGCTGAAATTTAAAATCACACAAAAAGCCAGCGAAACTCTGAACAGCAATTTAACCATTAACGGCGAAGTTAAAGTTGCTTTGTTTCCTTATCCAGTAATCACGGCGCAAGACGTTTTGCTGCAAAATTATAAAAATAACGGCAAGGTTTACGGACTTCACGCCAAGTCGGTTAACATTCAATTATCGATCGTCAAATTTTTCAAAAAAGAATTCGCAATCAACAAATTATCTTTTACTGACACTACTTTAGAAACCTATTTCGAAGCCAATGTAGCCAATGCAAGAACCAATAAATTTAACGATATCGTTTCACAATTTGCACAAAATCCAACGACTAATCCTGCAACCAAAACTGGTTCAGAAATTAGTTCAGAATTATTTTTAGTAGGAAAATTTCAAACTTCGCAATTCAGCGCCAACAGCCTTCCAACCATCGAAATTAATAATGGTTTAATTATTTCTTACGACAAATCTTCGCGCAAAAGAGAGATCGAAGAAATCGGCGGCAAGATGATGATTGATGCCAAGAAAATTCGCGCTTCCGGAAAATTTACTAACGAAAAAATCAACACCAATTTCAAACTTACCGCTAATTTTAATTCTGATGCTTCCAAACAAGATTCAATTTTAGAGCTTAATTCCGCAGCAATGAATCTGATGATTAAAGGCAGTTTCACCGGAGAAAATATCGGAATTTTTAATAGTGATTTTAGCGGCAAAGCCGATGCCGAAATTTTTGAAATTCGTAATTTTTATAAAGATTACATCAGCAATAACAGCGCCATTTACGACAAGTTAAAACCCAACTCTCAATCAATTAAAATCAGCGCCGATATCAAAAATAATAGCGGCGAAATTTCTTTGAATAATATCCTGATCAACTCCAATTTGATTGATGGCAAAGGTTCGGCGCTGATTGATTTTACTACCGATATTCCGCGCATTGATGTGAGTTTAGACCTTGAGAATCTCGATTTTGACAGCGTTTGGTCCAATGAAAGAGTGATCACAAGTCTTACCGCCAATAGCAATAATTTAAGCAATGGCAGCGAAGAAACGATTGAAGGTTTAACGCCAACAAATTCTCCGACCGATGCTGATAAAGCCACAAAAGATCTTGCCACAACCGACCAAGCTGCCGCAAAAACTGACGCGACGTCGCCCCAAAAAAAACCCGAAGAATTAAATTTAAAGATCGCAGCCAAGATCAAAAATTTTGATCTGTCGAGCGAGATAAAAATCAAAGATGTTAAATATTTGGGCGGCGCAATAAAAAATCTAAATCTTTACTTAACGATTTCTAAAGAAGGCCAGATTCTAATTCTGCCAATGATTTTCAACATTCCTGGAGATGCCGTTGTGCGAGTGAATGGCGTTTTAGAAAATGACGGCGATCTGCCAAAGTTTATCGGCAAACTTGATGTTAGCGGTAAAAATTTAGGCGATAGTTTTAAATGGCTGCAGATGCAATCACAGAATTTGAAGTTTGGTAATTTAAAAAATTATATCATTTATTCAGACGTGATGCTGTTTCCCAACAATATCACTTTAGATAATTTCTATTTGAATTTGAACAACGAACAAACTGAATTTTTGGGCGACATCAGAATTGACAGCACCGGCAAAGTTACTTCCATCACCAATAAATTTCAGGTCAGCACTTTTAATATTGATGATTTTTTCTTAACTTCTGGACAAAATATTTACCTTTCTGCTGGTTCGCTGCTTAAAAAACTTTTATGGCTCAACGACATTTCTTCGGTCAATGATATCGATCTCACCTTCGATAAATTGGTTTATAAAGGTGAAGAATTTTCTGGGCAATCTTCTCTAAAACTAAAATTCGGACAAGGTTATTTTAAAGTTAGCGAACTGAAGCTGAACTCTGACAAGACAAAGCTGCAAGGCAATCTATCGGCTGATATTAGCAGTCAGGATCCAGAATTTATTTTCAATATTGTCGCTGACAATCTTCATTACGAAGCAATTTCCGCCACCAAAACCGAAACCACCAAAGATGATAAAGAAATTAAAAAAACCAACATCGCCGATCAGTTTTTTGCCTTGCCTTCTTTGGAAGGATTTAATGGAAGCATCTCGCTGGTAATCAACAGTTTAAAGCTTGACGATCTTGAGATTAAAGATTCTAAATTGGGCGGAAAATTAAAAGACGGCAACATTAACGATGGCTTTGCAGAATGCAGCCTTTACGGCGGAAGCTTCAAATATAAAGGCTTAATCGGTATTAAAAGAGGCAAAACTTTTAACGGCAATTTAAGCCTTGATTCTATTGATTTAGAAAAATTATTGCCGGATTTGATCGGCGTCAAAAATGTTAAAGGCGTCGCTAATATTTCAGCAAATATAACTTCCGTCGCCTCATCAAAAGCTGATTTTGTAAAAACAGTAACCAGCGAAATAAAATTCAATGCCAGCGCACCAATAGTTAGCGGATATGGCTTGAGCGATCTTGTAAACAAAATGCTTTATCCCGCAAGTTATCGACAAGATTTACAAACTCCGGAAAATATCCTCAACAATCCTAACAGCCAAACCTTTTTCAAGCAAGCCAGCGGCACTATCACCATCGATAAAGACAAAGGTAATAAATTTTCCATCAATCTTTCTGCACCAGCAGTAAATGGAATTTTAGCAGGAAAATTTGATCCATCCGCTAATACGATTGATGGATTGGCCAATATTATTTTTGTAACTGGCAGCAAGCAAAAACAAGTTCCGCTTAATGTTGCCACCGCTTTGAAAGGCGACATGTATGCAATTTCAAGCAGCAGCAATCTTGATCAAGTAAGGCAATATCTAAGATTGCCATTGGTGAATAAGCCGTTGCCAATAGCAGCTCCTTCAGCTTCTATATCTAGCACTACCGCAACGCCAGCTCCAACAAATTCAGCGCCAACTAAATCGCCTCCAGCAGCTCCCAAAGAGATTCCAACAACAGAATCAATGGACAAAACAAGAGATGCCAACTTGTTAAAAATTCAAGAAAAAGCTGAAAAGCAAAAAGTTTTTGATCAAATTAATGCTGCAGCGCAAGGCCAATACCAGCCGCTTCACTAGTCAAATAAAGATTCTTCAAATGAATAACCGAATTTCTGTCCACGACATTTCACTAAAAAAAAATCACCAAAAAATTATCTGCTTAACCGCTTATACTTTTCCCATCGCGAAAATTTTGGATGAATATTGCGACATTATTTTAGTTGGCGATTCGCTGGGAATGACAATTTACGGTATGAAAGACACTGTCGACGTAACTTTGGAAATGATGATTAACCACGGCAAAAGCGTGATGCGCGCGGTGAAAAAATCTTTTGTGGTGATTGATTTGCCTTACGGAACTTACGAAGAATCGCCAAAACAAGCTTTGGAATCTGCGCAGAAAGTAATCGCTGAAACTGGCTGCGACGCCATTAAAATCGAGACTTCGCGCCAAATGATCGCCACCGCAAAATTTCTGGTCGAAAATAAAATTAATGTTATGGGCCATGTCGGATTAATGCCTCAAAGCGTGCGCAAAATTGGCGGCTATAAATATCAAGGCCGCGATGAAAAATCGGCTTCAGAAATTTTAGAAACTTCAAAATTACTGGAAGAAGCTGGAGTTTTTTCAATAGTGATTGAAGCTGTTCCCGCAACGCTTGCCGACAAAATTTCCACTTCTCTAAAAATCCCCACTATCGGAATCGGCGCCTCTGAAAATTGTGACGGCCAAGTTTTGGTAATCGATGATTTGCTAGGACTAAATCAGGAGTTCAAACCAAAATTCGTCAAACATTATACAAATTTATCAGCCGAGATCAAGTCAGCCGTAGCGCAATTCAGCACCGACGTAAAATCAAAAAACTTCCCCGCGAAAGAAAATTTGGTTTAATTTTCTAATTTTTTTATAGCGGCTTTTTTTACTTCTGGAGATGCAGCATAAAACTCTTTATCAATATGATTTTCGTTGATGAATTTCAATTTTGATTGAGGAGTTCTTAGATAAGATTCGTTCTTAATTTGCCCTACTGCCTCAACCATCAAATCGGCACACAGATGATTTATCCTTCGCAAAAGATCGGTATAAGATTTGCAGGTTTTTATATCTATTTTTCCACTAAAGAAGAATCTTCCTCGATAAAGACGGAAGGAATAAATCCATGCTCGCGATCAGGCTTTTAGTATTATGTTGCCACACAGATGATTACGTAGGTTTAAGCAAGCAAATTTTGGAAGGTCGGGCAATTATTCTTCCTACATATCAAAAAAGTCATCGCACTAAAGTTGATTTAGGAACCAATGTTTTATGATTTCTTAGATATGCGGTTGGATTTGGTGTAAGATTATTGATTAGATTCATCTTTGCCTGATGAGTTCTTTCAATGTCATTAAACAGCTTTTCTGGATCAGACAAGATATCTTCAGATTTAAAATTTCTTTTTAAATTACTCTCAAAAACACTTACTAAAACAAGAGAAGTAGTCTCAAAAAAATTATCATGAATTTGTTTAATAATTCTCGTAGATTCTTCTTGAGCAGTAACTATTTCTGATACTTTTTGAGCATTTGCTAAAGCATAAAAAAGTTTCATCGCAGCATTATCAACCCAACCAATTTGTTGCTCCTCAACCCCATCGTAATTTCTTTTGTGAAACGGGCTTTTACGATCTTCTAAATTGACTTCCCCTTTTGATTTAACTATTCCTGGAATTACATGCCTTAACTTGGCATCTTTCATAGCGGGAATGTACTCAGCAACACCTTCTATAATTCTTCTACCATATTCTTGTTCTTCTTCAGAACTTAAACCGCGATTTAACCATCTTTCAAAATCTTCCGGCATCTGGTTTTCAGTTGTAACACCAAAATTTGTTACTGGAGCATAGGTTATTCTGCCGATTCCATCGCCAAGATTTGAAAACATCGCATGCGGTCCAACACAAAAAAACATCGAATGTTTTTCTCTTAAAGATTCTGGTAATTCTACTTCTGCCAATAATTTTAATCGCGATGTAACTGATTTATTTGGATCATCTTTTTTTGTTTTGGCATCACCTATGCCGACCATTTCGTTGATCTTATCAATGTTTTGCCAAGTGCAATTGATTACATAATCTGCATTTTCCGACTCTCCAAGACTCGAAAAAAATTCAAACTTGCCGCTTTCCGTTCTTCTAACGCGAGAAATTTCAAAACCCGTTTTTACCGCAACGCCAAATTGTGCAAGCTCACTTTTTAAGCGAGATTCATACTTTTTCCAATCGAGTAACAATTCTTTTGTTTCAATGGCAAAAGCAACTTTGTCCATGTTTACATCTTCTTGGAATTCCGATCTTTCCATAGATCTATGCAAACTATATTTATGAAAAATATCATTTGATGAATCCCTCCTACACATTTCTTCAAAATGATCTGATATTTTATCATATGAGGCCATAAGATCCTGCAAATTAACTAGGGAATCCTTCGTAATAAAATACCTTCCATCTCTCAGATACGACGTGGTTTCATCTCCCAGAAAACAATCTGAATAATTCTTCATAAACTCTACAGTATTAGTCATGTAGAGTTTTGCTGTTTCCGAATCGAAATAGTGATATCCCAATCCCATTCTTCCGGGCGTTCTGGCACTAGTTCCTCGCAACACATCTTCGTCACGTTCAAGAATAACAACCTCGTGACCCTTTTTACTCAACTCAACAGCAGTATTGCAACCAGCCACCCCCCCCTCCAATTACAGTTATTTTTGCCATATTACTTCATTTGCAGGAGCTGCGGAGACCAACTATTTTAAAATCAGGTAATTTTTTTAACAAAATGATATTCTCACTTCCGTACCATAGTTTTTTGTGGATTTTATTTCTATAGAACCACCTTGTTTCTCGGTCACAAATTTTATTACTGGCCATTTTAACTCAATCGAACCTTCCTCTTTATACTCACCTAAGTTTTCAAATTTATACTCTGAAAGAGCGGTTTTTATTTCACCATCGCTCATAAAAGAGCCGTAATCTTTGACAATAATTTCGACTCCAGAGGACTTCGATTTCTTAACATTAACATCAATCTTAGATGATTTTGGACTTCTTTGAATAGAGAAGCTTATGACGCTAACTAATATTTGCTTTATTCTACGCTGATCTAAACCTTTTACTAAAGGCAGCTCTTCCTCAAAATTACTATAAATCGAAACTTCTTGGTTCTTAAATTTACTCTTTAGAACCCTGATACTTCTAAATACCAAATCCTCAAGATCAGTATCAGATGAAGATATATTCAATTCAAATTTACCATCTTCTGGTTTATTTAAATCAACCAAATCAGAAACGAATGTCATCAACTCACTACTAATATCATCTATGTGATCTAAATGCGATAATTCAATACCATTTTCATTGTTATTCTTTCTAATTCCATCTTTTACCAAATCAGACAATCCAATAATTGCCGAAATAAAATTCCCCAGCTCATGACCTAGTTGCAAAACAAAATCACTTTTGGATTTGTTAACAGCAACTAAAGCAGCGATTCTTTTTCTTTTGTCTTTTTCGCTTCTGTAAATAACCACAATCAAAATCGCAGACAAAGAAATGATCGCCAATATTTCTAAAAATCTTGAATAAACAACTTCCCACATAATCTTAGCAAAAGCCTCTTTTTCGTAAGAGATACTCAACTCATAAGGAAAATTTCCGATCTTTTTTGTTACAATAATCTCATCTGATAGATTTCGATCTGAGTAAGATAATCTTGGCTTTTCATTAGAAAAAATATTCACAACTGAGTTAGTAACATCAAAAACAGGTGTCGAGTCTTTATGGAGCAATTCAACGTTGATAGAATCATTAACAATCTCGTCTTGTATTATTTTGGCCAAATTACTGATCTCAAAACCAATAGCAATCGTACCAAGAAAATTGTTATTTGCATCTGTTACAGCTACTCCACCCGGAATCATCCATTTTTCACTGGTGGAGCCATAAACCGGTTTTCCTAAAAAAATCTTACCAGGATTGGCAATTGCCAACGGGATGTAGTCGCGTTTTGAAAGGTCGTAAGGCTCTTTCATTATGCCATAATGACCATCAACAGTAATTTGAGATTGAGCATCAGCCCACGAAAAGATTGTCCAAGAAAAGATCCTATTCAAAGAAACGTCTGATCTGTATTTTTCTAAAACTTTTTTGATATGATTTTTATTGGCTGGGTCTTTGGCAATTTCTTCCCCCATCTTTTTAATAACTATTGATGTAGAGTTAAATCTCTCCATCAAAACACTTTCCACTCTTGCATATTCCTGCATTAAAGAGCCCTGCAACTGACTTTTCTTTATCTGAACTAAATTAATTATCAGAACAGAAGTGATAATGATTAATATTGCAGCAGCTATAAAAAGTACGTTTGATCGCGAAATTCTTTTACCAAGAAGCTTCATAAATTTATTTCGATTTAGTGTTTAAGAAAATTTGATTAGCGATCATTCTGGCCTGCATTTCTTTGGCAGATTTTATAAGATCTTTTTTTTCTTCATCTAAAGATAAGTCATATTCCTCAAGAAGATCACTCAAATAGCCTGAAATTTTTATCACTAGCTCAATATCAAAATTCTTACCATCACATGATTTTTTGACTAGCGAAGCCGCTTCTTCCAGATACTTCTTTTTATCTCCATTAAATTTCTTTTTAGTGACATTTTCTGAGTCATCTTTACCAGTCATCAATTCAAGATAACTGCATCCTAATGCTTCTGATAAACGACTTATTGTGCGAGCTGAAGGTCTGCGTTTTTGATTCTCAAAGTCGGAAATAATATATCGCGTAACACCAGAAACCTCAGCCAATTGCTCTTGGGTGAGGTTTCTACTTTCTCTAATTTTTGATAAAAAATTCTTAACCGGTTTATTGTCCATATTTTCGATGGCAGCTTCATTTTATTGATATGGTGAGTTTTTGGCATCTTAGCCAGAAAGACACAACATTATTTTTGACTCGAAAATGTCTTGCACATTTATTTTTTTAATACAAAAACAATACATATTAAATACATTAACCAAAAATAAATTGGCTTAACCATGATCGCAAGTTTACAGAAACAATCATCAAAGCAAGATTTTATAAATTCGGTAGTTCATGAATTAAAAAACCCTCTGAACATAATATTTGGATTAGCCAATATTTTGAAAGATGAAATCCATTATCAAGTCTCTCAAAAAGAAAGGGAGGAATATCTACAAGATATTGCAGAATCAGCACAAGAATTAAATGAAATAATTCACGATCTTCTTGATGTCGGATCGGCGCTTTCAGGGAATTTTTCGGTTGATTTAAGTGCGGAAATTGATGTTAAAGATCTGATCAAAAGATCAATCAAACTCAATTATGATTATGCTTTAAGCGGAAGAATTAAGCTGGTTGGCGAAGTTGCTGAAGATTTAAATTTTATCAAACTTGATGCCAAAAGAATGAAGCAGATTTTGGCGAATTTGATCTCGAACTCGATCAAATATAGCCCTGAAAAAACTGAAATAAAAATCAGTGCTCAAAATATTTTGGAAAATGGCGCAAAATATTTGCAAATCATCGTTGCTGATCAGGGATTTGGCATGACTCCAGATCAAGTGCAACTTGCCTTCCAAAAATATCAAACCATCAAAAATCCTAACTCAGGAAAAGTCGATTCATTTGGGCTTGGATTGCCAATCGTCAAGCAGCTGGTTGAGCTGCAAAACGGCACCATCGAAATCAAATCAGAATTAAATAAAGGGACAGAAATAAAATTAAAATTCCCACAGATGTAAACGAGCCACCACCACCCGCAAAACCGCTTGAGGCGTGTTAGCTAGTCCACATCGTCACTTGCGAGCGCAGCGCAAGAAACCCAGAGAGTAATTAAAATTGGGTTGCCGCGCTTAGCTCGCGAGTGACGGTGTTGAAAATTTTATACCAACCCAAAAAAAGCTCCTTCAAATTTTATGAAGGAGCTTTTTTATTCCTAAATACGAAAGTCAGGAGCCACCACCACGCAAAACCTCAGCGTGTCGACACCACTTTTATCGACGCAACTTCTGACGTCAGGAAATTTGTGCTTAAAATGTGGTTGCGGCGCACCATCTTTCAATAAGATTAGAATAACGGACTAAGATCGAGGAAAGCGGTTGTTGGTTTAGTGCCAAAATAAAACATCAAACAAAGATCCGCAGAATTCATCCCCTTTTGCAGGAATTTATGAATATGCTACAGACGGAAAAATTGCTAAAAATTCAGAATTAATTTCAGCTTTACAGCACAAACTAGCGAGAGCCTTTTAGATTTAAGATGACTGGCTGAAAATCTAAGAATGATGTTTATGTTTAGATCGAGATAATTTTCTTCAACAACTCCGCAGCTTCTTTTTTGGTTTTGTCGGCAGCTTTTGAGCCTAATTCTATAGCGGCTTCGAGGGTGATTTCGCTTTGGGATTCGGTGGCGAAAACTTCGCTGCCGTCATTTGATAAAATCAGCGTTTTTAAATTTAATTTACCATTTTCTAAATCAGCGTGAACGCCGACAGGAGTTGAGCAGGAAGCTCCAAGTTCGCGCAGAAAAGCACGTTCGGCTTTTACACAAATTTGGGTTTCGCGATTATTTATTTTGGCTAAAATTTCAGAAATTCTTTGATCATCTTTGCGACTTTGAATCGCCAAAGCTCCTTGTCCGCCGGCTGGCAACATAACATCTTTTTCAATCAGAGTAAAATCAAAAAACTTCCCCGCGAAAGAAAATTTGGTTTAATTTTCTAATTTTTTTATAGCGGCTTTTTTTACTTCTGGAGATGCAGCATAAAACTCTTTATCAATATGATTTTCGTTGATGAATTTCAATTTTGATTGAGGAGTTCTTAGATAAGATTCGTTCTTAATTTGCCCTACTGCCTCAACCATCAAATCGGCACACAGATGATTTATCCTTCGCAAAAGATCGGTATAAGATTTGCAGGTTTTTATATCTATTTTTTCTCTCAAAATCACATCTCCAGTATCCACATTTTCATCTATAAAATGTATGCTACATCCTTGTGGCAGATCGTTGATTACAGCCCAAATGTAAGGGTTGTTCCCTTTTACATCAGGAAGATAGCCCGGATGGGAATTTATGACGCCAATTTTCGGAATATTCATGATGTTCTTTTTTATAACCCTAGTGTCACCCAGAACAATCAAATCAACATTGCATCTTTTAAGAAATTCTTCGCATTCCTTATCATTGTGATTTTGTACCAAAAATATCGGAACATTTAAATCTATCACGATATCCTGAGTTGTCGGAAAAACTTCTGAAGAATCTTTAAAGGCCGCGATTATCCCACTTCTATTTTTTTCTGCCAAAGAAGAATCTTCTTCAACAATCATAGAAGGGATAAATCCATTCTCGATCAGGCTTTTCAATATTATGTTACCGCGCGGATGATTCCGTAAGTTTAAATAAGCAAATCTCATATAAATTTTATTGTTTTGTCGCACAGGCTTTTTTTGCGGCTATAAAGGAAATAAACTAGAAGACCAACCATTCCCCAGATTAAAAATATTTCTCCGGTTTTTAGTAAAATCGTGCCAATCAAATAGAGGCAGCTAATGATTGCTATTGGCGCAACTATAAAAACAGCTGGGCATTTGAATGGTCTATGTAGTTTTGGGTCGCGCAATCGCAAAATTAAAACACAAATCGCAACAATTGTGAAGGCAAGTAATGTGCCAAGACTGGTAATTCTTCCCATCGCGCTAATTGGAGTAAAGCCCGATATTGTAGCGACTAAACCAGCAACCAGTGCACAACTGACGTGGGGCGTGGAAAATTTCTTATGCATCTTTGAGAAAATTCCCGGAATTAAACCATCGCGCGACATCACAAAAAACATCCGTGATTGCGCGTACATCATTACAATCATCGCCGTAATCATGCCGACAATTGCTCCAGTTCCAACCAAAGCAGATCCGATGCTGCTGCCATTTTGCCTTAAGGCGTAAGCCATTGGCTCAGGATTATTAAGCTCTGAATAATTCGTGATTCCAGTTAAAGCCAAAGAAACTAAGACGTAAAGCAATGCACAAACAATAAGCGATCCAATGATTCCAATTGGCAAATCGCGATTAGGATTTTTTGTTTCTTCCGCCGCACCAGCAACAGAATCAAATCCGATATAAGCGAAAAAAATTGCCGCTGCGCCACTAATTACGCCATTCCAACCAAAAGGTAAAAATTCAGCATAATTTACAATTTTGATGTGAGGAGCCGCAACCAATAAAAAAATAAAAACTGTTAAAATTTTTACACCAACAAGAATTCGATTAACCACCACGCTTTCTTTAGTGCCACGAAACAGCAAGAAGCCAACAAACAGAGCAATACAAGAAGCTGGTAAATTGACTAAACCTCCATCCATCGGAGCTTTGGTTAAATATTCGGGAATACGAATATCGGCAGCATTTAATATTCCAACAAAATATCCTGACCAGCCAGCGGCAACGGTTGAAGCGCAAAATGAATATTCTAAAATTAAACACCAAGCCACAATCCACGCCACAAACTCACCCATTATTATGTAAGAATATGTATAAGCACTTCCAGCGACCGGAATCATTGCAGCAAGCTCTGTGTAAGCCAAACCAGCAAACATACAAACTATCGCTGCCAATAAATATGAAATTGAAATACTGGGGCCAGCGTATTTTGCAGCAGCAATTCCGGTTAATACAAAAATTCCCGTGCCAATAGTGCAGCCTATTCCAAGCATCATCAAATCCAAAGCTCCCATGGTTTTTTTCAGAGAGTTTTTATTCGCATTCAAAATTGCATCATCAATGGATTTGGTTCTAAACAGTGATTTCATGGGGTTAATAATGTATTTGAGTTCAAGACATGCTGTTTAGAATCGCTCTAGGAAGCATTTGGCAAAGCTTCGCTTCTCAAATTAAAGAATCCACTTCGAGGCAATTAAATTTTTTTAAACCACAGTTGAAATCCATCAAGTACAACTCATTTGCTTGTTTATCACTAACGCATTCTTCTGAAAATCACAAAAAATTTTTCAACTAAATTTACGTTAAAAAGATGAAGTCCATAGAACAAAAACATAAACCACATCTGAATTTTTTTCATCTGCCAAAATTTCTAACATCAAAGAAATTTTCTGTAGCTGAAGCGAATCTGGAATCTGATATTTTGGTAAATTTTAAAAATAAAAATTTTGCCGCCGCAAATCAAATTTTTTGCCAAGAACAAAATTCTCGGGAGTTTCTGAATTCAATCATCCACGAACTTAAGAATCCGCTAAATGTTATTATCGGATTTTCGCAAATATTGCGTGACGAAGCTAATTATAAAGTTTCGCCCCAAGAGCGCGCCGATTATTTGAAAGACATCAACGAATCCGCCAACGATTTAAACAATTTAATTCACGATCTTCTTGATGTCGGATCGGCGCTTTCAGGGAATTTTTCGGTTGATTTAAGTGCGGAAATTGATGTTAAAGATCTGATCAAAAGATCAATCAAACTCAATTATGATTATGCTTTAAGCGGAAGAATTAAGCTGGTTGGCGAAGTTGCTGAAGATTTAAATTTTATCAAACTTGATGCCAAAAGAATGAAGCAGATTTTGGCGAATTTGATCTCGAACTCGATCAAATATAGCCCTGAAAAAACTGAAATAAAAATCAGTGCTCAAAATATTTTGGAAAATGGCGCAAAATATTTGCAAATCATCGTTGCTGATCAGGGATTTGGCATGACTCCAGATCAAGTGCAACTTGCCTTCCAAAAATATCAAACCATCAAAAATCCTAACTCAGGAAAAGTCGATTCATTTGGGCTTGGATTGCCAATCGTCAAGCAGCTGGTTGAGCTGCAAAACGGCACCATCGAAATCAAATCAGAATTAAATAAAGGGACAGAAATAAAATTAAAATTCCCACAGATGTAAACGAGCCACCACCACCCGCAAAACCGCTTGAGGCGTGTTAGCTAGTCCACATCGTCACTTGCGAGCGCAGCGCAAGAAACCCAGAGAGTAATTAAAATTGGGTTGCCGCGCTTAGCTCGCGAGTGACGGTGTTGAAAATTTTATACCAACCCAAAAAAAGCTCCTTCAAATTTTATGAAGGAGCTTTTTTATTCCTAAATACGAAAGTCAGGAGCCACCACCACGCAAAACCTCAGCGTGTCGACACCCTATTCCCTCGTGAGAGGTCTTTTATTCGGGGCGACTCCCGACGTCGGAAAATTTGTGCTTAAATTTATTTTTTGCAATCAATTTAGCAAATTCGGTGAGGAATAAAGCTATTTAAAAACATTTCTTAAAAAACTTATTTCTTCAAATAGTCATGCGAATCAATTAAAAATAACTCATTTGCTTATTACCATAAGCCACTCTGTACTAAATTTAGTGACCACTTTCCTCTTTTTAACTAAGGAATAGAAATACATATCAATTATAAAAAATATGAATGCAGTCTAATCAAAAAATAAAAAATCTTATTCTATTTTTTTTGCTCGCTTGCTGCTGGGGACCTTCTTTTCTTTTTATAAAAATTGCCGTTCAAGACATCTCACCAATTGTTATAGCAAATCTGAGAGTGGCTTTGGGCGGAGCGATGCTTTACGTAATTTTGAGAATTAGAGGCGTAAATCTTCCCCCATTTGGTTTGCCTTGGAAGCATTTTGCAATTATGGGATTTTTTAGCTGCGCCCTTCCTTTTACACTATTTTCCATTGGTGAGCAATATATCAACAGCTCTCTTGCTGCCATCTTAAATGGCACGACTCCTCTTTTTACTTTGATGATAGCTCATTTTTTTACTGAAAATGACCGCTTAACAAAGACAAAAATCTATGGATCAATTATTGGGTTCTCTGGACTATTTGTCCTTGTTGCACCTTCATTATTTGAAGCAAAATCTACTACTTTTGGAATTTTTGCAGGAACCATCGCCGCGGCTTCGTACGGCGTAGGATTTGTTTATGCGAAGAAAAATATCAGTGGATTCAAACCTTTGGTAGTGCCAACCGCGCAACTTTTTTTAGCATCTTTATTTCTACTTCCATTCTCTTTGATGAACGGAGATTCATTTGAAATTGAAACAATTCCTCTAGAAGCGATCTCATCTATTCTTGGACTGGCGACGTTGGGAACGGCAGCAGCTTTCGTAATTTACTACAAATTGCTGGACTACACAAGTGCCACCTACGTATCGGCAGTAAATTATGTGCTGCCGATTTTTGGAGTAGCGCTCGGAATATTAGTTCTCGATGAGTGCTTAACTTGGAATTCTTACCTTGGATCGATGATGATTTTGACTGGGGTTATGATCATCAACGGAGTTCTAACTTTTTCTAAGAAAGAGCCCGTTTAAAAATTTCCAAGCCTCGGTCTAACTCTTCAACGGTAATAGTTAATGGCGGTATCATCTTAATCACAGATTTTGTAGGACCACACGTTTCAAATATTAAACCATTCTCAAAAGCCTTCTTCCTGATTCTTGCAGCATAATCAGAATCGCGAACATCAACTCCATAGATAAAACCTATACCATAAAGAGATAAAAATCTTTCTTCTGTAATGCGCAGTAGCTTTTCTTTAAAAACGCATGAAAGAGTTTTGATTCTCTTCAAAAATTGTTCATCTTGCCAATATTGCAGCAGAGCTTCATTAGCAGTTACGAACGCTAGATTTATCCCTCGAAATGTACCCGTATGCTCTCCAGCATCCCATATATCAAGGCGAGGCTTAATTAGAAGCAATGAAAGTGGAATTCCATATCCACTAATTGATTTTGATAAGCATACCATATCAGGATTTATGCCAGCCCTTTCAAAACTAAAGAATTCACCGGTCCTTCCAACCCCAACCTGAACATCATCGACAACCAATAAAATACCATGTTTATTGGCAAATTCCTGAGTACGTTGCAACCATTCAGCGCTAGCAACATTTATTCCACCTTCTGCCTGAACCGTTTCCATCACAATTGCTGCCGGATATTCTGACTCATTTAGCGTTTTAAGATATGACTGCAAAGCAAAATTTGTATTAGAATTTTCCTTATAAAAAGGAAGTTCAACGCTGTAGCCAACAGGGATTCCTATTCTATTTTTTTTTGGAGTAATGGCCAAAGATCCCATGGACATTCCATGATATGAGTTCGAGAAATAAACCACATTTTTTCTGCCCGTATATTTTCTAGCCAGTTTCAGAGCAGCCTCAATTGTATCAGTTCCAGTAGGACCAGTAAACTGCATTTTATAATCTAAACCTCTTTTTTTCAAAATCAGATTTTGAAAATTATGCATCAGTTCGCTCTTGGCTTCTGTCATCATGTCAAGACTATGCGTGACACCATCAGATTGTATGTAAGAGATTAACTTATCTTTTAATAAAGGATTGTTGTGACCGTAATTAAGAGCGCCCGCACCACTAAAAAAATCTAGATAATCTTTTCCCGACGCATCAAATAAATAAGAACCTTTCGCCTTAGAAAATAGAGCTGGAAAGATTCTAGAATAATATCTGACATTCGATTCTGGCGTATCATTAATATCTTCGCTTAGCATATTTTTACCAAAATAAAACAGTTGTTAGATAGACTCTTTCGAAAAAGAGAAGTTAGTTGTCCTTGTCTAAGTTGTGAGTTTAGTTTTAATCAAACCATCTTTAATAAAACTTAACACCTCATGGAACAGCTACCAAAACAGTTCTACTACAAGCGAAATCGCTTACAGCAAATCAAGGGATTCTGCTACACCGTGCAAACTGGCAGCATGCTTAAATCTGCCGAAAAAATGGGACTTACACCATCAACAATTACCCTACAAATTCAATCTCTTGAGAGAGATTTAGGAGTTAAGTTATTTGCCCGAGATTTAAAGAAAATCAAATTAACTCCCGAAGGTAAACTGTTTTACGACTATTCCATTTCTTACGTTCAAGGAATGGAGAATCTATTCGAGAATTTTACAAAATTTGCAAATGATAAAAGATCCAATGTCATAAGCATTGGCGGCAATGTTAGTATTTGTTATATTTTACCAAGATTCATTCAGCATTTTGAAACGCTGCGCCCAGAAGTAAAATTTGAGATTAGAAATTTAGTTAAACAGGATGCAATAAGACGCGCAATAAATGATGAGATAGACATCTTGGTTTATTCCATGACCAAAAAACACCTGCCCAGTGAATTGGATTTTTTTCCAGTCGTTGAATATCCTCCAATTTTACTAACCAATAAAAATAATCCATTATCCACAAAGAAAAACATCACTTTGACAGATATAAAAGAGTACAAACTTTTAAGGCTAGATCCGCAGTTTATTACAGTGCCTAATTTTGATGAAGTCGTTAAGTGCCATGGCCTCGAAACCAAAATTGAATTCGAAATGGCGAATTATGAAATCTTAAAAAAATTTGTTAAAGCTGGCGTGGGAATAGCGATAGTTTCAAGTATTTGTCTAGAAGATGAAAGTGATCAGGAATTAGTTGGAAGAGATTTATCGGATCACTTCCCAAGTCTGACTTACGGAATAATGATCAAAAAAGGGAAAATTGCCAATCCTCTATTGCAAGAATTTATGAATATGCTTTGCACATCAAAATTATTGAAAGCTCAAATGAGTTAAGAGTAAAAAAGAATTTGGTTTGGGTAAAATTTGGACGAGATCAATTTCATAAAATAATTTTCTTCAACAACTCCGCAGCTTCTTTTTTGGTTTTGTCGGCAGCTTTTGAGCCTAATTCTATAGCGGCTTCGAGGGTGATTTCGCTTTGGGATTCGGTGGCGAAAACTTCGCTGCCGTCATTTGATAAAATCAGCGTTTTTAAATTTAATTTACCATTTTCTAAATCAGCGTGAACGCCGACAGGAGTTGAGCAGGAAGCTCCAAGTTCGCGCAGAAAAGCACGTTCGGCTTTTACACAAATTTGGGTTTCGCGATTATTTATTTTGGCTAAAATTTCAGAAATTCTTTGATCATCTTTGCGACTTTGAATCGCCAAAGCTCCTTGTCCGCCGGCTGGCAACATAACATCTTTTTCAATCAGATTTTTATTTTTATATCCTTTTGGACAAACCGTTTGATCTTGGCTCAAACGTTCTAAACCGCAGATTGCAAGGATCGTGGCATCAACTTCGTTATTTTCAATTTTGGTCAAACGAGTTGTAACATTACCACGGAAATTAACGATTTTTAAATCAGGGCGCAAACGCAGTAAAATCGCCTTTCTGCGCGCCGAAGAAGTTCCGACAATTGCGCCTTTTGGCAGGTCGGGAATTGCATTAAAATTTTTAGAAACAAAACAATCGCGAGCGTCAAAGCGCTTGGTAAAAGCCGCCAGATGAGTTGTATCGTGCAAAAACGGCGGCACATCTTTTGCGGAATGAACTGCAATATCGATTTTATTTTGAATCAAAGCTTCTTCGAGCTCTTTGATGAAGAGGCCTTTACCACCAATCTCAGCAAGATTGCGATCTTGAATTTGATCACCTGAAGTTGTGATGTGAACTATTTCGATTTCTAAATTTTGAAGATAGGGAGAGAGTAAAAATCTAACTTCCTCAACCTGCGCCAATGCTAGTTTACTAGTTCTGGTACCGATTCTGATCTTGTTGGAAGTTAAAGACATCAGCGAAAACAAAAGACGGGAAGAAGTCATGCTTAAGTTTTGTCAAAGCATGAGCGCAAAAAAACTCTTCGCTTAAAAAACGAAGAGTTGAGAGATAAGTTAGACTAACCTTGTCTAGCTTTGAATCTTGGATTTGTTTTGTTGATAACGTAAAGACGGCCTTTTCTGCGTACGATTTTGCAGTCTTTATGTCTTTTTTTAGCAGATTTTAGTGAGTTATAAATTTTCATCTTGAGATCCTTTTTATAAATTTTAGGAATTTTTTAAACTTGGAAGAGCAGGCCTTTCAAAGAGACGGCGCAAGTTAGTTTTGGCAAAACAAATTGTCAACCAGTCTATACCAAACTACAAATTTATTGATCGCATTAACTTTGTAGTTTGGTATGGTTAACGATCGACTTCTCCAAATACAATATCTTGTGTTGAGATTACAGTGACAACATCCGCCAACATGTGACCTTTAACCATAAATTCTAAACCTTGCAAATGCGCAAAACCAGGAGCTCTTACGCGGCAACGATGCGGCTTATTTCCGCCATCAGAAATTATATAAACTCCGAACTCGCCTTTTGGCGCTTCAACAGCGGCATAAGCTTCACCTTTTGGAACGTGATAACCCTCGGTGAATAATTTAAAATGGTTGATAAGAGCTTCCATCGAGTGCTTCATTTCTGGTCTTTTTGGTGGTGTAATTTTGGTGTCAGAAGTGCTTACTGGGCCTTCTGGCATTTTTTCTAAACATTGGTTAATCAATTTAATCGATTCGCGCATTTCGGCAACACGGATCAAATAACGGTCGTAAGAATCGCCATGCTTGCCAACCGGAACGTCAAAATCTAATTCGCCGTAAACTTCATAAGGTTGACTTTTGCGCAAGTCCCACGCGATTCCTGAACCGCGAATCATTGGACCAGAAAAACCGAAATCCAAAGCTTGCTCTTTTGAAACGATTCCAACTTCGGCCATACGTTGTTTGAAGATTCGATTTTCGGTTAAAAGCATCTCCAAATCGTCAATTAATTTTGGGAAATTTTTGGCAAATTCGGCGATTTCTTCAAGCAAGCCGTCGGGCAAATCTTGATGAACTCCGCCGGGACGGATGTAAGCTGAGTGCATTCTGGAGCCAGAAACTTTTTCGTAAAATCCCATCATTTTCTCGCGTTCTTCAAACATCCAAAGCAACGGAGTCATCGCACCCACGTCAAGAGCCTGAGTGGTTACAGCCATGATGTGATTTAAAATTCTGGTAATTTCAGAAAATAAAACACGGATAAATTGGCCGCGACGCGGAATTTGACAGCCTAAAAGTTTTTCAACGCAAAGTGCATAAGCATGTTCTTGGCACATTGGCGACACGTAATCTAAACGGTCGAAATATGGCACAGCTTGTAGATAAGTTTTATATTCGATTAATTTTTCAGTTCCGCGATGCAACAAGCCGATATGAGGATCGGCACGAGTAATCACCTCGCCATCCATTTCCAGAATTAAACGCAAAACCCCGTGAGCGGCTGGATGTTGCGGACCAAAGTTAATGGTAACGTTTTTGGTTTCTGATTGAAGAGTCATGTTTGATTGATTTTTTTGCGAAAAAGGAAGGATATCAAGCTTTTTAAAATTTGACGGGAAAAAAACAAATTAAAAATAATCCTCTTTGAAAAAGGATTCATATGTTTGGCTGTCATTGCGAGTGCAGCATGGCAACTCAGAGTGGTATAATTTTAATGGGTTGCAACGCTGCGCTCGCAATGACGCTGTTGTAAATTTTAAAAATGAAGCCTCAAAAACTCTGAGTTAAAATGCCATCAACAGAAATTTTCACCTCAGCACCCAAAACCAATGGTAGCATGCTTCTGGAATGTCCCAAAGATTTTGATTTTTCTTGCCAAAGCGGAATTTCTAAACCCGCTTCCAACAATTTTTCTGCGAATTTTTTTATCGCCATTTCGATATTTTTCCCCTTCGGCGTTCCGTGCGGATTGGCTTCTAAAAAATTCCCAAGCACAATCGCCTTTGGTATTTTTTTTTGCTGCGAAATTATTTGTACGATTTGATAAAAATAGCGATCAAGCCTTTCGCCGTCCTCTCCTTCGTCTTCAAGAAATAAAATTTTATCTTGCCAATTGATTTGATTTTTAGTGCCAAATTGGCCAGCAAGAACGCTGACACAACCGCCAACGATAATCGCATTCACCGATTTTTTTTCAGAAGAAATTAAATTTAACGAATATTTTAATTCAGTTTTTTTGCCAAAAATAAAATCTACAATCGCCTTTGCAGATTTTTCTGTAACCTTGTTGAGCGCAATTTGAGCAAGCATTGGCGCACTTACAATTTTCCAACCCCATTCTTCAAGCAAAAAATTATTCAACGAAGAAATATCGGAAAATCCGATAAAAATTTTCGGGATTTTTGGTTTTTTCATTTTTACTAAAAATGGCAGCAACTCAGCGCTGCCATAGCCTCCGCGCGCGCACCAAATTATTTTCGAATCAGATTCAACAGATTTTTTAAATTGCTCGAAGCGGTGTGAAGCTTTAAAAGACGGGAATTCGTGACTTATCGATTTTTTTAACGTTGTTTCTTTTTCTAAAAAAATATTCGGTGTAAGTCCGATTTTTTTGACAAAATTTTTGATTTTTTTCACCTCATCAAAAGTGCCTGCGGTTCCTAAGAAAACCACATCTACTACATCATTTTTTTTTAGAAATTTTAGATTCATTTTATCTTGAGAATTTAGTTTACATTTAGCTGCGTGAATTTGTATTTTGGTTTCATAATTTCCAATTAAAAATCTCAAAAAATGACTAAAGAAAAAGTCATCATCTTCGACACAACATTACGAGATGGTGAACAAGCTCCTGGCGCGACAATGAATTTGGAAGAAAAGTTATTGATCGCCAAAACCTTAGAAAAAATGGGAGTTGATGTGATTGAAGCTGGCTTTCCTGCCGCTTCCAATGGCGATTTTGAAGCGGTAAATCGTATCGCAAAAACTATCAAAAATTCTACGATTTGCGGCCTTGCTCGCGCTAAAAAATCCGATATTGAAAAGGCTGGCGAAGCCGTGAAACCAGCATCTCGTCCTCGTATTCATACTTTTCTTGCCACGTCGCCAATTCACATGCAATACAAGTTAAAAATGGACGAAGCGCAAGTGCTCAATGCAATCACTGAAAGCGTTTCTTTGGCGCGAAATCTTTGTCCAGAAGTTGATTGGTCGCCCGAAGATGCAACTCGTTCAAATCGTGATTTTTTATTTACTGCGATTGAAACTGCGATTAAGGCTGGAGCCAATACCATCAATATTCCTGATACTGTTGGATACACAACTCCTGAAGAATATTTTGATTTAATTTCAGCAATCAAAAACAATGTTACCAATATCGACAAAGCAATAATTTCCACTCATTGCCACAATGATTTGGGGCTTGCAGTTGCCAATTCTTTAGCGGCAATGCGCGCAGGTGCACGACAAATTGAATGCACAATTAATGGCATCGGCGAGCGCGCTGGTAATGCAGCTTTGGAAGAAATTGTCATGGCAATCAAAACTCGTGGCGATTCTTATGGAGTTAAGACTTCAATCGACACCACAATGATCACACGCGTTTCAAAACTAGTCGCCAGCATCACTGGTTTTCATGTGCAATATAACAAGGCTATTGTAGGCGCTAACGCCTTTGCTCATGAAAGCGGAATTCATCAAGACGGAATTCTAAAGAACCGTGAGACTTACGAGATCATGACTCCGGAATCTGTCGGTTTAGAAAAATCTTCTTTAATTTTAGGAAAACTTTCTGGTCGCGCAGCTTTCAAAGATCGCCTAAAAGAAATCGGTTACGACCTTTCCGAAGAAATGCTCAACGAAGCTTTCAAAAAATTCAAAGATTTGGCTGATAAGAAAAAAGAAATACTCGACGAAGACATTGTTTCCTTAGTTGACGACTCAATTGTGAACCAAAAATCACGCTATATTTTGAGCAATTTAGAAGTTAAATGCAGTACAGGTGAAGAGGCTTGTGTCAACGTCAAAATAAAAATTGACAATGATGAGCTCACGACTAATTTCCGCTCGAAAGACGGTCCAGTAGATGCTATTTTTAATGCCATCAAAGAGTTAATCCCGCACAATGCCAGCCTTGATTTATATCAAGTTCAAGCAGTTACGGAAGGAACGGACGCTCAGGCTACAGTGGCTGTCAGATTAAAACAAAATAACAGGATTTTCAGCGCTAATGGTGCCGACACCGATGTGTTGACCGCCTCTGCGATTGCCTACATTAACTGCCTTGACAAACTTCAAACCAATTTAGGATAAAAAATGTTCTCAAAATTTTTCTCATTTTCTTCAAAAGATATTGCCATCGATTTAGGAACGGCAAATACATTAGTTTACGTTCACAACCAAGGAGTTGTTCTTAACGAGCCTTCAGTTGTAGCGGTTATCAACGAAAATGGAAAAATGATTCCATGTGCATTTGGCGCCACTGCAAAAATGATGTTGGGAAGAACTCCGGCAAAAATCGATGCCATTCGTCCTCTTAAAGATGGCGTTATCGCTGATTTCAAAATCGCCGCGGAAATGATCAAACATTTTATCCGCGAAGTTAATCAAACCAAGAGCTGGTTGGGACCTCTTGTAATTATCTGCGTTCCTTCTGGATCAACTCCAGTTGAAAGAAGAGCAATCCAAGACGCCGCCGAAGGCGCTGGTGCAAATGAAGTTTATTTGATTGAAGAACCTATGGCTGCGGCAATTGGCGCCAATCTTCCCGTCACAGAACCTACTGGCTCAATGATTGTTGACATTGGTGGCGGCACAACTGAAGTTGGTATTCTTTCTTTAGGTGGCATCGTTTATTCACGCTCTGTGCGCGTTGGTGGCGATAAAATGGATGACGCAATTATTTCTTATATTCGTCGTTACCACAATTTGTTGATCGGCGAATCTACCGCTGAACGTATCAAAAAAACGATCGGCGCCGCTTGTCCTCCAATTGAAGGCGACGGAACTACTATTGAAGTTAAAGGACGCGACCTTTCAAACGGAATTCCAAAAGAAATCATTTTAACTGAAAGACAAATTTCAGAAAGCTTGATGGAACCAGTCGAGCAAATCGTTGATGCTATTAAGGTTGCTTTGGAATGCACCCCTCCTGAACTTTCTTCAGATATCGTTGAAAAAGGTATCGTTCTTTCTGGTGGCGGCGCACTTTTAAAAAACCTTGATGTGGTGGTAAGACAAGCAACTGGCCTTCCAGTGTTTGTAGCTGAAGATCCATTGCTTTGCGTAGTTAACGGCTGCGGTAAAGTTTTAGAAAATATTAAAATGTTCCGCGCTACTTTGTTCAGACAAGATTAATGAAGCCATATCTTAACTTCTCGCAAACCAAATCCAATTACAGCCTCCAGCACAATTTCACTCTGATTTTTCGGAAAATTGAGCTGGTGGTTTTTTGTTTTTTATGCGTGATTTTTTTGATCACTTCTAGGCTCAATAAAGATTTTACCGATAATGTCTCGATGGGATTTGTTTCGGTATCACTGCCAGTTGTTAAATTCGCCGCCTTCCCATTCAACGCCACAATTAATCTCCTTATCAATTTCAGCGATTTGGTTGATGCCAAAAAAGAAAATGCCACACTCAAAGAAGAGATCGAAAAACTCCGCAGCTTCTACATAAAATCACTCAACATCAATCGTGAAAATAAAGAGCTAAAAGACACTTTACGTTTTGTTACCACTAAAAGCTCTAGCTTCAAAGTTGCTCGCATCGTGGGTCGTTCGCATCAAATGTTTAATCAAACTTTATTCATCGATGCCGGGAAAAATCGTGGCCTTAAAGAAGGAAGCATCGTCACTGGAAATCACGGCGTAATTGGCAGAATCTCGCAAGTTGGCGAAAATCAATCACGAATTATTTTAGCAACTGACGCCAATTCGCGCATTCCAGTTCTAGCCTCCAAAGCAAGAGTGCGCGGTATTTTATCTGGAAACAATAGCGCAATAATGGAAATTTTATACTTACAGAAAAACCATGCTATTCACGCTGGCGATTGGATCTTCACTTCTGGAGATGGCGACACTCTTCCTCCAGGATTGCTGATCGGAGTTGTTAAAAAAGTCGATAAATCCTATGCCGCTGTTGAGATGATTGAAAATATCAATAATGCTGACATCGTTACAATTATGGATTATTAAGCCATTGCGGGCAAAGCGAAACAGCCAAGAATGATGCAGAAACTTTTACCAAAGTCCTAAACCTCTATCTCTTCTTCTCCTCAAATTTCTTCATTTCTTTCATCATAAACGGAACCTGTGAAATCGTAAATATCAACGATATAGGCATCATTCCAAAAACTTTAAATTGCACCCAAAAATCGGTAGAAAAATTTCTCCAAATTACTTCATTCAAACAAGCCAAAAAAACAAAAAACCCACCCCAACGCAAACTTAAAGATAACCACGCTTGTTTTGCCATCTGAACCTTTGCGCCTATTAAATTCGCAAGCCAAAGCTTCTTAGTAAAATAGCAGTAAAATAAAATCGCCGCAAAAATAAGATTAATCACGGTAGGTTTCATTTTAATAAAAATATCATTTTGCAAAATGATAGTAGCAGCCCCAAACACTGCCAAAACAAGCCCTGAAAACAAAGCGACTTTGGCAATTTTTTTAGTTAAAATATATGCAACCACTAAAGCAATTATAGTTGCAATCATCAAAGCGATGGTCGCTGCAATCAGTGGATTGGCGCTTGGAACCAATTTATAAAAAATAAAAAAAACTGCCAAAGGAACATAATCGCAAAGAAAATTAGCCCAAGATTCACGGTGATTTTTTGAAGATTTTTTAGTCATTATTCGCAAGTTAAAGTGGATTTAGGATCTGCATCTTTAGTGATTTTTTGTAGAATGATTTGATAAGTTAGGTCGGTTTTATTTTCCTGCAAAAATTGCGCCAAATCCTTGTCATCGCCTTGAAAACCTTGGGGAATTTTGATTTCTCTAACCCCACCCTTCTTCATGCCGATAATATTTTTTTCAATCAGCCAACGCTCTTTGCTGCCAATCAAAAATTTTGCCGAAGGAGTGTTCATCAAATTTTTAGCTTTATCAGAATTAAGAGAAATAAAAACCTCAACTTCCTCACCGCAAACCACTGATTTCTCGCCCGAACCCAAACTCAAATCTTTTGCCACAGCTTCTGTTGACGGTAATATTACTTTTCCATCTTTTTCGACCTCTTGCGCTTCAGTGTAAGAGTTCACCGCTTGCACATTGCTGGCGATAAATTTTCCTTTTTCTTGGATATCGTTCAAATTTTTTTTGATTTGCTTGGAAGAAAAACGATTACCCAAACTTTGCGGATTGTTTTTGTTGTGGAAAAGCGCGAAATAAAGAACCGCAACAATTCCAATAATTTTAATTAACGGATTTTCTAAGAGTTTCATGATCTAAATGCTTTTAATTATGGATTCTTTGATCGCGCCGTGACGTAAAATTTCGACTTGCTTGTCAGCGATTTTTATAACAGTGGAAATATTTTTCTGCGCCAAAATTCCGCCATCAACCACTAAATCCAAATTGGAATTTGCAAAATATTTTTCAACTTCTTTAGCGTTTGTTGCCGCTTCTTCTCCAGCTAAATTAGCACTTGTTACTGCCAAAATTCCGTCAAATTCTGCCATTAATTTTTTTACAAAATCACTATCAACTATACGAAATCCTAAAAAATTTTGGACGTTGGAATTTAAGTTTCTCGCAATTTTTATTACACTTTTTTGTCTTTGTTTAAGCACCAAAGTTAAGCTTCCAGGTAAAAATCTGGCGGCGATTTTTTTCGCTAAATCATCGAAATAAAAAATAGATTCTGCTGTCTCAATATCTTTCACAAAAATTGCAATTGGCTTTTTTGTATCGCGTTTTTTTAAACTATATAAAAGCTCAACAGCGCTTTCATTTGTGGCATCCACAGCAATTCCGTAAACAGTGTCAGTCGCAAAAGAAATTGCCTTTCCTGCGCGCAAAAATTTGCAAGCCAGCGCCAAAACTTCGTCGCTATTTTCTGGTACTATTTTCATTCACTAAATTTTTTATCGGCTGAAAAGTTTTGCGATGAAATTCGCAAATACCAAATTTCATAATTCTCTCAACATGTAGTTTTGTGGGATAAGCAGCATTTTTATCCCAAGAATATTGGGGAAATTTTTGATGCAGATCGCACATTATTTCATCACGAGTTTCTTTAGCAACAATCGAAGCCGCAGCAATTGAAAGGCTTTTTTGGTCGCCTTTTACGATTGGTAAAATTTGTTTTATTTCATCGCAAATTTCAAAAGGCTTCATATTGCCGTCAATCAAAAGCACTTGGGGCTTGATGGAATATTTTTTACACAAATCTTCGTAAGCCAAAAACATCGCCAATTTTGTTGCCTGCAAAATATTAATCTCATCAATTTTTTGAGCATCAACTATACCAATTCCAAAGCGAGAATTTTCTTTTAATTTTAGGAAAATTTTCTGACGAATTTTCGCCGATAATTTTTTGGAATCGTTAATTTCTTGCGGATAATTTTTACGATCCAAAATAACACAGGCCGCAACTACGGGGCCAGCTAGCGGACCTCTTCCCGCCTCATCAATTCCGGCAACCAACAAATTTTGACAGGAATTTTCGATCAAAAAATCAGGACAAGTTTTCTGTTCTTGCATTTAAGTAACAGGTTAATTTTAATAAAAAAATCTTTGTCGCTTTAGACAGCTATACCCAATCTATTTTCAATAATTTAAATTACACAACCATGTCCTTTTTGAATAAAAGCAGCTTTAACAGCAAGCCTTCTTTGGCCAAACCAGTCGCAATCATCGTAGCAATTCTTTTGGTAATCGGCGGCTCTTATACACTTCTTGGTAAAAAAGGCGAAACCGCTACCGAAAATAAAAAAGACCAAGCTCAGCTTGAACAAGCTGAAATCCAGCCAAGCGGTTTAGATAAAGACATGGATGTTGACGATGTTGCTGACGTTGAAAAAGTTATCGCAAAATGGATTGAAGCTAATCCAAAAGCCATCATCGCTTCTGTTACCAACATGCAGAAAAAAGCTATGTCTGATCAAATGAAGGATGCTCAAAAAAATATCACAACCAAAAAAGAAGAGCTTTATAACGATCCAACTTCTGCCTCTCACGGCGCAGCTGATGCTGACGTAACTATAGTTGAATTTTTCGACTACGCTTGCGGCTATTGCAAAAAAGCTCAGGCTTCTGTGAGTCAACTTCTTAACGAAGATAAAAAAGTTAAAGTCATCTACAAAGAATATCCAATCCTTGGTCAAGCTTCAGTTGAAATGGCTCAAGTTGCAGTTGCAGTGAACATGATTGATCCAGCTAGTTACAAAAAATTTCATGATGCCTTGATGAAATCAAATGCTCACAGCAAAGACGAGGCGATCAAAATTGCTAAATCTATCGGAATTAGCGGCGAAAAATTGGATAAAACTTTGAAAAATGATGGCGAAAAAATTGGTAAAATTTTGCAAGCCAACTCAGTTCTTGGCGCTTCAATTGGCATCAGCGGAACTCCTGGATTCATAATTGGCGAAGAGTTAATTCCAGGCGCAGTCGACGTTGCCACCTTTAAAGAAAAAATCGCTGCACTTAGAAACAAAAAATAACTTGAATTGCATCATTTTTGAGACGTTGAAGGGATTCGCGAGGTCAACTCGTCAATCCCTTCAACCGACTTAGAAGACGCAATCACTCTCAATATGCTCACCAAAGACTCCTTAGATTTCTCCCTTCTTTCAGACCAACAAAAATCAGTCATTCTTTCTTTCGAAGCTGGCAAAAATATTTTAGTTACTGGCGGCGCCGGAACTGGCAAATCTTATCTCTTAAATTTTCTCAAAAGAAATTATCCACCTTCTCGCCTTGAGATTTCAGCAAGCACTGGAATTGCCGCTCTTAATGTTGGCGGTTCGACCATTCACTCTTGGGCTGGAATCGGACTAGCCAATTTACCGATTGAGAAAATTGTCGAGAATATTTTTGGTGCCAAATTTATCCGCGTTCGACGCAGAATTAAGCAAGCTCGCGCTTTGGCAATTGACGAGATTTCAATGATTTCTGCCGAAGTTTTTGAAATTCTAAACCGCGTTTTTCAAGCAGTTCGTGAAAATAGTTTACCGATGGGCGGCTTACAAATTGTTGCTTTTGGAGATTTTTTACAACTGCCTCCAATTAATCGTGACAATCAAAATTATAATTTCTGTTTCAACAGCAAAGCTTGGAATGATCTTGATTTTGAAGCCTTCGTGCTTGAACAATCTTTCCGTCAAAGTGACGAAGAATTTATCCGCATTTTGAATAATTTACGTTTTGGAGAAATCACGTCCGAAGATCGAAAAGTTTTAGAATCGCGTATTAAAGCCGAAGATGAAAATCAGGCTCTGCGCCCAACAATTTTGACGACACACAATTATAAAGTGGATAAAATTAACGAGATCGAATTAAACAAAATTCCTCGCAGCGAAGTTTTTCACCAAGCAATTTATAGTGGCGCACCCGAACGTGTGGAATATTTACGAAAAAATTGTTTATCGCCTGATTCCTTGCGTCTTAAGGTTGGAGCGCAGGTGATGATGATTAAAAATACCTACCAAAAAGAAGGAATTATTAACGGATCGCTAGGAATCGTAAAAGATTTTTCACCGCGTAAATTGTTCCCCATCGTTGAATTTGCTAATGGCAAGATCCTAACAATTGGCCCTGAAGAATGGCTTTTAGAAAAAATGAGTGACACGACCAAGGAAATGATCGTTGAAGCCTCAATGGCGCAAATCCCGCTAATTCTGGCTTGGGCGATCACGATTCACAAATCGCAAGGCCTGACTTTAGATAAAATTTCTTGCGATTTATCCGAAAGTTTTAGTCCGGGACAAATTTACGTTGCTCTGTCACGCGCTCGTTCTCTAAGTGGCGTCTTCATCGAATCGATTAATTTTAATCGCTTAACCGCCAATGACGAAGCGGTAAAATTTTATCGCAATTTGGCTTAAATATGCCCGCCGCCTTCCTCAAGCTTTCCAATAATTCTCAAGGTATTTGTTACGCGATTATGTCGTGTTTCTTGGCGTCAATATTGATTACGCTGGTTCGTTATCTTTCCGCAGAGTTCAATATTTTTTTCATCGTGATGCTACGAAATTTGTTCGGCCTATTATTTTTTATGCCGCAAATTCTACATAATTACAAAAAAGTTTTCGCCACCAAAAAAGTGGGTCTCCATTTATTTCGCGGCGTCAATGGTCTTGCATCAATGATGATTTGGTTTCACGTTGTCACAGTTTTACCTTTGTCGGAAGCGGTTTCGATCAGCTTCATCATTCCGATTCTCACAACGGTCATTGCGATTATTTTCCTCAAAGAAAAAGTTAAATCACATAGTTGGATCGCCAGTTTTATTGGCTTAATCGGCATTCTAATTATTTTACGCCCCGGCTTTAAAGAATTTAATCCCGCTTATTTTTACTCTTTAGCTTCCGTAATTTTGTGGGTAATTTCCAACATCCTAATCAAAGTTATGACCAAAACTGAAAAGCCTCAAACCATCGTCGCTTATATGTCTTTCGTGATGTTTATTTGTTCAATTCCATTCGCCTTGCCTTATTTTCAAGCCATCAGCTTTACCAATCTTTTGTGGTTCGTTGCCCTTGGCGCAGTTTCAAATTTACTGCATATTTTTATTTCCAGCGCTTACTCGAAAGCCGATTTATCTTACGTTCAGCCTTTCGATTTCACTCGCCTAATTTTTACCGCGATAATTTCCTATTTCGCTTTTGGAGAAATCATCGATATTTGGGTTATCATCGGATCGTTGGTAATTTTATGTGGCGTAATTATTGTGATGCCAAAAAGACAAAGCAAAAAAATATAAAAATGTTACACTTCTTCAAACGCGCAATAGATCAGCTTCAAAGCGAAAATCGCTACCGCGAATTCTTAGATATTTCGCGCCTCAAGGGCGAATTTCCTTACGCGATAAATAATCAAAACGGTAAAAAAATTGTCGTTTGGTGTTCCAACGATTATTTAGGAATGGGCCAAAATGATATAGCAATTAATGCGGCGATTGATGCTTTGAAGACTTACGGAATCGGCGCTGGTGGCACTCGCAATATTTCTGGAACTAATCATGAAATTGTAAAATTAGAAAAAAAATTAGCCGAACTTCATAAAAAAGAATCGGCTTTAACTTTCACTTCTGGCTACTGCGCCAACGATGCAACCATCCAAACTTTAGCAAAAATAATTCCTGATTTAGTAATTTTTTCTGACCAAAAAAATCACGCTTCAATTATTACGGGCATTAGAAATAGCCAACTCACCAAAGAAATTTTCCGCCATAATGACATGGAAAATTTAGAAGAATTATTAAAAAAATATCCAATCGCGCATCCCAAAATAATCATCTTTGAATCAGTCTATTCAATGGATGGTGACTTTGGAAAAATTGCAGAAATTATCACGCTGGCCAAAAAATATCAGGCTTTAACTTTTATTGATGAAGTTCATGGCGTTGGCCTTTACGGCAAAACTGGCGGCGGTTTGAGCGAAGAACTGGGTCTTGCTGACGAGATCGATATTATTCAAGGAACTTTCGCTAAATCTTTTGGCACAATTGGCGGCTATATCGCGGCCAAATCTGAAATTGTTGATGCAATTCGCTCTATCGCTTCTGGATTTATTTTTTCCACCGCTTTACCGCCCGTAATCGCCGCAGCGACATTGGCAAATATTTCTCACTTGCAGAAAAGCTCAAAAGAGCGCGAACAAATGCGTCAGAACGTTAAAAAATTGAAAGCAAAATTAGAAAAGATTGGCGCCAAAATTGTCGAGAATAATTCCCATATTATTTCCGTAAAAATTGGTGACGCCGCCAAGGCCAAAGCAGCTTCAAAACGCTTGCTCGATGAATTTAATATTTATGTTCAGCACATTAATTATCCAACCGTAGCAAAAGGTGACGAGCGTTTACGCATTACAACCACACCACTTCACAGCGATAAAATGATTGAAGATTTAGTTTTTGCTTTGACAAAAATAATCTAAAAAATGCTGCAAAATAAAACTGGCCGCGATGTCATCAACATGTTTAGTTCTTTTACGAGATATTTCTGAAGTGTTGATTTCTCTGGCTTCAAAACTGGTCAATCTTTCTTCAAAAAGAAAAATCGGAATTTTTTCCCCCAGAAATTCATCAAGATCTTGGGCAAAATCTTCTGCCGTTTTTGTCATCGGCGTACGACTATTATCAAGCTGAATCGGATGTCCTACCACAATTCCGATCACTTCATTTTCAGAAATATATTGGCGAATATTTCCAAAATCTTTTTGATTATTGCTGCGATGAATAATTAATTTCGGCGTAGCCAGAAAGCGCGAAGCATCTGATAGCGCTAAACCAAGGCGCTTCGTTCCAACGTCAATGGCGAGCAATCTGCCAAATCGCGGAAAACTATTTAGCACTTCTTGATTTGTGTTCTCGGGGTCGCTAAAAAATATCACAAATTCTTTTAAAAAAAATTTAAACCTATGGCCAATTTAACGCAGAAAGATATTAAAAAAGTCGCAAGATTAGCAAGAATTGAAATCGCTCAAGATTCCTGCGAACAGCTTACAACTCAAGTTGGAAGCATCATTGACTGGGTGGAAAAACTAAATGAAGTTAACACCGACAATGTTGAAGCCTTAACCAATATTCACGAAATGACTTTGCGTTTGAACAAAGACGAAATTACTGACGGCAATATTTCTGAAGATATTTTAAAAAACTCCAAAGATGCCAAATACGGCTATTTCACGGTTCCTAAAGTAATTGAATAGACCTTGAAACAGTTAAATTTCAATCTGCAAACTGCTTCGATTTTTAGCGAAGAAAATTTTCTGATTTTAGAAGAAAATTCTGCCGCTTTTCATTTTTTAGAAAAGTTTTTTGCCCAAAAAGATTTTTCCCAATCTCAGTTCCAATCTCTTATTTTAAAAGGTCCTAAGGCATCTGGAAAAACTCATTTACTTAATATTTTTGCTAAAAAATCTGACGCAGAATTTTTGCAAATTACGAGAAATACCGACAAAAAATTAATCAGAAATCTCCAAAAAAATCACTTCTATATTTTAGAAAATATTGAAGAAATCGAAAACGAAGAATTGCTGTTGCACCTTATAAATAGCGCCGTCGAGACCAAGGCATTTTTAATTCTAAGTGCCAGTCAACATCATTTTAAACTGAAGGATTTATCTTCGCGTCTAAAGAATATTTTTTCTCTGCAAATTAAAGATCTTCATTTAAAATCAATTGAAATGCTTTTGATAAACGCTTTTTCGCGCAGACAAATTAGGATTCCGTCAAAAATCGTTAATTTTATTTCTGAAAATATTTCACGCAGTTACGCAGCAATTTTTGATGCGGTGAGTTTGATTGAAAGCTATGTCCAAGAACACGGGAAGAACATTACACTACAAAATGTCAGAGAGATTTTGTTGCTCAAAAAATAAGAAATTTATAGTTTTCTAAACATCTCTTCGCGCAGTCATCGCCAGAGAATTATACCAAACTACCCTAGGTTGCCGCGCTTCGCTCGCAATGACGATGTTGAGAGTTTGAACATAATTAAAACAGTGTAGCACTTTTTTAACTATGCCAATTATTCAAATCTTAAAAAAATCCTCTTCAACTCCGAAAGTTTTTTACTTTTCTGCGCCGCACTTCCAACTGACAAATCAGCGGCCGCTGATTTTAAATGATCTTCCAAAACTTCTGACTCCAGAGCTTTAATTGCTGATCTCACCGCTTTTAATTGAATCAAAATTTCCGCGCGGGTTTTCTCATCTTCGATCATTTTTTTTACGCCGCCAACTTGGCCGACGATACGATTCATGCGCGCTGAATAATTTGTGCCAGCTTTTTTCCCTTTCAGCGCCGCCACTTTAGAAACTTTCTTAACCAATTTAAACCTCGTGAAAATAAGCTGTGGATTCGCCCCAGCTAAAATTATATTTTTTACTACCCAATTGCTTGAAAGCTGGATTTTTCAAGGCGCGGATGATGGTGACAATTTTGGATTTTGGCTTTAATTCGCGAAGTAATTTTTCTTCTAACAAATCGAATAATTCACGATCTTTGAAAGGATGATTCATAAAAACAAAATCAACTTCGTGAAAGTTGGCGTCAAAAATATTCTTACAAAAAAACTCTAATTCGCGATTCGCGATATGATCTAAAACTTGCGGCTTTACGTCGCGATCGAAAATTTCTTTAACCTCGCAAGCTTTGTCGTGCAAGCCTTTGAGCAATTCGACGCCGATAGTTTTTTTGAAGTCATAGAGTAAATACGACAAAATCACCACTCTTCCCGTGCCAGAACCCGCATCTAAAAATACACCATCTTTTTTTGGATCGGCTTTCTCGACAATTTCCTTCCAAGTCTCCGCTGGCAGCTCTCCGTAGAGCAAATCATTTTTATCTTCTATATTTTTTCTAGCTTCATGCGACACCGAATAGCCGTCAATATTGTCATATAAAGAGCTAAACAATTGCGCTGCTAAATTGTAATTAATCATTATTTTTCTAATTGATTGATATAGCTGATAATCACGTCCAGACCAGCTTGCCAGAATTTTGGATCTTTCGCGTCAAGGCCAAATGGCTCCAACATTTCTTTGTGATGTTTGGTACCGCCAGATTCGAGCATTTGTAAATATTTCGCTTCGAAATTTTCAACTTTTCCTGATTTATAAACGCCATAAAGTGAATTAACCAAACATTCGCCAAAAGCATAAGAATAAACGTAGAAAGGCGAATGTATGAAATGTGGGATATAGCTCCAGAAAAATTTATATTCTTCTTCAAATTTAAAGATTGGGCCCAAACTTTCTTTTTGCACTTCCAGCCAAAATTCGCAGATTTTTTCCAAAGGAATTTCACCTTTTTTGCGCTCGTCATGAATCTTTTTTTCAAATTCTAAAAAGGCGATTTGTCTTACAGCCGTGTTGATCATATCTTCAACTTTTGCAGCAATAATTAACTTTCTTTTTTTAGGATCTTTTTCGTTTTTTAAAATTTTCTGGAAAGTTAATTGTTCACCAAAAACTGAAGCAGTTTCAGCCAAAGTTAGCGGAGTTCCACTCATTAAATAGCCCTGTTTGCGCGCCAAATATTGATGCACTCCGTGTCCTAATTCATGGGCTAAGGTCATAATGTCACGAACTTTTCCCTGATAATTCATCAAAATATAGGGATGAATTGATGGAATTGTGGGATGAGAAAAAGCGCCAGAATCTTTGCCAGTTCTTACTTGCGCATCTATCCATTTTTTATCGAAAAATATTTTTCCAATTTTTTTCATCTCAGGATGAAATTCATCATAAGCTGACAAAACCAGATCACGCGCGTCTTCGAAGGGCATGATTTTATCTTCTGTTTTGCTAAGTGGCGCATTTCGATCCCAATGATTAAGGAATTCTTTGTCCAAAATTTTGGCTTTGATTTTGTAATAACGATGTGAAATTTTTTTGTAATTTTCCCTAACTTTTACAACCAAAGTTTCGACCACTTCATCTTCAACAAAGTTGCTGAGATTGCGCGCCGATATTGGCTTTTCAAAGCCACGCCATTTATCATCAACCGCTTTTTCTTTGGCTAAAGTGTTGGTAATAAAAGCAAAAATTTTAGCATTTTCTTCGAAGGTTTTGCCGATCGATTTCGCCGCATCTTTTCGAACTTTTTCATTCGAATTTGAAGATAAATCAAAAATCTGCTGCGAGTTTAGAATTTTACCGCGATAAGAAAATTTTAGATTGTTAACAGTCTCGTCAAACAAGCGTACAAAAGCGCTGCGGCCGGTTATATTTTTATCAAGAGAATATTTTTCCAACTCGTTGCTGAGTTGATATTTTTGAAAAGAGCGAGTGTCGCGAATGAAGGGTTGATATTTTTTTAAGTCAGAATTTTTCAACAAAGTTGCAAGTTTCTTGTCTGCAATTTGATTTAATTCCAGCGTGAAGAAAACCATTTTCGATTCATATTCACTGAGTTTTTCATTAATATTTTGATAAAACGAAACATTGTTTTGATTAGATAAGTCAGAGGCGTAGAGCAATTGCGAATAACAACTTACGCGACCGATTAATTCACAAATTTCTTCATATTTTTTGATCGCTTCAAATAATTTTTTGGCGTCAGAAGTGATAATTTTTCCGCTAAAATTTTTAGCAAAATCTTCACTATCCGCCGCAATTTTTTTGATATCGGTGCTAATTTTTTTATCTTTGGTCGAAGAGTAAAAATCTGATAAATCCCAACTTGGTGGGGTTTTTATTTTTTTGGCAGACATAGTTATTTGGTAAAAATTGCGATAAGCTCTAAATGCTTGGTAGAGTAGAATTGATCGAGAGCGAAGAGTTTTTTTATTTGAAACCCCGAGTCAATCATAATCTTGGAATCGCGCGCAAAACTTTGTGGGTTGCACGAAACATAAATAACATTTTTAAGAGCAGATTTAGAAATTTCTAAAACCTGCGGCGACGCGCCATTTCTGGGCGGATTAATGATAACTAAATCCAATTTATCCAAATCTCTTTTGGCAATTGGATTGGCATATAAATCGCAAATCTCAGTTTTTATTTTATGAGACATGCCGTTTGCAGCTGCGTTTTTACTGATTGATTCGACCATTTTCTCGTCGCCTTCGAAGGCAATAACTGATTTTACTAAATCTTGAATGGCAAAAGAATAGGCGCCAAATCCAGCGTAAATATCGACAACATTTTTGATATTTTTATTTTCTTCTAAAAATTTTCTGATGATTAAAATAATATTACGAAGCCCCGATTTTGTAGCTTGAATGAAGATTTCAGAACCCAGTTCAATTTTAAAATCATCGAAGAAAATTTGATTTTTGCGCAGCAAATAAACTGGTGCGAGATGCGATTTTATTTTGTAAGAAGCGTTGAAATTTTTTTCTTTAGCAAAGGCGATAATTTTTTGGGTTTGTGCAAAACTAATTTCTTTGCTGGCGCCAAAAACCACGTCCAAACCGTTGTCAAATAAGGTTAGAGTGATTTGAGTAAAAAGATTTTGTTCTTGGTTTTTTAAGAAATTTTTTATCGATAAAATTGCCTCAGAAACTTCTTTTTCAGCAACGAAACAATTTTCAATTTCAGCAATATCTTTGGATTTTTTAGCAAAGAATCCTACTTCGTTTTTTCGTCCAATTTGTAAAATTATTTTGCGACGCGAATGTGGTCCAACCCAAATCCACTGAGCTTCTGGAGCAATATCTTGTTGCTTTAACTTTTGATAATCCGCTTCGTTCAAATCTAAAAAATCGCAACCGCCACATTTTGAAAAATAAGGACAAGGAACAACATTTTTTGGACTAGCATTTGACTCAGGCACTTGGCATTGGGTCATTTTTTTTCCTTTGTAAGAAATTCGATTTAAGTAATATATTCAGGCTTCCCGAGAAGTATGCGCTGACGCCATAAATTAAGATTCCGACAAAAATCATCACGCCTAATTCTATAACTTTTCCAAAGTAATCAGCTTGGTGAAAATGCTCGCGCATTACAAAAAGCGCTGCAGCCATGATTATTGATGGGATCAGAATCATTAACATTTTTTTGGCAAAATCTTTCTCAAAATAAAAATGTTTTTTGCGCAATAATGTTGTGACCAAGATCGCCAAATTAAGATAAGTTGAAAGCACGGAAGCCAAGACGATTCCGATATAACCAAAACCTAATGCAAAAAAAACCACATTCCAGACTGCGTTGTTGATCAGACAAATAATGGCGATTTTCATTGGAGTTTTAGTGTCGCCGCGCGAGAAAAATGCGGGCTCCATAACTTTTACTAAAACGTAAGAAGGCAATCCAAAAGAATAAAACATCAAGGCCTTGGCAACAACAAAACTTTCGTCAGAAGTAAATTTTCCGCGCTCAAAAAGTGAGGAAATAATTGGATAAGCAAGAACGGTCAAAGCTAGAGTAGCAGGGATTACCAGAATTAAACCAACTTCCAAAGCAGCATTTTGTAATTTAATTGCGCTGTCATTTTCACCAGATTTGATGCGACGCGAAAGCGCAGGAAGTAAGGCAACTCCAATTGCAATTCCAATCATCGCAAGCGGCAATTGGTTGATGCGATCAGCATAATAAAGATAAGAAACCGCGCCAGCAATTACGCTGGCAAAAATTGAATCGATCAAAAGATTAATCTGCATTACATTGGCGCCAATTACTCCAGGAACTAATTTGTAAAAAAACTTTTTCATATCGCCATTAAATTTTGGAAATTTGGGGTAGAGCAAAAATCCAGCTTTAAAAGTGAAAGTGAAAACCCAAATGAATTGCAAAATTCCAGCGAGAAACACGCCCCAAGAAAGCGCGTAGGCATAGTTTGGAACTAATGCGCCAAATGCAGAAGTTGAGGCAATCATCGTCAAATTCAAAATGATTGGCGAAGATGCCGGAACTGCAAATTTACCCATCGAATTCAAAACTCCTGAACATAAGGAAACCAAAGAAATAAAAAGCAGATAAAAAATTGTGATGCGAGAAAGAATGATCAGAAGTTCTGATTTTTCTGGGTCGGTGAAGAATCCTGGGAATAGAATTTTCATGAAAAATGGCATAAACATCTGAAACAAAATCGTAAAAATCAGCAGCACATAAAAAAGCAGCGAAAAAATATTTCTGACGAAAATTAAATCAGAATCGTTCGCCGCTTTACCGCTTTTTTTGTCTTGCATTTTTTCGATAAAAATCGGCACAAAAGCAGAATTGAAGGCTCCTTCAGCGAAAATACGGCGGAAGAAATTTGGCAAACGAAAGGCAGCAAAAAAAGCATCGGAAAGCATGCTGACGCCAAGATATTGGGCGATTGCGATGTCACGAATGAATCCCAAAACTCGCGAAACTGAGATGTAAAAAGAGATCGTAAAAACGGAGCGGAACATTGAAGTTATTTAAACTAATTTTTCTAAAAATTCATCAGACAGATTTTCGGGCACAATTGTGACAGGAACTTTGATTTTGTTGCCAATTTTTTGCGCTACTTTTGGTAGCAAACTATTATCGCTTAAAGCGTTATGCGACTTGCCCAAAACCAGCATGGCGCATCTTGGCGTATCTTTTATTTCTTTGATAACTTCAGCCATAATTTCGCCTTCGCGCACTGCAATTACGGGTATAATTCCGCAAGTTTGGTAAATTTCTTCAGTCAATTTTTTAATATTTTTCTCAAGCTCTTGTCTTTTATCTTTAGCAATTACGCGCGAGCCAAACATTAAATTTTTGTACGAATCTTCCATCACCGCCAAAATCGTCAAAGCAAAATTCATTTTTTTTGCCTTTAGGCAAGCGTAACGCAAAGCTCGACTCGAAGTATTAGTGATATCAACACAGGCTATAATTACTGGCGTGACGCTGTTTTTGGATTCAGTCATATTTATGAAAAAAATTATTTGCCGACGAATCGAATGAATAAATAATTAGCAAGCCATCCTACCACAAGCGCCAATATCACGGTGATAATACCATAAAGGAAAGATTCTTGATAGGCAAAATCAAGAATTCTAGCACTTAAACCAACTTGATTTACATAGATTGGGATTGACTGGAACGACGTCAAATTATCTTCGTTAATCAAATAAATTTCGACGGTGTAAATGCCGCGGGAAATATTTTTAGGAAAATGCAACATCACCTTGAAGAGCGTTTCATCAAGGAAATCAATCTTACTGGTTGCAGGATAAAGCTTAGATTTTTCAAATTTATCGATGAGCTGAATCTGGAAATCATTTTTTTTATTATCCGTTGCATCGCCAGAAAAATCGAACTTCAAATTATTTTTACCAAGCTCCAATAAAGACAGAATTTCAACACTTGCCGCATTGTCGTTGAAAGTAGAAAAAAGTGAATAATAGCTGTATAAATCCTTCACCTTCAGGCGTTCGCCATTATGCCAAACGCCAAGAAATCTTTCTTTTTTAGTGATCAGAAAATTTTTTTTCGGACCGCGAACCGCAATTACAATATTGCCAGTGTAACCTTTTGCTCCGAAAAGCAAAATATCGGCACCACGAAAATTAGTGTCGATATTAATTTCGTTGGTTGAAATGCCTGAAATTATTGGACTGGCATTGGCTGCAGAAAGATTAAGCAAAAAAGCAATCAGAAGAAATGCGGCAAATAAAATTCTCATCTTTTGAGCACCTCAACCGAATAAAGCGCTTCAGGAGCAGCAAAAAGGCTGAAGAACATTTTCAAACAAACGAGGAAAATTATCAGCGCCAAAAAAGAACGCATGTTGTCGGCATCAACTTTGTAACCAGCTCGCGTACCCATTTGTGCGCCGATTGACGAGCTGATAATCATCAAAAATGCCAAAACAATATCGACAGAATTATTAGTGATTGCTTGCAAAAAAGTAGCGTTGCTGGCGATAAAAATAATTTGAAAAAGCGAAGTTCCAACCACCACGGCAGAAGGCATGCGCAAGATATAAATCATTGCTGGAATCATCATAAATCCGCCACCAATTCCCATCAAAGAAACTAAAATACCGATGCCGATACTTAGAACCGTAGGCACGATTACGCTGACTGTAATGTCAGATTTTGGAAAATGGATTTGCCAAGGAAGTTGGTCGATCCAAGCAAGAAAGCGTTTGAAACGGTCGGAATCTTTTTTCTCCCAAACGATATTATATTTTTTAGTCGAGAGAGTTTTGATGCTATCGACCAGCATCATAATGCTGATTGAACCCAAGAATATTACGTAAACCAAAGCGATAACCAGATCAATTTGACCAGCTTTTTGTAAAATTCGAAATAGGGAAACGCCAAAAGTTGAACCTATAAAACCGCCGATCACCAAAAATAATCCCATCTTCATATCGACCGTGCCTTTGCGCAAATGCACCATTAATCCCGAAACCGAGGAGGCGATAATTTGGTTGGCAGAGGTTGAAACTGCCACGGCGGGCGGAATTCCAATAAACATCAAAAATGGCGTAGCTAAAAATCCACCACCAATTCCGAACATTCCAGCCAAGAAGCCAGTAACAAGGCCAAGAAGCAGAATCAGCAGAATATTTACCGGAATTTCAGCGATGGGAAGATAGATCTGAAACATTAATTTATGACGAGAATTTTTTGGCTTGCGAGCTCAAGATTTTTAAAATCAATTTCTTGTGAATCCTTCACCAGAGCCAGAGCGTGAATTATATTTTCATAGGAAACGAATGACAGAATTATGCCAGCGGTTTTTCCTTCGCAAGCTATTTCACTGTTTTTCTTGGGCAAAATTTGGCTTAAAATTTTAACATGGAGAATTTTTTTACGAATCTCGCCGCGATAATGAGTGCGGGCCGTCAACTCTTGTCCAACGTAACAACCCTTTTGATAATCAATGGCGTGCAAATTGTCGAAATTAAATTCCAAAATGAAGGATTTATCGTGGGTTAAATCGCTTTCCCCTTCGGGAATTTTTAAGGAAATTCGGTTAAAATTATATTCTGATTCTGCGCTTTTTGCAGATAAATTTTGATCTGAGGAATAAAGCCTGAAACCAAGTTCGGCGTGGCGTGGATCTTGAAATCCTTGGCAATTTTGATTATAAAATATTTTTAATTCGTCATTTTTTTTCAAACTCACTTTTGAACGCAATTTATAGAAATTTAATTTTTGCAGAATCTCGTCTCGCCTTATAACTGAGCAATCTAAAATTATTTTTTCACCAATTTCAAAAATAAAAAAATCATAAAGAAATCGGCCTTGAGCGCTTAGCATTGCTGAATAAATCAAATTTGTCGACGATGCTTTGTTAATGTCATTCGTGATCAAACCTTGCAGAAATTTTTTACGATCATCACCCTCAACTTCAAGAATAGCGCGGCTTTGCAGATTTATTAATTTAGTCATTTTTTAACATTAATTGCAGATTTTTTTCTAATTTCACCAAATCAACCACCAAACTTCCATGGTGAAAATCTTGAACTTGGCTATTTGGCCCAAAAGCGCATTCCTGATAAAGATATTTGATGTTGAGTATGCTGGATAATTTGTAATAATGATCGACCAAATCATTTTTTTCATGCCTATTAGCCATTTCCAAAATTGCCGAATTTTCTGGCATGAAGAAGATATTCGTTAAACCAGCTCCATGAGGACTTACCAAATATTGTGCTTTCGAACAAATACTTATTTGTTCATCGTAAGAAAATTGGTCGATAACAAGTTTTTTAAAGCCATATTTCTCAAGCAATGTCACAAGTTCATTCTCATTTTCAACAAAACGCAGCGCTTGCTTTTCGCGTGAAATATAAATTCTTGTGCCAAAATTTAAGTCAGATTTTACATCTTTTATTAAGGTTTTGCGCAGCTGAGCAAAAGCAACTGGATGCTCTTGAGAGGCTTTAATATAAGCCAATTCATTAACTTTAATATTTGATTTTCTTCTAAGAAAAACGATCTGGTTTTTCTTAACGCCAAATTTTTCTAACGACGCTAATGTGAATTTGTAGCGTTCGTATTTTTTTGGCAAAAAAAGCAACGCATCATCTAGTAAATTTTTTTCCTTCATAACCAAAAGCTTTACCAATGCAAAAATATGCCAATGATAGTAATTACTAGTCCATTCGTCGGTGATTAGTAAGAATCTTTTTTTGCTGAAATTGAATTTTGGAAAAATGAATTTGAAGAAGAATTTATAACCTTTGCTGTATTTTTCAAAATTTGCGGAATTGATGCAGGTTTCTGCAAATATTTTAAAATATTTAAAAACTACAGAATTAGTGGCGATGCGAACTTTTGAAAGAAATTTTACTTCTGGCGCACTGCAAATTGCGATGGGAAGATTTTTAAAAATATCAAATTCTGGACTGTTTTCCTCAAAATTCGCAGGCTTGCGATATTCATAATTGATTGTTTGGAAGAGGTTTTGCATTTTTAAACTTTGTTTGATTTATAAACTTTCTTCATCTTTTCGCCCATATGAAAATTATCAATGCAATTCATGAGCAAACTACAACACCAAAACTAAGAAAGCCTTTTTACAGCTTGAAAAAGAATTCAGCTTCGATTCTCTTGAACATAGAATGTTGGAAATTCTTCAAAAAATAGAACTATCGCAAATCAAAATTCATTAACGATGGCAAAAAATATCGCGATTAAAAAAATTTTATTGATCTCCGGTTTTTTAGTTTCGACAACTTCTTGCTCTTTACTTATCGAGCCGATGCCAAGCAGTTGGAATAGCGGTTTTGGTCCGCGTCCTTTAACTGGAGTTCGCAATTTTCCTTCAACTGACAGCGAATATGGCAAAGGCTTTAAAGATGGCTGTCATTCCGCTTGGGACGTTATGTCCAAAGGGCTTTTGTCGGACATAAATCAAAAAAAATACGATTACAAAAGAATGCAACAAAGCCCTGATTACAACACGGGCTGGTACGATGGTTTTGAACAATGCACCTATATTCTTGACCATGACGTTACATAAAAAAATTATACTTTTATCGGTTTTGTGCCTTGGAATCAGCGCTTGCGTTATGCCAACTCATTCTGGCTTTTGGAATCCCATTACTTTAGATACAAGGGTTCCTGACGGACCGCCAGAATTTAAAGCTGGTTGGTATGCTGGATGCAAAACGGGCTCAAGTCTTAAATCATTTGCCAATAACACTGTCTTTCAAAAAGATAGCGGACCTGATATTGGTAGCGGGGTTTATACTCACGATCCCGTCTATCAAAGCGCTTGGGGTCAAGGTTGGTTTGCTTGTGCAGTCTATACTGGCACCTTCGCAGCAAGGTCATCTTTAGAATTTTCTCCCCTAGATTAAAATATGAAAATCATTCGATTAGTATTGTTAATAAGTGCCCTATTTTTGGCATCTTCGTGTGAGAGCTACATGGCCGAAATTTTTCCAGAAAGACCAACTCACGAGATGGACGATTCTTTGGTAAATGCCTCACCCGAATTCCAACAAGGCTGGCGCGATGGCTGCGAAACTGGCATGGCTTCTGGAAGTAACACTTTTTACAAAATGTTTTATCGAAGCAATAAAGTGGATGGCTATAAAATGGCTGGATCAACTGACTACAAAACCGCTTGGAGCAATTCTTACTGGTATTGCTACCGAGCCGATTACATCAAGCAAAAAAGTCCTATCTGGAGATCAATGTTTAGCGGCGTACAATGATTAAAATCTCAAAAAATATCCTGCTTGTAGTTTTTTTATTTTTTAGCTTCACCTCTTGTCGCTGGATTGCTGGCGCCAGCACTCCTTACTATTCTTGGACTAATTTTAAAATTCCCGAAGGAACTCCAGTTTTTCAAGCGGGCTTTAAAGATGGCTGCTCTTCAATTTTATATGCTCGTGGTAACGACTTTTACCGCTCGCGTTATAGTTACAGATACGATCCAACCATGATTGGAAATACCGAATATCGCTTTGGCTTTCAGCGCGGCAGTAGCTGGTGTTTCCAAACCATCATTACTCCACAACATGGTCCCAGAAATGGTGGTATTACCAGATTTTTATTCGCCCACGGTGCTGACAGCTGGGGCTTTGATGCTAGTCCCGGAAGCATCAATAGCACGGGACTTTTCGGTGGCAGCGTAGAAAGTCCGATTTCAGGATCGAGCAGTATTAATCCGCTATTCGACGTATTCCAAAAAGGTACTAATGCTGGTGGCGTTGGTGGCGTTGGTTATACGGCATTTGGTGCAAACCCAATGTGGTCTGGTGGTTCAAGCGGTCAATTTCTTGGTTGGTATTAATTATGCACAAAAAAATCTTCTTAATTTTATTTGCTTGTTTTTTAGCAAGCTGTTCTACGCCAAATTGGTATAAGCCTTACGGCTATTTACTATTTAGACAAATGCCAAAAAACGGCAGTCCAGGATTTAAATTAGGCTGGACTCATGGCTGCGAATCTGGCTTAGGATCGCAATTTGGCGGTGCGTTTTACATGTCGTTTTATACTTGGAAACGCGATCCTGACATTGCGTCTGTCGATCCTAATATTCCAAGAATCAGAGCGCGTTACAAAAAAGAATTAAAAGACGTCAATTGGGATAATCCCGCCGAAGTGAAGAAAAACCTTAGTGATTACAATACAATTTTTTGGGGCGCGCACGGTTTTTGTCACGGTTCTGCACTTGGTATTTTGTACACCGCCGATATGGAGCCACCCCTTCCGGGTCAACCGCGCTACGATATGGGAGCCCACGGCATCGGAAACGTCTTCAAACTTGGCGCTCGTGATACAAGATTGGGTTCGAGCGGCATGTGGTAATTGCCGCGTCGCACTTCGTACTTCTCGCAATGAAGATCTCATATTTCACTTTGATTTTTTTGGCGCGATTTCTAAATTGCGCCGATCAGTTTTTCCTCAAAAATTTCACATAAATTTCACATAAAATGCTTCTCAAACTTACGGTTTTTTTGCCGCTTTTTGGTTTTTTATTTTCCGGATTTTTTTCACGAATTTTAGCGAAATCATTTGCCGATAAATTCGCCCAAATTTTTTCCTGCACACTTTTAATAACCTCCGCAATCTGCGCCGTTCTTATCTTCATCGATGTTACCAATAATAAAACTAATGAAATTATCCCAATCATAAATTGGATTTCTTCTGGCAATTTTTCTGTCAACTGGGCGCTTAAACTCGACTCTTTAACCGCGATTATGCTGGTTGTTGTCACCGCGGTTTCAAGCTTGGTTCACATCTATTCTACGGGCTACATGCATGAAGACAAATCGATCGCGCGCTTCATGTCTTATCTTTCGCTCTTCACTTTTTTTATGCTGATCTTAGTTACTGCCGATAATTTCCTGCAGCTTTTCGTGGGCTGGGAAGGCGTGGGCGTAGCTTCTTATTTGCTAATCGGATTCTGGTTTAAAAAACAATCTGCCAACGCCGCGGCGATCAAAGCTTTTGTGGCCAATCGCGTTGGCGACTTCGGATTACTTCTAGCAATCTCGTTGATTTACGTAACTTTTGGCACGGTTGAATTCGCCCCTGTTTTCGCCACGGTTTGTCATTATATCGGCAACACTTTCCAACTTTTGGGAATGGAATTTCGTACCATCGACACCATTTGTGTTTTGCTTTTCATCGGCGCCATGGGTAAATCAGCGCAAATCGGACTTCATGTTTGGCTTGCCGACGCGATGGAAGGCCCAACTCCAGTTTCAGCCTTAATCCACGCCGCCACAATGGTTACTGCTGGCGTATTTTTGGTGGCACGTTGTTCACCAATCTTCGAATTTTCACCTTACGCTTTAGGAATTGTAACTTTGGTTGGCGCCACAACTGCACTATTTGCCGCCACAATCGCCTTAACTCAAAACGACATTAAAAAAATCATCGCCTACTCAACTTGCTCGCAACTTGGTTACATGTTTTTTGCTTGCGGCGTTTCTGCTTACAGTGCTGCGATTTTCCATTTAGCAACTCACGCTTTTTTTAAAGCCTTACTTTTCCTTGGCGCTGGCAGCGTAATTCACGCCATGCATCACGAACAAGATATTCAAAAAATGGGCGGCATTTGGAAAAAAATTCCCATCACTTACGCCATGATGTGGATTGGCTCGCTGGCTCTTGCTGGCTTTCCTCCTTTCGCTGGATTTTATTCAAAAGACGTAATTTTGGAAGCTGCTTTCATGTCGCATTCGCCTTACGGAAAACTGGCTTACGGCATGGGAATTACTGCGGCATTTTTAACCGCATTTTATTCTTGGCGTTTATTGTTTTTGACTTTTCACGGCAAAACTCGCGCCGACAAACACACTTTCGATCACGCTCACGAATCGCCACTTTCAATGTTGATTCCACTTTTTGTTTTAGCTGCCGGATCAATCGCTGCTGGCTATATTGGCGCCGATTTGTTGCACATGGTTTCGGCTGAAGGAAATTTCTTCGAGCGCGTGATTTATGTTGGCGAATCGAAATTGGAATTATTGGAAGAAATTCATCACTCGCCATTCTTGGTTAAAATCTCTCCGCTTGTTGTCGGCGTAGTTGCTATCGCTTTGGCTTACGTCTTTTATTTAGTTAAACCCAACTGGCCAAAAAAATTAGCCGAAGCTTTGAAGCCTTTATATAAGCTCTCTCTCAACAAATGGTATTTTGATGAAATTTATGAAGTTATTTTTATCAAACCAACCAAAAAACTTGGCGACTTTTTGTGGCGCACCATTGATGTCAAAGGTGTTGATGGCATGCCAAATGGCGCAGCTTTATTATGTAAAAAAGCTGCAGCGAGCATCAGCAAATTCCAAACTGGCTATATTTATAATTACGCACTTTCGATCGTTCTTGGTTTGATTATTTTAGCCTTCTTCCTGATCAGCTCTTTCAAACAATTGATGACCTTTTAATGGAACAGCGCAAATTACGTGACGCTTTGGGATTGTTCGCAACCGGCGTCATTATTGCTTGCGCACGTCGTAAGAATTTTCTCGCTGAAAAAATCGATGCTGAAAAAATTCTCCATAATAAAATTTTCTCGGAAAAAATTCTCAACAACAAACTTCTTAACGAAACCATTCTGGGCAGAAGTTTACGCGATAAGTTAAAAGAAATTTTCAGCGAAGAATTTTTCGGAATGACTATAAATTCATTCTCCTCCGTTTCACTGAAGCCGGCAATGATCTCGTTTTGCATCGATAATTCATCTTCTAATTTACGACTTTTTCAGAAGAACAAGACCTTCTCTCTTAATATCTTAAGCGAAGCCCAGCAAGAATTATCGCGTGGTTTTGCCATGCCAAAAAATAGTAAAAAATGGGGAATTGAACCTTATTCTTTAGGAAAAAATGGTAATCCAATTTTTAAAAATTCGATCGCGTTTTTTGAGTGCAAAAAGCACAAAATCATCAAAGTTGGTGATCATCATTTGGTGATCGGAGAAATCGTCGATTTCGCTAAGATAAATGACACCAGACCACTTTTATATTTCCAAGGGAAGTACAATAAATTATAACCAAAAACCAACTGTCCTCCTAAGCTTTAGCGAAGGATGACAGTTGGAGTTACAACTGACAAATACCTTTAATTTTGTGCCAGCTTGCTTCGCTGATAATTTCTTGAGCATCATCTTTCCGATTTAAAATTCTCTTCTGCAGCTCCAAAATTCGATCTCCAGTCGCTGGATGTGATGAAACATAACTCAAAACTTTCTCCAAATTTTTATTATCAAAATCTTCTTTTTGTAGAATCTGCAGCAATTCTATCGCTCCTTTTGTATCAATTTTGTTCTTCAGCATCAAATCCAAAGCAAAAAGATCAGCCTTTTCTTCATCCTCACGGCTGTAGTTCATTTTAAAGATAGTTGACACAAAATTTATGAAGTAATTTTTATTTCCTAAAATCAAAATACGACTCATCGCATAAGAACGTTTGTGATCTTGATGTTTGATATGACCAATTTCGTGACCGATCAAAAAAGCTAACTGACTTGGGCTGGTAATTTTATCGAATAGTTTGGAATAAATTACGATATTATTTCTAGGCAGACTGATGGCATTAGTCTGATTTTCTTTGATGACATAAATATTATATTTCTCTTGCTCAATCTTTTGAACAAAGCGATCGATCTCTTCGATTCCAGCAATATTTTGACAGCGATTTTTCTCCGTAACTATTTCTGCAACTATTTGATTGCCAAGTGGGTCAAGATTTCTAGCGCCAATTTTTTGCGCGAGATAAGGCAAGGCAGCAATTCCCGAAATTACCAAAATTAGCAGCACAATATTTTGACGAATAAAATCAAAAAAATCGCGCTTCAGAAAACTTAAATTTGGTAACTGCTTAGCAATTAAAAGAAAAAATTCACTATCACCAATGTGCAGGCGAGCATCGGGGAAATTAATACTGGTTAGAACTCCAAACCTTCCATCTAAAGGCTTATCAACAATTCTGATCTCATCAAATTTCCAAACTATCTCCGTGGAAATTCTGATCTGATTGGCTTCAACAAAAACTTCTACGGTAATTTTTTTTGAAGATTTACCGTCATAAAAAGTGCCTTGCTGATTTTGTGTCATCTACCAAATACTAAAATCAAAATCTAATCCACCACTATCATCCAAAAGATCGCTCATGGCGTCTCCATTAGCACTGGCATATTGAGATTGTAGGGCTTCAATTTCTTCTGGTTCACCCTCAATATTAATGTTTGTCACTAAAAATTTAACCGATCTATTTAAGCAAATCGGAATGCCAAATCCTAAAGTAAAAATGATGATAAAAAGATTTCCAAAATAGAGCTCAAGAGTTTTTTTAAAGCCAAATGTTGAAGTTATTTTAATTCCCCGACCAATTCTAATTGAGCTCCAGATATAGTTGCGACGTTTGTTAGCATACCAAACTCGCGATAGCATTAAAGTGGGAATTGCCAATAATAGACTAAAAAAATTAGCCCAGTCCAAAGCTTTGTGACTGCCTTCAAAAGAGAACTTTACTGATCCAATCGATATTCTTTCGATCATATATTTGCGCGCCAAAATGTCGCTTCTTCCCATCAAAAATCCTAAACTTAAACAACTCAATATAGCTCTTCTGAAACGTAGTAAAACATATTTAAATCCGCTGCCGCCAAGATTAGCCCGAATTGAGCGCCATCTTAATCTGCCTAATTTGTAACGCAGAGAAGAGAATTGGGAGTAATAAATTAAAAATACGAGGACAATTGAAGAAATGGTGTTGGTAACGTCTTCACCATAGGTATCAGCACCTTTATTATCAAAGCTCGCGGCTACAATGGCGTAACCTAAGATCGAGAAAGCCAAAATAATCAAGAATGCTTTGCAAGTTCCTCTAAAGAGTTCTCGGCCCGTGCCGGAATATTCTAAATTATCGCCAAAAATCGCGATACTACCAAATAGATATTTTCTAATTTTGGTCTTTGCCCAAGGGCGGTAACTACAGATTGTGATAATCTGCAAAAATAAATTCTTGAACCAGATTTTGTAAAGCTGACCCAATTTACCGCCGTAAGACAAATTCATGATTTTCGCGATTATTATTTATGCGTCCTGAAGGAAGCTTTTTAGTAATTTAGATCTTTTTGGATGCTGCAATTTTTTCAAAGCTTTGGCTTCGATTTGACGAATACGTTCACGAGTAACCGAAAATTGTTTACCCACTTCTTCCAAAGTGTGATCGGTCACCATGCCAATACCAAAGCGCATCCTTAGAACTCTTTCTTCGCGAGGAGTTAGCGACGACAACATTTGCGCCGTCACTTCTTTTAATTTTGAATGCGAAGCCGCATCAAAAGGCATTACCGCAGTTTTATCTTCGATAAAGTCGCCCAAAATACTATCTTCATCATCACCTGAAACTGGCGCTTCTAAACTTACTGGATCTTTCGAAGTTCTTAAAACTTTACGAACTTTATCAACTGGCATCAAAAGCTTATCGGCGATTTCTTGTGCGTCTGGTGTTCGCCCAAGCTCTTGAGTCAATTGACGTGAAGTTTTAACGATTTTGTTGATGGTTTCCACCATGTGAATCGGGATGCGAATGGTGCGTGATTGATCGGCGATCGCACGAGTAATCGCTTGACGAATCCACCAAGTTGCATAAGTCGAGAATTTATAACCACGACGATATTCAAATTTATCAACGGCGCGCATCAAGCCAATATTGCCTTCTTGGATTAAATCCAAAAATTGCAAACCGCGATTGGTATATTTTTTTGCAATTGAAACCACTAAACGCAGGTTTGCTTCGATCATTTCTTTCTTAGCTTTTAACTCTTCGTTTTGACTTCTTCTAACCGTGTTAATTAAGCCTTTGAAGTCTGGCAGACTTAGGCCCATGATTTTTGTTAGTTTTAAAATACGCGCTTGAATTTCTTTAATTTTTTCTTCTTCAGCGATGTAAAAAGCGCTCCACCTTCTTTCTTTAATTGCGGCGATTTTTTCGATCCATTTTGCACCTTCTTCAAGACCAATGTAATGTTTCAGAAAATCAGTTTTGTCAACGCTGTGTTTTTGCGACAAACGCAATAATTCAATTTCAATGCTGGTTAATTTATCGTGAGCTTCGTAAAGCTGATCCACCAAGGCTTTGATTAATGAATCGTTGAAACTGACTTCGGTTGAAAGACGCATAAAATCAGCTTTCAATTTCTGAACATCTTTGTCGGCTTCAATTTGAGTGCGGGTTTTATCCGCAGTTTTATCAAGAATTTTTTGGCAAATATGAGCAATCTTTTGGAATAGATCGAGCATTTTCGGCATCAAAATGCGTTCCATCGAAACGAATGAAACCACACTTTCATCGATTTCTTCCAACTCTTCGTCTTCAAACATCGACTCTTCTTCTGCAGCAGCGTCAACTTGATCATTGATGATTGCGGTAACATCTTCTTCGCTGGTCGCTTGAGCTTCAGCCATTTCTGCAGCTTGTCTTTCGCTGTTTTTCATGATTTCTTCCAACTCAGAATTGTAAGTCTCGTCAATTCTGATAATGTCGCGAAGCAAGATTGTTCCGCCCGACAAGCCGTTATACCATTCGATGAAATGTTTCATAATCATCGGACTTTGATAAAGCGACTGCACGGTTTTATTGCGGCCTTCTTCGATACGCATCGCGATTGCAACTTCGTCTTCACGAGTCAAAAGCTTGACGCTGCTCATCGATTTCAAATAAGTTTTTACTGAATCTTCCGAACGTTTTTGGCTTTTTTCTTCGTCTTTAGCAATTGAACCATCTTCTAATTTATCAAGATCATCTTCTTTTTCGACGATCTGAATTTTGAACTCAGTCAAAATATCCAAAATGCGATCCAATTTCTTTGGATCGATGTCGGAATCAATATTTTCGTTAATTTGATCGTAAGTTAAAAAACCCTGAGATTTACCCAAAGCCAACATCACCTTTAACTTGTCAGCAAGCTCATTTGAAAGTTTTTTACCTTCTTCATCTTTTTGCAAAAGCGCAGTTTTTACACCTTGAATCAACTGAAATTTCTCAGCCAAGGCAACGGTTTTGTCGTTGATAGCAGTGGCTAGTTTTGATTTTGAAACTTTTTTCTTTGGAACTTTAGGAGCTTTCGGAGCTTTTTCTTTAACAACTTTAACCTTTTTAATCTTTGCCTCTTTTACTGGCTTCGCGATTTTTTTTAGTGGTTTTGCAACCTTTTTATTCTTTTCAATTTTCGCTGGCTTCACAACTTTTTTAGCCAGGATTTTTTTCTCAGGTTTTTTTGCTTTCGCTAATTTTTTAACTGGCTTGGATGCAGATTTTTTAATAGGTTTTACCTTTGATTTGATTGGTTTTACAGCTTTTTTGACAACTGGCTTCTTAACCAATTTTTTTACAGCTTTCGGCGCTGGTTTTTTTGCTGCAACTTTTTTTGCCGAAGCTTTAGCTGGAGCTTTAATGGATTTTTTTACTTTCTTTTTTGTAGCCATTTTTCCTCTTAAAAAATTTTACAAAATTATTCTTTTTCAAGCTGCAATATCTTGCGCTCAAGCGAGTTTTTATAATCAGAGATTTCTTTAATTTTTTGACTTGTGATTGCAGTTTGATGAGTTTCTATTTCATCAATCTTACTTAGAGCTTCTTTATATTGCTGATCTACCTGAAGTAACAAGTCTTTCAAAAGTAGAATGCTTAATTTGGTTTGGGCCAAGTCTAACGTAAGGCTTTGGATGCTTGCAAGCACATTCTTTAAATCATTGAGATCATTACCGTGACTGGAATTTTCAAGAGCTTTTAATAAATTTTCCGTTACAACTTCTTGTTCTTCTTCAATCAAACCAATCACCGAATCCTTTAAACTGGCCATTTCTTCGTTGAAAAACTGTACGTCTTTAATGTCAAAATTATCGTCACGGAAATGAGCGAGTTCGGGAAATTTTATAATCAAAGCAATAATCGCGCGACCCAACATTTTTGAATTATCTCGAAGTGCAATAGGTTTTCGAGCAATCTGCCATTGGTTGGAAGCGGATTGGTTTACAGTCGTTTCATTATTACGTCTTTCTCGCACATCTTTGCTTTGAAAATTTCGTCCTAAATTAAAAAGCTGATCCTTAAACGAATAAGCAAAATGTTTCTTCGAAGTTGCGTCTAAAATTGCTTCGGTTTTTGCGATTAAATTCGCTTCAATTTTCGCCTTAATTTCCGCACTAATTTTACTAGTTTTTTCAACTCCAAGCTCCATCAAAGCAAAGTTAAAAAGACTCTCGGAAAGCGGCGTCGCGTTGACAAAAACCTTTTCTAATTCCTTGGCGCCGAACTGTTTTATAAAATCATCAGGATCAAGTTGATTGGGCAAAAATGCGAAGCTGATATTTTTTTTCGCATTAATCAAAGGCAGCGCAATTTCTGAAACGCGTTTTGCAGCGCGAACGCCCGCAGAATCTCCATCCAGACAGATTACAATTTTATCTGTCGTAAAAAATAATTCCTTCAAATGTTCGCTGCCCAAAGCGGTTCCAAGTCCTGCAACCACGTTTTCTACGCCATTCATAAAAAGCGAAATCGCATCCATATAACCTTCAACTACAACAGCGTAACTCTTAGAAAATATTGGCTTGCGAGCAAATTGAAAATTGTAAAGAGTTTGATTTTTTTTAAAAATATCGGTTTCGGCTGAGTTTAAATATTTCGGCAAATCATCGCCAATCGTGCGTCCGCCAAAAGCAATCACTTGGCCTTTTTTATTGGTGATCGGAAAAATTACACGATTACGAAATTTGTCGTAAAATTTCTTCTGCTCATTTCTGCCAATCACGCCACAACGAGATATTTCAAGCTCCGAAAAGCCTTGCGCTTGCAAAAATTTAGTCAGAGCTTCGTAAGAATTTGGCGCAAAACCGAGGCGGAATTTTTTAATATTTTCTGAAGAAATCTCTCTTTTGCGCACATAAGCAAGCGCCGCTTTTCCACTTTCAGAAATCAGATTTTTTTCAAAAAATTGACAGATGTTTTCTAAAATTAAAAAATCGCGCGAAAGCTTCTCTTCTTTGACTTCATCGAATTGAACTTTGGGAATTGGAATCGAAAAATCTTCAGCCAATTTATTCACCGCTTCTTTGTAATCCATGCCTTCATTTTGCATGACAAAGCTAATGACATCGCCATGTGAGGCGCAACCAAAACAATGGTAAAAACCTTTTAAATCGTTGACGGTAAATGAAGGAGATTTTTCGTTATGAAATGGGCAAAGACCAGTGAATTCCTTGCCGCGCAGCTTTAACTTAACTTTTTTCCCTACAACTTCAGAAACTAAAATTGAGGAACGTAATTTTTCTGGAAAATCTTTAGGGAAGAGCATTCATTATCCTTAGTAGGAGTAGTTCCACATGACATCAAAGATTGTCATTGTTGCTGCAAAAGCGATCGGAATTAAAAAATTGTCATCAACTTTAATGATGCTTGGACGCGCTTCAATTAAGGTTACAACCGAGAGTGTGAAAATTCCAAAAAAGAAAAACCAAAATCTTGAGTGAAAATATAATCCACAAACTATCAAAACTACGAAAGCAGTAAGGAAGAAGGCCGCCGAACCATTTTTGGTCTTTTCAAAAAATGGTTCACTGGGAAAATTTCTGCCTACAATTGCGGCGGCTGCATCAGAAATTGCAAGGATCGAGAAAGCTGTTACAGCAATTTCTGCTTTAAATACCAAAAAAGTTATACAAGCTGAAAGCGCAACCCAACTGGCTCCACATAATTTATCACCTTCAAGTTCGTGTGGCCTTAAAACAAAACCAAAAATTTTAGCAAAAATAATTTTAATCGCCGGATTAGTGCGACGCATATAATCAAGTGTTACAACTACAGCTGCAATTGCAGCAAAAATTGCTACACTCATCCATTTTCCAGCTCTTAAATAAATGACGGGAGCGAAGATTAGCAAAACGTGAAACAGTTTGCGATAAGTCTCGTTTTTTAATGAAATTTGAGTCATTTACTTAGTTAGTTTTTGAAGATTTTTTATCTTGATAAACAATCACTTCATTTTTGCCGGCATATCCCAGAACTTTTCTGGCTTGCTCATCAAGCAAATCAATATCGAGAGAATTTAAATTCATCCCTTCAACCATATTTTTTTTCACCTGCATTTTGGCAATCAGGTCTTGTTTGACGCTTTCTTTATTGGTGATTTGTTGTTGCAGAACGCGATATTCCAACAAACCTTTCGGACCAAATATTGTGCAGAAAGCGAAGTAAAAAATTACTGCAAACCCAATAAAATAGCCGATGAATACTGGTTTGGTAATATTATATTTTCGAACAAAATTGTATAGAAACATGAATCTTAATTACTGGTTACGAAACATGAGATCTTTTGCCGCAGCAATAATGTCAACCGCTTTTGGCAAAGCTAATCTTTCCAGATTAGCCGCATAAGGAAGTGGAGCATCAATACTTGCAAGTTTTTTTACGGGAGCGTCTAAATAATCAAAAGCTTGTTCCATTAATACCGATGCAATTTCACTGCCTATTGAAGCAAAGGGAAAACCTTCTTCAACCGTGATGCATCGCGAAGTTTTCTTTACTGATTCTACGATCGTTTCGTGATCAAGTGGGCGAATGGTGCGAAGGTCGATAACTTCAGCTTCAATGCCTTCTTTGGCCAACTCTTCAGCAGCTTCCAGCGCATATTTTACGACCAAAGAAAATGCCACAATCGTAACATCTTTTCCTTCGCGTAAAATTTTGGCTTTGCCGATTTCAACCAAATGATCGTCGTCATATTCTTCTTCGAAAGAGAAGCCGTAAGTAATTTCATTTTCTAAGAATATTACTGGATTTGGATCGCGAATTGCAGCTTTCAATAAACCTTTTGCATCAGCGGCACTGTAAGGAGCGATAACTTTTAATCCAGGAACTGAGGCATACCAAGCAGCGTAACATTGTGAATGTTGCGCTCCAACTCGCGAAGCCGCGCCATTTGGTCCACGGAAAACGATCGGACAGCGAACTTGTCCGCCTGACATATAATTAGTTTTAGCGGCAGAGTTAATGATTTGATCGATTGCCTGCATTGCGAAGTTGAAAGTCATAAATTCCACGATTGGCTTTAAGCCGGCGAACGCTGCACCAACTGCAATACCAGTAAATCCGTGCTCGGTAATCGGAGTATCAATCACTCTTTTTGCACCAAATTCAGCAAGTAATCCTTGGGTAACTTTGTAAGCGCCGTTATATTCCGCCACTTCTTCGCCCATAACGAAAACTTCTGGAGTAGTTCTCATCTCTTCTGACATTGCTTCGCGCAGTGCTTCGCGTACTGTTAGTTTTTTTAAAGTCATTTTACGTTCTTAAATTAATTATAAATTTCCGTCATTAACTCTGACTCGTCAGGTTCTGGAGAATTTTTGGCAAACTCTACAATTTCATTCACTTCTTCTTTAACGAGATCATCAATTTTTTTGATTTCAGCTTCGGTGGCGACATTCTTACCCAAAATATGGGAACGAAGCGAGTCAATTGGATCTTCTTCTTTTTTGCAGTTTAATTCTTCTTTACTGCGGTAAGTCGCTGGATCAGACATTGAGTGACCGCGATAGCGATAAGTGTCCATTTCCAAAATCACTGGACCATTGCCAGATCTGGCGTAATCAACCCATTTTTGGGCATTGGCAATTACATCAAAAACATTCATCCCGTTAATTTTTTCTCCAGGAATATTAAAACCTTCGCCTCTCTTGTAGAGCTGATCGGTTGAGGAAGATCGAGCTTGCGAAGTTCCCATCGCGTAATGGTTATTTTCAATAATGAAGAGCACTGGAAGATTCCACAATTTTGCCATGTTAAAGGCTTCGTAAACTTGACCTTGATGAGCGGCGCCGTCGCCAAAATAACAATAGGTTACATTTTTATTACCCAAATATTTATCAGCAAAAGCAAGTCCAGCGCCTATTGGAACTGACGCGCCGACAATTCCATGACCGCCGTAAAAATGTTTTTCCAAGTCAAATAAATGCATTGAACCGCCTTTGCCCTTAGAAGATCCGTCGGCGCGGCCCAATAATTCAGCCATAATTTTTTTCGGATCAGAACCAACGGAAATCATATGTCCGTGATCGCGATAAGTTGTAATGACCTTGTCCCCCTCTTTCATCGTGTGACGCATGCCCGTGGCGATTGCTTCTTGGCCGATATAAAGATGACAAAAACCAGCGATTAATCCCATGCCGTAAAGTTGGCCCGCTTTTTCTTCAAAGCGTCGAATCAGAAGCATCTCCTGATAGAAAGCTAATAAATCTTTTTTGCTAAACATGTTGGATTGCTCCTTCTTGGATGCCGCCAAATTTGGTTTGGCGCCTAATTTTTTGCTCATATTAATTTTGTGAGATTTGACGGTTTTTAGGATCTATTTTAAGATCGTTTATCAGAGGAATTTGGGTCACTTTTTTTCAAGAAGGCGTCCTTCTAAACAGCGAAAAATAAAAGTCAAACTAGCAAAGCCAGACGTGCTTGCAGAGGCTTAACCTTTCGATGTAATTGGCGGTGGCACGGCAGCGAAGATTCCGTGCAGAAAATGTTGAAAGGCTGAAAGTATAATAATGCCCGCTTTAAAAATTGCGATGAAGGCTACAACACAATAAACCGTTATCATAAAAAACTTTGTAAAATTTTCGATAATCACACGACGCAACATCGTCCATTGCTCCTCTTGCGAAACCTTTAAACCAATTGATTGCTTTTCAGTAACCGCAAAATCTTTCAAATGATTAGCAGCTTCATCATCCGACGAAATATGTTTTTGTGGAGAAATTTGATCTTCAGTTTTTTTGCTAGATTTTTTCTCTAGTTGCGTTTTTACTAGTTGCGACAAGAGTTTCTGTAATTTTTCCGACATAAGCTTTTAAAGATTTTTTTACCCAATCTGACTCAAAACGTAAGTGATCGAAACTTTTCTTATCAAGCCTTTTTTGGCTTTAATTTTAATTACAATTTCTTGCTCCCTTTTGGGAATTTTTGTGCTGTGGAAAAAACTCGCTTATTTTGGCGACGGTCTTTCGCACTCAATTTTGCTTGGTTTTGTTTTGGGCGCAATTTTTAACTCTAGTCAAATTTCAACGTTGATTATTTTTGCCTTCTTTTTCGCCTGTTTGGTTGAAATGATTTCAATTAATCGATTATTTTCAAAAGACACTCTCATCGCAATTTCATCTTATTTTTGCATCGCCACCGCTATTATTTTAAACGATTTTTTTCATAAAAATCTTGATTTAGGTTCTTATGTTTTTGGCGATATTCTAACGGTTGGAAACCTTGATATTAAAGCTTTAGCAATAATCACCACAATAACAATTATTTATACAATCTTTGCCTTCCGCAAAATTTTACTCATCAACATCAATGTCGATTTAGCCAGAATTGACGGCATCAAAATCGCTTTCTGGAATCTATCTTTTACAATTTTACTCGCACTTACAATTGCTCTTTCCGTAAGAATTGTTGGTGTTTTTTTAATGACCGCACTTTTAATTTTACCAGTTGCCATCGCGCGAATTTTTTGCGTTTCTGCCAAACAAATGATTCTCTTAAGTTTATCGATCGGAATCTGCGTTACATCACTTTCTTTCAAGCTTGCGAGCAATTTTGATTTAACCATCAGTGCCGTAATTATTGCAACTTTTTGCATGATTTTTCTTTGTGGTTTAGCCTTTAAAAACCTTACTCGTCATGGATAATTTAAACAAAAAAACTGCAGTTATTTTATTCAATTTGGGAGGTCCAAAAAATCTTGATTCAGTTGAGCCATTTTTGTTCAACCTGTTCAATGATCGCGCCATTATTGGCTTGCCACAACCTTTGCGTTTTTTTCTGGCAAAATATATTTCCAAAAAAAGAGTTTCAAAATCGCAAAAAATCTATGCGCAGATTGGAGGCAAATCTCCCTTGCTCGACATTACAACCGCGCAAGCTTACAACTTAGAGCGCGAACTTTCTTTTTTTGGAGAATTTAAAGTTTTTGTCTCGATGCGCTACGCCGAACCATTTTCTGACGAAGTGGTTAAAAATGTCATAAATTACAATCCCGCCAACGCAATTCTGTTGCCGCTTTATCCTCAATTTTCAACAACCACCAGCGAATCTTCTTTGCAAGATTTTAGCCTAAAATTCGTTCGAGAACAAAAAAATCTCGGCATAAAAATTAATAGTCGATTAATTTGTTGTTATCCTGTGAGCGCACATTTTATCAAGTCGCACACACTTTTGATCAAACAAACTTTGATGAAATTATATGACGGAAATTTGGGGAAATTTCGTTTTTTATTTTCAGCGCACGGACTTCCTCAAAAAATTATCAACGCTGGCGATCCTTATGTCTTCCAAGTTGAGCAGACTACTAAAAAAGTTGTCGAAAATTTAGCGCAGATTTTGGAAGTCGATAAAAATAAAATTGATTTTCGCATCTGTTACCAATCAAAAGTTGGACGCTTACAATGGACTGGTCCAAGCCTTGATTTTGAAATTAGAAAAGTTGCGCTCGATAAAAAAATTCCAGTAATTGTGCCAATTTCTTTTGTCTCGGAACATTCTGAAACTTTGGTCGAGCTTGATATTGATTACAAAAAAATGGCACTGGCTTTGGGAGTAAAAGATTATTTACGCGTTCCTGCTTTAAATTCAGACGGACACTTTATTAACGCTCTTGCAGAAATCTGTAAAATTGCCCATTTAGATCTTATTTCTTCAGAAAATGTTGATGGAAATTCGCAGTCTAAAGTTTGTAATGACGATAAAAATCTGGGAAGAATTTGTCCAAAAAAATTCGTCAAATGTCCTAATTTAAAATCCTGCAAAGCATGATCTGTATTGACATCGCCCTTCGAAGTAAAAAATGGCAGGAAGAAAAAAACATCGAAAATTTTATCGAAAAAACTTGTAAAACTTTAATTCCACTCACCGATTTAAAAAAAATTCTGACTAAAGATTTTGAGTTGGAAGTTGCGATTTTATTAGTTTGCGACCGGCAAATCAAAAAAATAAATTCCGAATTTCGTCAAAAAAATAAGCCGACTAATGTTTTATCTTTTCCGTCTTTGGATGAAAATTTAGTACGTAAAATTGGACTTAAAAAAGCCATCGAACCTTCCAATTATTTGCTTCTTGGCGATATTATCATTTCTTATGAAACGGTAAAAAAAGAATCTCTTGCACAAAAAAAGAAATTTCATGACCATCTTGTACACCTGATTCTGCACAGCATTTTACATCTGATCGGACATGATCACGAAGATGAAAAAATGGCCAACACCATGGAAGCTCTTGAGATTAAGATCCTAAAAAAGATCAACATCGCAAACCCATATTAATAAATTTAACCTTTGAATGACAGATCGATCGAAACGCAATTCCAAAAGCTTTATTAACAAATCCCGCATCAAAAAATTATTAGGTTTTTTCCTCAGTCTTCTGGGTAAAAAAAGCAAAAAATCTTTTTTATCCGTAATTTCTCACTTGGTCGACACCTACGAAAAAGAAAATCTGATCAGCTTTGAAGAAAAAAAGATGATCAAAAATATCGCCATTTTGAGCGATAAAAAAGTTTCTGGTATTATGACTCCAAGAGCTGATTTGATTGCGATCAAACATAATGCCGATTTGGAAGAAGTAAAAAAAATCATCACGACCAAAGGTCATACTCGTATTCCAGTTTTTAAGGAAACTCTCGACGAAATTATCGGATTTATTCACAGCAAAGATTTATCGAAATTTTTATGCGAAGAAGATCCTGATTTTGTGATTAATAAAATTTTACGTAAAATTTTATTCGTTCCTGGATCAATGAAAGTTCTGGATTTAATGCTGCGCATGCGCATGGCGCGTGTTCATGTTGCAATCGTACTTGATGAATTTGGCGGCGTTGACGGATTTGTAACAATTGAAAATGTTATGGAAGAAATTGTTGGCGATATTGAAGATGAACACGATCTGCCTTCCGACAATGCTTTTTTCCGCATCAAAAAAATTAACAACACAACTTTCAATTTTGGCGGCCGCGTTGAAATTTCTAAGGTTGAAGAGATTTTACAAACTGAAATTAAACGTGACGAAGCAAGTTTTCAAACTATTGCTGGACTTACAATGGCGCTATTCAAACGCGTTCCCGAAATTGGCGAAGAAATTGAGAAAGGCCTTTTAAAATTTAAGATCATCGATTCCGATAGTAGGTCAGTAAGGTTGGTGGAAGTAACCAAAAACTCTGACTAACTAAATATTACAATTTGCTTAAATGCACAATTATTCACAAAAACAATTTCCCGTTATCGACCTTGGCGACTATGTTTTGCGCGAGAAGAGAGACAGTGATACCGCTGATTTTTTTCACTACTATACCGATCCCGAGGTAAATAAATTTATCTTATGCGAAATGCCACGCAACCTTGAAGATGCAAGAAGAGAGCTCAATTATTGGCGTAATGTTTTTTATCAAAATGACGGGATTTATTTTGCGATTACCAAAAAAGATAACGATCAACTTATCGGCTCAATTGGCCTGACGACTTACAATTCTTATCACAACCGCATCGAATTAAGTTACGATTTAGCCAAAGAATATTGGCGACAAGGAATTACCTTCAAGGCAATTCAAGCTGTCCTAAAATATGGCTTTGAAGAATTAAAAGTTAATCGTGTCGAGGCTTTCACATCGACTAATAATTTACCGTCAAAAAATCTTTTATTGAAGTCAGGATTCGCTCTGGAAGGGACTTTGCGCCAACATCGTTACCATCGCGGAACTTATGTTGACGCCTTTAGTTTTAGCTTGCTGCGTCAAGAATTTTTAAATTATATTGCGCCAGTCACTAAAATTGTTTGACTTTTCCTCAAGCGCCACTTTAATGCGCGCCCTCTTTCCCAACTAAAGATTTCTCTTCATTTTAAGAGAACCCCCAAGAGACCAAGCATTGCAAGGCTTAACTCTCAATTAGAAACAAGTACTTTAAGAACTATTTAATAGGAAATTATGCGCCAAACTTATTCTGCAAAACCAAGTGAAATCGTAAGAAACTGGTGGTTAATCGACGCCGAAGACCTAGTTGTCGGCAGAGTTTCTACAATCATCGCGAATCTTCTACGCGGCAAACATAAACCAACTTTTTCACCAAATCTTGACTGTGGTGATCACGTTGTTGTTATCAATGCCGATAAAATTAAATTCACTGGCAACAAGCTTGCTGATAAAAAATACTACTGGCACACTGGTCATCCAGGTGGCATCAAAGAAAGAACCGCAAGACAAATCATGGAAGGAAATTTCCCAGAAAGAATTTTAGAAAATTCAGTTTCAAGAATGATTTCTCGTGGACCTTTACAACGCGACATCATGGTAAAATTACACATCTATACAGGCTCTGAACACAAGCACCAAGGACAAAATCCACAATTTTTGGATATTGCCGCAATGAACAGAAAAAACAAAAAAACCAACTAATCAATTTAAGATTTTATTATGCCTTCAACTGTAAAAGAAAAAATTCTTGAAGTTAGCGAAACTAAAGAAGTAGCAGCACCTGCTAAAGTTAAAAAAATCGATGCTCAAGGTAGAGCTTACGCGACTGGCAAAAGAAAAAATGCCGCAGCTCGTGTTTGGATCAAAAAAGGAACTGGCAAAATTGTCGTGAATGACCGCGATGCCAAAACTTATTTCGGCAGAGAAATTTTATTCAACATTATCAGATTTCCTTTCGGCGCTACCAAAAACGACGATAAATTTGATGTTGTTGCAACAATTGCTGGCGGCGGACTTTCTGGTCAAGCTGGCGCTCTAGCTCACGGAATCAGCAAAGCATTAGTTGCTTTTGAACCAGAGAATCACAAACCATTAAAAGCTGGCGGATTCTTAACTCGCGATTCACGCGTTGTTGAACGTAAGAAATATGGTTTGAAAAAAGCCCGTAAAGGTCAGACTTATCGCAAAAGATAGGTCTTCACATAATTTACACAAAAGGCGACTCTCGGGTCGCCTTTTTATTTTGTACAAGATGAAAGAAAATTTAGAGAAAAAAAATCCAACAGAAAAAATTTTTATTGCCTCCGATCACGCCGGATTTGTTTTAAAAGAATTTCTGGTCATAGAGCTTGCCAAGCTTGGATTGGAAGCGGTTGACCTAGGATGCAGCTCCGCAGAAAAATCAGTCGACTATCCTGATTATGCACAAAAACTTTGCAAAAAAATTACTGACAAAAATCAGCTGCGCGGAATTTTAATTTGCGGTAGTGGTATCGGAATTTCAATTGCCGCAAACCGCTTCAAACACATTCGCGCCGCACTTTGTTATAATACAAATTCTGCAAAATTATCACGCGCTCACAATGATTCCAACGTCGTTTGTTTGGGCGCCCGCTTTACCAAAGATAAACAGGCTCTATCAATAGTTAAAGCCTTCCTCTCCACTGAATTTGAAGGCGCCAGACATGCAAGAAGAGTCGAAAAACTTACAAAATAATCGCTTAATTCGCAGCTTCGGTCGCATTAAAAGTCGTAAACTCTCCGACCATAAAAGTCATTTACTTGAAGATTTATTTCCAACTTACGACATCCTTCAGCAATCTCGGGAACAAGATTGTGATCAAAAAAATTACCTAGAAATTGGCTTTGGTTTTGGTGATTTTACTTACCAAAAAGCCAAGGAAAATCCCGATACATTTTTTTTTGGATCCGAACCTCATTTAAACGGAGTTGTAAATCTACTCGCCAAACTTGAGGTTGAACCTTTGGCGAATTTAAAAATCTCCACCACCGATGTTCGTCTTTTACTTGCCAAATTTCCCGACAAATTCTTCGACCAGATTTTTATTTTATTTCCTGATCCTTGGCCCAAAGCTAAACATTTTAAGCGTCGCTTGATTAACCAAGAATTTTTGGACGAAATTTTATCACCAAAAATGAAATCAAACGCCAAACTTACAATCGCCACCGATCACGATTCTTACAAAACTTGGATTCTTTGCGAGATTGATCGTAGTAAAAAATTTATTTGGGATGCAAATTCCAAAAAAGATTGGCAAATTTTTCCGCAAGATTGGGTGATTACAAAATATCAGAAGAAAGCTGCGAGAGAAGGTCGCGTTTCAGTAATTTTTAACTTAACTCACAATGCCTGAATTAATAAAAATTTTACCCGCCGTGCGCGGAACTTACCGTGAAAATGTTGAATTAAAAAGTTGGTTCGATGTTGGCGGCAAAGCCGAAATTCTTTTTCGCCCCGCAGACCTTGCTGATTTACAAAATTTTTTAAAAAATTGTCCAAAAGAAATTCCCATCAATATTCTTGGCGCAGCGTCCAATGTTATTATTTCTGACAATGGCGTAAAAGGAGTTGTGATCAGGCTTGGTGGCGAATTTGCTAAAATTACTCAAGAAGAAAATGTCATACGCGCTGGAGCTGCGGCTCTTTGTGGTAATGTTGCACTTTTTAGCAGAAATGCCGCACTTGCTGATTTAGAATTTTTTACCGGAATTCCCGGATCGATTGGTGGCGCTATCGCCATGAATGCTGGATGTTATGGTTCTGATGTTGCGCAAACTCTAGTCAGCGCTATTGCCGTCGATTTTAACGGAAATTTGTTTGAGATAAAAAATTCTGATTTCGATTTTTTTTATCGCGGCAATAAAATTGCCAAAAAATTTATTTTTGTTGAAGGTCTGTTCAAAGGCACAAAATCCACTTCGGAAGCAGTGGCAAAAAAAATCATCGAATTTAATCAACAACGCGAAGTGGCTCAGCCAATACGTGCCAAAACTGGCGGCAGTACTTTTAAAAATCCCGACCCCACAAATCCTAGCGCAAAAAAAGCTTGGCAATTAATTGATGAAGCTGGCTTTCGTGGCGCCTTTGAAGGTGAAGCACAAATTTCTGAAAAACATTGCAACTTTATGATCAACCGCGGAAATGCCTCAGCAAGCAATTTAATCGATTTGGGAAACAAAGTTAAAAGAGCGGTGAAAAAGCGCTCCAATGTTGATTTGGAATGGGAAATAAAAATTTTAGAATAGTAGGCAAGTTCCTTGTTGCAATTTTAAAACGGTTGGTGCAATTTGGGCGGCTGCGCTTTACCTGTCATAGGTTCTTAAGCTCTTCCCTGTAAAAAAATCTAAAAATTTTAATCATGAAAAAACTTTCTGCATTCGTGGCAAAAGTTGCGCTTTTGTCCTTGTTTTTTTTAGCAGTTACTCCAGCGGTTGTTCCAGCTCTAGTGTCTGACGCTAAAGCGCAATCAACTACTTCTGCTGACGTTAACAGCAACATCTTGGTTACAACTCTGTGCAACATGATGAAAATCATCACTGGTAACGCCGGTAAAGCTATCGCAGCTTTTGCAATTGTTGCTGTTGGTGTTGGTTTCTTCACCGGTAAAGTTTCTTGGGGTTTGTTAGTGGGTGTTACTGCAGGTGTTGCAGCGATGTTTGGTGCGCCAACTATCGTGTCTGCGATCAGCGGTAAATCTGCTTTTGATTGCCAAGGTTAATTGGAAAAAACAAAGAGAATTATGTCTAGAAGATGTGAATTACTCGGCACTGGCGTAATGAGTGGGAATAAAGTTTCTCACTCCAATCGCAAGACGAGAAGAAGATTTTTACCGAATTTGAAAACGGTTTCCTTTAAAAGCGAAACTCTTGGCACTGATGTAACTTTAAAAGTTACTGCAGCATCAATCAGAACGGTTAATAAATATGGCAATATTGATAATTTTTTGATCAATTGCCGTAACAATAAACTTACTGAATCAGCTCAAAAACTTAGACTTCAGATCAAGAAAAAATTGATCAAGTTAGGAAAATTTGACGAAATAAAAATCGTCAGAGAGAAAAAAGCTGAAGTTAAAAAACAGGTAAAAAAACAAGCTTAAACTACAGACTTTACAGTCTTAAAAAAACCGACTCCTTCTTTGTGAAGGGGTCGGTTTTTTGTCGTTTGTATCATCTTAAGGCGCTGTCGCGTAAATTTGGGTACATACAAAAATGAATTTACCTCTTCTGCTCTTTTAAAAAGTTCTGAATTTCTCCCACCGCATATTCTTCTAAATTCCCTCTAAATCGCCAAACAACATCACCATCTTCATTAACCAAAAAAGTTTCTGGAATTGCTTGGGTACCAACAAATTTGCTAAACAAAGCCTGATTATCTGCCGCTACTTTTTTAAAAGGATTACCTTCTTTAGCCAAATATTCTTTGGTATTTTGATTGATGTCGTGCCAAGCCACGCCGTAAATATCGACAATTCCTTCATCTTTTAAACGCATTAAAACTTGATGTTCAGCGCGACAAGTAGAGCACCAAGAAGCAAATAAATTGATTAGAGAATATTTTCCCAACAAATCTTTTTTAGTAAAATTACCACCTTCATCATAAAGATCTGGCAAAGAAAATTCCGGCAGAACGATTTTTTCTTTGATAAAACGCGAATCAAAATTTTGTCCGATATTTTGCAATTCAATTTCTTGTTTTTTGCTGATTTTGTAAGTTGCAAAACCAATGACACTGACTAAAAAAACCAATACAAAAAAGGGTGTAAAGCTGCTCAGATTTTTCATAAAATTTTAAAAATAAATGACGAAAGAATTTTCCTTCAACTTAAAAAATACTCACAATAAAGCAAGGCGTGGCGAAGTTGCAACCGCGCACGGCAACATTCAAACTCCAGCCTTCATGCCAGTTGGAACCGCCGCAACTGTGAAAGCGATGAAATCGCGCGATGTCAAAGAATCGGGCGCGGAAATAATTTTAGGCAACACTTATCACTTAATGTTGCGCCCTACAGCTGAACTAATTGAACAGCTTGGCGGCTTACATAAATTTATGAATTGGAATGGCCCAATCCTTACGGATTCTGGCGGATTTCAAGTAATGTCACTTTCTAAAATCAGAAAAATTACTAATGAAGGTGTCGAATTTTCTTCACATCTTGATGGCTCAAAATATTTCGTAACGCCCGAACGTTCGATTGAAATTCAACATAAATTAGGCGCCGATATTACGATGATTTTTGACGAATGCGTACAATTTCCCGCAACTTTTGCACAAGCTAATGATGCGATGGAGCGTTCACTGCTCTGGGCCCAGCGCTCTCGCGATGCTTTCCAAAAACGCGATGGTTATGGAATTTTCGGCATCGTGCAAGGTTCAACTTTTTCTGATTTACGCAAAATTTCTGCGCAAAAATTAATCGAAATCGGATTTGATGGCTACGCGATTGGCGGCCTAGCTGTTGGCGAAGGACAAGAAGAAATGTTTAAAGTTTTAGATTACTGCGTTGATTATTTGCCAACCGATAAGCCGCGCTATTTAATGGGAGTTGGAAAACCTTCGGATATTGTTGGTGCTGTTGCTCGCGGAGTTGACATGTTTGATTGCGTGATGCCAACCAGATCAGGCCGCACTGGGCAAGCTTTCGTCAGAAATGGCACGATCAATATTCGCAATGCCAAATATCGCGCCGATGAAAAACCGCTTGATGAAAAATGTTCGTGCTACGCCTGTCAAAATCACAGCCGCGCCTATTTGCATCACTTAACCAAAGCTAATGAAATGCTGGGCGCGATGCTGCTTTCTGAACATAACATTTTTTATTACCAAGATTTAATGCGCGATATTCGTGGCGCCATCACAGAAAATAGATTTGAAGAATTTGCGCGCGGATTTTTTATAAAAGAAGAGGAAGAAGAAATTTATCAACCAAATTAAAACTTATGAAAAAAATTCTGATTTCCCTGCTTTTTGCTGTACTTTGCAGCAATATCGTCAATGCCGCCGATCTTGCTGGCGAAAAAGATCAAACCAAAAACATCGATAAAAAACCCCCTGAAACAAAAATAGTTACCCCACAATTAAGCGCTGAGCAAAAACAACTGCTTGCAAATGAGCGTAAAAAAAGGGCGGATCGACGTGCAGAACATAAAAAAAATAACCAATCCGTCACTAAAGATTAGGATAACGCGGCTCTTGATTATTTTCCGTCGTTCTTATCTTTAATTTTTTGCGGAAGTTCATTGACGCTATCTTTTACCGCCGAGCCAATATTCTTAGCTTTATCCGCAAAATCTTCTCCCGCCTCTTTGGCTTGATGTATTTTGCCTTTTGAGTAATCCATGACTTTATTAAAAAAAGGAATGGCCAGCAAAATTAGTCCGATAAGGATTAGAATTCGTAACATTTTTGAAGATTTGGAAATTGACTATTTAGGCCCAGATCAGCAAAATCCGCGACCTCTTCTTGCATGTCAATCACTAACTTAAAAAATGACAAAAATCTCTCGACTTCACGCACGCGAAATTCTTGATTCGCGCGGGTTTCCAACTTTGGAAGCCGAAATTCACTTAACTGATGGATCTTGTGCAATTGCTGCCGTACCAAGCGGAGCTTCAACTGGCAGCCTTGAAGCTTGCGAACTTCGCGATGGTGATAAAAGTAAATTTCTAGGCAAAGGTGTTTTGCAAGCTGTTGAAAATGTGAACACAAAAATCGCGGCAAAATTAATTGGATTTGATGCCACAAAACAGCAAGAAATCGATCAAATGATGATCGAGTTAGATGGCACAGAAAATAAATCAAGCCTTGGCGCCAACTCTATTTTAGCGGTTTCTCTTGCTGCTGCAAAAGCTGCAGCACTTTCAAAAAAAATTCCACTTTTCGAATATTTAGGCGGAACTGAAGCGCAAATTTTACCAGTTCCAATGATGAATATTATCAATGGCGGCAAACATGCCGACAATAAAATCGATATTCAGGAATTTATGATTATGCCAGTTGGAGCCCCGTCAATCAAAGATTCAATTCGCATTGGCGCTGAAATTTTCCAACATTTAAAATCGCTTTTAAAAAAAGATGGTCATAACACCAATGTTGGCGATGAAGGTGGATTCGCGCCAAATCTAGATTCGGCTCAAGAAGCTTTGGATTACATTGCCAAAGCAACTCAGAAAGCTGGTTATAAATTAGGCTCAGAAGTTGTGCTGGCCTTGGATTGCGCTTCAACAGAATTTTACAAAGATGGCAAATATAATTTAGCTGGCGAAGGCCGCGTTTTAAGTTCAGATCAGCTAGTTCGTTACTACGAAGAATTGGTAAATAATTACCCAATTTTTTCCATTGAAGATGCTTGCGCCGAAGATGATTTTGATGGCTGGAAAAATGTTACCAAAGTTTTGGGCGATAAAATTCAACTAGTTGGCGATGATTTATTTGTCACTAATCCAAAAATTTTACAAAAAGGAATCGCCGATAAAATGGCCAACGCTTTATTGGTCAAGTTCAATCAAATCGGCACTTTAAGCGAAACTTTAGCCGCCATTAAAATCGCCAAAGATGCGGGATATAACAATATTATTTCGCATCGATCTGGCGAGACCGAAGATGCCACAATCGCCCACATCGCAGTTGCAACTAATGCTGGACAAATCAAAACTGGCTCACTTTGCAGATCTGATCGCACCGCAAAATATAACGAATTAATCCGCATCGAAGAATATTTGGGATCTCGCTCCAAATATGCCGGTAACTCAATTTTAAAAAAATAATATGTCACGCATCTCTTATTTAAACGGCCAGTTCCTTCCTCACGAAAATTGTATGGTTCACATCGAAGATCGTGGATTTCAATTTGCTGACGGAGTTTACGAAGTTACGCTTTTTAAAAATGGTCGCTTGATTGACGGCGAGCCACACATTGACAGGCTTTTTCGTAGTTTACGTGAAATGAAAATTGAACATAATTTTAAGAGAGAAGATTTGCTAAAAATGCAGATTGATCTTTTCGAAAAAAATAAAATTAATGAGGGAATCTGCTATATTCAAATCACGCGCGGCGCTACAAATCGCGTGCCTTTTATGCCAAAAAATTTAGCACCAACAATCACCGCAACTGTTTCTATTAGTAAAAAATTAAGTGCCGAAGAATTTGAAAAAGGCGTTTCCATAATGACTCACGACGATATCCGCTGGAAGCGCTGCGACATTAAATCCGTCGCCTTATTCGCTTCAAGTTTTCTAAATCAAAAAGCCAAAGATTTAGGATTTGATGACGCAATTTTTGTGCGCGATGGCGTTGTAACGGAAGGAAGTTTTGCGAATGCTTTTATCGTTGACGCCAACGATACTTTGATCACCAAAGCGCCAGATAACCTTATTTTATGCGGCATCACGCGTAATCGTATGATTGAGATCGCGAAGGAAAAAGGCATTAAAGTTGAAGAGAAAAATTTTAACGTTGCGGAAATGTTGGCGGCAAAAGAAGTGTTTTTGACTAGCTCTAGCTTGATTTTACGACCTGTGACAAAAATTGACGGCAAACAAATTGGCAGCGGAAAATCTGGGAAAATTTCTGAAATTTTGAGCGAAGAATATAAAAAATTTATCGGATAAACCAACGCCGTCACTCGCGAGCTACGCTTAGTTCGCGAGTGACGGCGGATAGTTTTAGAGCTTCATCTCATTCAAAAACTCGGCAAAATGGGGTTTGGTTTTTGAATTTTTTTCCAGAAATTCCACGAGACTTTTTTTACATTTTGCAAAGGATTCTTTACTCATCGAACCGTTGTGATGTTGGTAAATCAGATAAAGCAAGTAGGTATTAATCACATCGGTTTCGCAATAATTTCTGATTTCTTGCAACTTTCCTTCATCAAACATTTGCATCACTTGCGAACCATCAACACCAATCTTTCCAGGCAATCCAAAAGCTGCGCAAAGTTCATTCATTTTCACTTTCGCTGAAGCGCCGAAATCAGAAAAAGCATCGGCTAAATCGCAATGCCAATCGAGAGAATATTTTTGATTATAATTATTCCATTTATCGCCCATTTTATAGAGCCACGCAGCTTCAACTTCGTGCTTCATCGCAGCATATTTAAGAACAGGAAGATCGAAATTTTTGCCGTTAAAACTGACTAACCGTGAAATATTTTTTTTGAGATGGGAAAAAAATCCGCGCACTAAATCGGCTTCATTGCTTAGCAAATCACCGCCGGAGCGAATATCTTTAATTTGATAAAATTCTTGTCCGCCAAAATCGCGCACGATTTCTGCTTCCAAAAAACTAATTGAAACCACTTGCCAGAACGGTTGGCGCAAAAAAGAATTTTTCCCTTCGGTAATTTTTAAATGATAATTTGTTAAAGCTTCGCGCAGTTCATTTTTATCGTCACTCGTCAGATCAAGCAAACGTTTGGCGGCAGCGGTATCGGGAATTGCTTCAATGTCGAAAACAAAGAGATTTTGATGTTGCATTTGAGTTAGTGGTAATTTGAAATTAAATCAGTCTTTTGCACTTCTCTCAAAACTTCCAAAACACAAAAAAATGCAAGCAATTATTCTGTCTAAAATTGGTGACGCTGGTCATTTAAAGATCAAAAAAGTTGATGACCCGCAAGCAAAAAAGAATGAAGTTATAGTTAAACACACCGCCATTGGCGTAAATTTTTTCGATGTCGCCTTCAGAAAAGGTCAATATAAACTGAATAATTTCCCCGCCATTCTTGGCTCAGAAGCTTGTGGAATTATTGAATCAGTTGGTCCGGGAGTTACAGAATTTAAAGCTGGCGATCGCGTTGCCTACGCCACAGGTCCCATTGGATCTTACTGCGAAAAAAGAGCCATCAATCAACATCATTTGGTAATTCCTCCCGCAAATTTAACTGATATACAAGTTGCCGGAACCTTGATGAAAGGCTTAACCGCTCATGCTTTATTACATCGCGTTTATATCGCGACTCGCGCTAAAAAAATTCTTGTTCACGCTGCTGCTGGCGGCGTTGGTCACATTCTTTGCCAATGGGCAAAATATTTGGGAATTGAAGTGATTGGAACCGTTGGCGACGATAAAAAAATTCCAATCGCACAAGGTTCGGGCTGCACTCACGTTATCAATTATAAAACCAAAAACTTTGTTGAAGAAGTGGCCAGAATCACCAATAATCAAGGCGTTGGCTTGGTTTATGATTCTGTTGGAAAAGATACTTTGGAAAAATCTTTAGACTGTTTATGGCCAATGGGAATGTGCGTAACTTTTGGCGAATCTTCTGGCGCCACCGAGAAATTGGATTTGAATCACTTAGTTACCAATTCGCTTTATTTAACTCGTCCAACCATGGCGCTTTATAAAGCCAATCGCATCGAATTAACTTTGTCAGCCAGCGAAGTTTTTATCGCATTAACGCAGGGAATTATCAGACCGCAAATCACCACTTACGCTTTTAAAGATGTTGCTAAAGCTCACGAAGCTTTAGAAAACAGAACTTCCACCGGCTCAATTGTTTTAACTGTTTAATTATTCATAGCGCAAAATCTCGGCCGGATTGGCTTTGCTGGCTTTATAAGCTGGATAAAGTGTCGCAAGGAAAGAAATCACCAAAGCCATTCCCACAATTAAAATCACGTCAGATGGGAAAACTTTTGCTGGCAAGGTCGAGAGAAAATAAATCGCTGGATTAAATAAAGTTTGGTCAGTCATCGATTCAAGCCAAAGCTTGATATTATTGATGTTAGACGAAAAAATCACGCCGATCAAAAATCCTAAGAAAGTTCCAACAAAACCAATTGAAGATCCGCAAATTAAGAAGATGCGCATAATTCCACCTTTGGTCATGCCAAGAGTACGCAAGAGCGCGATGTTTTTGTTTTTGTCGTTCACCAACATAATCATGCTGGAAATTATGTTGAAGGCGGCCACCAAAATGATCAAAGTTAAAATCAAAAACATTACCGTGCTTTCAACTTTTAACGCATCGATGAAACCAGCATTTGATTGCTGCCAATCCACCGCGTAAAGATCGGGATAATTCGGTAAAATGCGGAAAATTTCCTGCTTTACGTCGTCTAATTTAGTTGGATCTTGCACAAAAATTTCAATGCCCGACGCAGAATCTGGAAAGCGAAAATGCACTTGCGCCATTTCAAAATTTAAAAAAACAGTCGTCGAATCATATTCGTAAAGACCCGATTCAAAAACGCCGGCAACTTGGTAAGTTTTAATGCGCGGAATCGCTCCCACAATGGTTTCAGCTGTTTCGGCGGAAATAATTTTTAGCGGATCTCCAACTCTTAAATTCATGCTTTGCGCTACAGATGAACCAACTAAAACCGAATTTTTTTCCGACATTTTTTCAATATCGCCGCCCGTAATATTTCCTGAAATTAATTTTTTATTTTTAAGATCTTCCAATTTTACCGCCTTCACCAATCCCCCAGAATTCTTGGCTCTCGACGATAACATCGCCGGACTTTCCACAATCGGATTTACATATTTCACATCGGGAATTTTTTTCACCAAATCGATCAACAGTTGATAATCGTGAATTTGCGAATTGTGGCTATAAATCGTCAAATGCGAATTCACGCCCAAAATTCGATTCACAAGTTCATAACGAAACCCATTCATCACCGACATCACCACAATCAAAGTGGCCACGCCAATCATAATTCCAACAAAGGAAAATATCGCCGTAATCGAAATAAATCCTTCTTTGCGCTTTGATTTTAGGTAACGGAAGGCGATTAGAAATTCGAGTTTTGAGAACATGGTTAAGATTTTAAGTTTAAGGATTTTATTTTTGGTTTTAGCAAAATTTAAGAAAGAGATGGGTAATAGGTATGATGAGTTTTGGACCAAATTTTAGCTAAATAATCTTTTCTAGCAGATTTCATTAATTCAATTTCTGAATCATTAAAAAGTTCTTCCATTCCTTTAAAAGCTTCATCTCTGTCTTTGGGAGGTCTTATGTGGTAATTGGTTTTTTGCGAAAAAATTCCAATTACTTCTGCAGCGCAATTTAGCAATTCATCAACTACTCTGACTAATTCTGAAAAATCATTAAACTCGTTATGCAAAACATTTTTATTCAACTTTGAAAGACTCTTGGGAACTTCGTTTTCGATAAAAAAGTTTTTTTCACAAAAAAAGTCTTTCTCAAAATTATTACTCAATTTTCGCCACATTGTTTTTAACGAATGATCTCCAGAAGTTGTGCTAAAAAGTTGTCTAGCTAGCAATGGTGTCGAATATGTAGCGGAAAGAAAAAAAACCTCAAAAAAATGGCTATTTTTAAAAAATTCTTCTCTCTCTTTTAGAGCTAAAAAACTTTTGATTAACGACTGAATTTCATAAAGATTTTGAAAAACAAATTCCATGCCTCTTGGAATATCTTTTCCTTGTCCAGAAAGACCAAGTAGAATTTCCTCCCGAATTGTTAAATCAATTTTTAACTTGGTCATAAGTTTTTATACAAAATCAAGCCGTCACTCTGGACTGAGTTTGCAACTCCACCCACATGCTCATTGCCGTTCGTTTTTTTGGTTTCGTTGCTCAAGGTTTTTAATAATTTTGCATGAACATTAGGGGCAGCCAGCGTTTGGTTTTTTAAGAAAGTCCTTTGCTTGTTGAATATTCAAAGTGAAAAATTTGATTTGGGTAAACGATTTTGTAAATATCGTGGGCGGCGGTGGCGGCTTCGGCAAATCCGGTGAGGATTAGTTTTAATTTATTTTGGTAGGTGGCGATGTCGCCGATGGCGTAGATGCCGCTTTCAGACGTTTGCATTGTTGAAGCTTCAACCGTGATGTGATTTTTGTGCAGATTTAAACCCCAGTCGGCAATTGGGCCCAGCTCCATTGCTAGGCCGAAAAATGGCAGCAAATAATCGGCGGCAATTTCTTTGGTGTTGCCGTCGAAGTCTTTTACCAAAACCGCTTCGAGCTTGCCGTTTTGGCCTTTTAGGCCGTCTAGTTGAAAGGGAATTACTAGTTCGATTTTTCCTTCCTCAGCCAGTTTTTTCATTTTGTCGGCGCTTTCTGGCGCACATCTGAATTTGTCGCGGCGGTGAATTACAAAAACTTTTTTAGCAATTTCAGCAAGGCTAATTGCCCAATCAACGGCAGAATCTCCACCACCCGCAATTACCACATTTTTGCCAGCAAATTCAGCTTTTGAACGCACCGAATAAAACACTGATTTTCCTTCAAATTCTTCAAGCCCAACAAGTGGCGGACGGTTGGGGCCAAAGGCGCCGCAGCCCGCAGCAATTACAATTGCTTTGCAGTTAATTTGTGTGTTTTTTGAAGTTTCAATTGTGAAAGTTTTGTCGTCATTTTTGACAATTTTTTCAACGCGTTGGTTTAAATGGTAAACTGGTTCAAAGGGTGCCGCTTGTGCTTCGAGAAGCTCGATTAACTCACTGGCTAAAACTTTTGGATGAGCCGGAATGTCGTAAATTGGCTTTTCTGGATAAAGCGCGCAACATTGGCCGCCGATCACTTCGAGAGTGTCGATTACGTGCGATTTTATTTTTAACATTCCCGCTTCAAAGATTGAAAACAAGCCAGCTGGACCAGCACCAACAATGACAAGATCGGTATTGTGAATAGTCATAATTTTGATTTTTATTGGATGAAAATTTTGTCGGCAAACTAAGTTTCACCTTAGAAAAACACAAGCGCCCAAATCGCAACTTGCTTTTGAAGTTGGGGAAAAATATTTTGCGTGAGCTTTTAAAATCATCACTTTAATCGAATCACAACACCTCATGAAAACTACGACAATGTCTGGAATTTATTTCAATAATCCAATCAAGATTCTTCATCGCTTGAAAGAAGCAGGGCTTTCTGACAAAGCAGCAGAAGCTCATGTAGAAATTCTTAATGATTATATTGAACATGGTCTTGTTACAAAACGAGATCTTCGAAATGATCTGAAAGAATTGGAGTTAAGACTTACAATAAAAACCGCTACAATCGTTGGATCGATCGTTGGATTTTTTTCTATTCTAGAAAAATTCATTAAGTAAACCCGCAGGCGAGCCCGCCACTTACTTTTGTTGCAAAGCCTTGCACAATCTTAATCAAAACTAAAAATGTTAAATACTGCAAATCTTGGCTTCCCAAGAATTGGTGCTAATCGCGACCTTAAAAAAGCGATTGAAAGCTATTGGAAAAAAACTTCTTCTGCCGCTGATTTACAAAAAACTGCCGCTGAAATCAGAGCAAAAAACTGGCAGACTCAAAAAGCCGCTGGCATTGCTTTTATCCCGTCAAACGACTTCTCATTTTACGATCAAATTTTGGACATTCAGGCCCTTTTCGGCGCTGTTCCTGATCGCTTCAAATTTAGCGGCGGCAATGTTGATTTAGATCTTTATTTCGCCATGGCTCGTGGCGCGCAACGCGATGGCATTGACGTGACTGCAATGGAAATGACTAAATGGTTCGACACCAACTACCATTACATCGTTGCTGAATTCAAAAAAAACCAACAGTTCAAACTTTCTTCGACTAAAATTTTCGACGAATATTTGGAAGCTAAAAACCTTGGAATCGAAACTCGTCCAGTTGTGATCGGACCAGTTACTTTCTTACTTCTGGGTAAATCTGTTGATGGTTCCGACAAGCTTGATTTGCTTGATAATTTGCTTTTAGCCTACAAAGAACTTTTCAAAAAATTAGCTGAAATTGGCGTTAAAGACATACAAATCGACGAACCTTTCTTGGTTACCGATTTATCTGGCGAAGCCGTCAAAGCTTACATTGCAGCCTTCCAACAAATTAGACAATTTGCTGGCAACATCAAACTTCACCTAGCAACTTACTTCGACACTTTAGGCGACAATGCCGAACTCGCTTTCAACCTTGGTTGCGCTTCGATTCACGTTGATTTAGTTCGCGCTCCTGAACAATTCGCTGAAGTTTTGAACTTGGTTCAAGCTGGTCAATCACTGTCTTTGGGGCTTGTTGATGGTCGTAATATTTGGATCAATAATTTAGAAAATTCGATTGCAATCGCCAAAAAAGCGGTGGAAAAATTAGGAAAAGATCGCGTTATCGTTGCTCCTTCATGCTCTTTAATTCACAGCCCAGTTGATCTTGTAAACGAGACTGAACTTGACGGCGAATTGAAATCTTGGTTGTCTTTTGCCACCCAAAAAATTTCTGAAATTACAGTAATCGCCAAAGCTGCTGGCTCACAAGATTTGGAAGTTAAAACTGCTCTTGAAGCCAATAAAGCTGCAATCTTAAACCGAAAAACTTCAAAAAGAATTCACGATGACGCGGTGAAAAATCGCGTTGGAGCAATCACTGAATCTTTGATGAATCGCAAAAGTAATTTTGCCGCTCGTAAAAAAATTCAAACGGCGCACATCAATCTGCCATTGCTTCCAACCACCACGATTGGATCTTTCCCACAAACCAAAGAGGTGCGTAAATATCGTGCTGATTTTAAAGCCGGAAAAATTTCTGCCGCCGATTACAAAAAATTTGTACAAGAAGAAACCACTAGAACCATCCGCTTCCAAGAAGAAATTGGTTTGGATGTTTTGGTTCACGGCGAATTTGAAAGAAACGACATGGTGGAATATTTTGGCGAACAGCTTGCTGGATTTTTCTTCACCAAAAATGGCTGGGTTCAAAGCTACGGAAGTCGTTGCGTAAAACCTCCAGTAATTTTCGGCGATGTTTCTCGCCCAAAACCAATGACAGTTGAATGGGCAAAATATGCGCAATCTCAGACTAAACAAATCATGAAAGGCATGTTGACGGGCCCAATCACGATCTTGCAATGGTCTTTTGTGCGCGATGATCAACCAAGAAAAACTACCGCTTTGCAAATCGCTTTCGCCATTCGCGACGAAGTTTGTGATTTAGAATCTGCTGGCATCAAAATTGTACAAATCGACGAAGCTGCACTTCGCGAAGGTTTGCCAATTCGTAGAAACAAATGGAACGAATATTTGAAATGGGCTGTTGAAGCCTTCAGAATCAGCGCTTCTGGCGTTGAAGATCGCACACAAATTCACACTCACATGTGCTATTCTGAATTTAACGACATCATTTCATCAATCGCCGACATGGATGCCGACGTAATTTCAATCGAAACTTCGCGCTCGCAAATGGAATTGTTGAACGCTTTCGTCAACTTCAAATATCCAAATGAAATTGGGCCCGGAGTTTATGATATTCATAGCCCGCGCGTTCCAAAAAAAGAAGAAATGGAAAATCTTTTGAAAAAAGCATTGGACGTTTTGAAGCCTGAGCAAATCTGGGTAAATCCTGATTGCGGTTTAAAAACCCGCGACTGGCCAGAAACCAAAGCTGCTTTGAAAGAAATGGTTGAAGCAACCAAGGCTTTAAGATCTCAGATTCAATAACAAATTGTAATCCTGAGCTTTGGCCACAAAGCTTAGGGATGAGAATTTTATTTAACCGGTTCGTAAAATTTACGGACCGGTTTTTTTAGACTTAATTATTAGAGAGCCCTACTTCTTAGAGCCTGTCCTAAGTCTTTTTTCACTAGTTTTCAAAAATCTCCGCAACTTCCACTCGCATATCTCATCGAAAATTTATGCAACCTGAAGTAGAAATTTTTATGGGCAGTTAAATCCTAGTTCAGTGGCAATATTTTTTCTCACGTTAAAAATCCCCCGCAGTGTTTAATTTCATCACGATTAAATATTCACCACTTTAACCATCACCACCGGCTTTCACCACGGGCCGAGTAATCCCTCCAAAACTCTGTAAAAATTAAAAAATCTTTGAACCTTCAAACACAATTTATCACCAATCATCACGAACTAATTAAATGGTCGCAAAAATAAAAACTTTTTCCTTTGTTGGGGTTGACGTTGTTCAAGTTGACGTTCAGGTAAAAATTACTGAAAGCGGACAAGCTCTTTTTATGATTGTTGGCCTTCCCGACAAAGCTGTTGGCGAGTCGAAAGAGCGAGTTCGCGCCGCAATTTCTTCTACGGGCTTGGCTTGGCCTTTCAAAAAAATTACCGTCAATTTAGCACCAGCAGACTTGCAAAAAGAAGGTGGACATTTCGATTTGCCAATCGCTCTGGGAATCTTGATCGAGATGGGAATTTTGGAACAGCAAATGGTCGATAATTTTTTTGCCTTGGGTGAACTTTCGCTTGATGGCTCAATAAATAATATTAACGGAATAATTTCGGCGGCGATTGGTGCTAATCAACGAAATTGCGGAATAATTTGCCCACAAGTTAACGGCAAAGAAGCGGTTTGGGCGGGAGATTTAGAAATTATCGCCGCGCCTGATTTACTTGCTTTGATTAATCATTTTAAAGGTCAGCAATTTTTACCGCGCCCAGAAAATAATCAGGTTTTTGAAAGTCCAAATTATCCTGATTTAGCCGACATTAAAGGCCAAGAAGCGGCAAGACGGGCCTTAGAAATTGCCGCCGCCGGAGGACATAATCTTTTGCTAATCGGACCTCCAGGAACAGGAAAATCAATGCTCGCTTCCAGATTAGCCAGCATTTTGCCATCGCCCGAATTAAATGAAATTCTTGAAATCAACATGATTCACAGCATCGGCGGCAATATTGTTGATGGCAAATTAATCACCCATCGACCTTATCGAAGTCCGCATCATTCATGTTCGATGCCTGCAATGATTGGTGGCGGAGTTAAAGCCAAACCCGGAGAAGTTTCGCTGGCGCATCACGGAATTCTTTTTTTAGACGAGCTGGCAGAATTTCCGCGCCAAGTTTTGGATTCGCTACGGCAACCGCTAGAAACTGGCGATGTCAACGTTTCACGGGTTAATGCTCGTATAAATTATCCAGCAAATTTTCAATTAATTGCCGCGATGAATCCTTGTCGTTGCGGCTATTTAGGCGATGGTTCGCGCGAATGTAAAAAGGCGCCGATTTGCGGCGAAGATTATAAAAATAAAATTTCTGGCCCACTTTTAGATCGCATCGACATCACAGTTAACGTGCCACAAGTTGACATTTTTTCTGATAATTCTGCGATAAGAAGCGAAAGATCGGAAACAGTTCTAGCTAGAGTTTTAGCGGCTAGAAGCTTGCAGAAAAAAAGATATGAAAATGAAGTGGCGATGGAAAATCGGCCAAAAGTAAATTCAAAAATCGATGGAAAAACTTTAGAAAAATTTAGCGAACTTGATGATGAATGTCGCAATATTTTAAAAAAATCAGTGGAAAAAATGTCAACTTCAATGCGTGGAATTACCCGAATCTTAAGGGTTGCAAGGACTATTGCTGATTTGGAGAGATCAGATCAAATTCGTCAGCAGCATTTGTTGGAAGCAATTTCTTATCGCAGGAAAATTTAGAGATCTCTTCTAAAATAATTTCTCTCATCTTTTCAACATCATTTAACTGCGGCGCATGACCACAATTTTTAAATATTTCTAAACGGAAATTTAGAAGCGCGCGTTTAAAATATTCAGCTTGCGAAGCGTGAACAATCATGTCTCCCGCTCCTTGAAAAAAAAGAGTGCGCGGCATTTGTGAAAAATCTAAATCAAAACAGGAAAATCTTTTTAACTCATCAAGCCAATAAATTAGGCCTTCGAAATTTTTGTCATTCACATCAAGATTTCTAGCAATGTCAGAAGCGTTGCGATCATTCATTGCAGTTAAAATTGAAAATTGCTTCAAGGTTTGCGTTGGCGCCTTAACCAGATTGGCGCGAAATTCTGCAAAAGTATTTTGCGCCATCGCCGCCATAATTTTTTCGGACTTCACCATTTGAAATGGTGGCGCAATGAGAATTAGTAATTTTGGATTTAAGATTTTTTGCTCGATCAATCGTAAGGCTAATTGGCCGCCCAAGCTCCATCCAACCAGAATATCAGGTTTAAGATTTTTTGATTTTACGTCTGTAAAAAATTTTTGAACATCAATAGTGGCAGAATAATCAAGCGAAGAAATTTGGTCAAAAAAAATGGGGTCAAAAATTGATTCGCGGAAAATAAATTCCAACGAGTCAAATTTTTGACCCCATCCCGAAATACAAACAACTTCTTTTGGCACTTAACTTTTACTTATTTTCTGAAGAGCCGCCAACGAAATCAAAATTACCAAATTTGCTTTTGAATTTAGTAACTCTGGCGTCATTAGCATTGATAAAGGTTTGACCTTTTTCTTGCCAAGCTGGGTGATTTTTTGGATCCATATCCAATCTTAGAGTATCGCCTTCTTTTCCCCAAGTTGTAAGAATTTGGAATTGGGTTTTTTTATCAGTCATGATTACATTCACCAAATGTTGCTTTGGATGCTTATCGGCACCAGTAGCTTCAGGGGCTTTGGTCTTAGTTTTAGCTGTTTTAGCTTGAGACATTTTATACCTTATTTATGAGATTTATATCTGTTCCTTGGAGGGGTTTTGACCAAAGGGGCGCGCATGTTATGAAGGTGTTTTTTTTAGTCAATAAACTAAATGATAAAAAACTTGACATTGCTCTGCTTCAAAAAAGAATGCGTTCTTCTGAAATCTATATTTATAAGTTTGCAAGTTATCCAAAGAAGAAAAACTTGATTTACGCGACAGTGCCTTTTGGCCATCTAGGATAGTCTATTAGACCTCACAAGACCGCAACGCATAGTAACAATTAAGCCAGTTGATGAATAAAAATTATTTTTTGAAGAAAAAAATACTAGCCGTCCTTGCCGCCTTAGGCAAGTTCTCACTTCAAAACCTTGTCCGTCTTTACAAATTAATCTTTGCCAAAAGAACGATTCTTTTTGTTACTGATAAAAAAATCAGAAGCATAAGTTTTGGACCAATCGCGCAATTTGTCATTATTATTGCCTTTGTTTGGGCCGCCAATCTTTTTAATCAGTCGCTACGTTACCGTGAAATCATCAATAGTAAGTCCGAAGAGATCAGTAAATTGCAGGCTGTTAACGGTTATTTCCAAGAAGAATTTAGCGACGTAAACGAGAAGCTTCGAAAAATAAATGAATATCTTATCTCAATCACCGGAAACACTCACAAAGTTAAAGGCCAAAAACAGCCACAATTCCAAACTCCAAAAAATATTAAGGAAAAAGATCTCTCAACAGACGATCAACACACTCTTAACGAAATTAAAGAAGCCTCTCAAATGCTTGCTGGCTTGCATAGCTTCACTCGCGATCGCATTAAAACTATCGAAGACGCTATTACTATTACGGGCTTAAATTTGAAAAAAACTCCACTACCAAAAGCCAAAAAAGCTGCCGAGAATCCAGCTGAAAAAGAGATTTCTCTCAATGGTAAAAACGGCATTACCAACAAACAGGGCGGACCTTTGGTTGCTCTTGATTCAATCGAAGATGACTCGATCAATCTTCCAGCCGACAATATGATTGCTGAAGATGAAATCCAAAAACATTTAGAAAAAGCAGAATTTTCCAGCGACATTGATCGCCTAACTATGCTAGAAAACCTTGTCAGGGTAATGCCGTTAGCCAGACCAATGAAACATTATTACGTTTCCAGTGGGTTTGGCTCCAGAACCGATCCTATCACTGGCCGCTATGCAATTCACCAAGGCTTAGATTTCGTTGGACCATTTCATGAAAAAGTCATCAGCCCATCAAGTGGTAAAGTTATTTTAGCTGGAAAATTTAGTGGCTATGGTAATGCAGTTGTGATTGATCACGGTTTTGGTATTACAACTCGTTACGGACATCTTGCTGCAGTTTCGGTGGAAACTGGTCAAATTGTTAAAAAAGGTCAAGCAATAGCAACTCAAGGCAGCACTGGTCGCAGCACTGGTTCACACCTACATTACGAAGTTAGATACAGAAATATTCCACTAAATCCAAAAAAATTCCTTGAAGCTGGAGATACTCTATTTAACGACGATAAAACCACAAAATATGTCAATAGCTAACCTAAAATCGGCTTTCTTTGATATTGTCAAAAGCAGCAATTCTAGGGATGGGATCGCCAAAAAATTTGAATCAATCAGCTCAAATTTCAATTCAACTCCGACCATCATCGCCAAAGATCTTAGAATCGAAGGCAACATCATTGGCAACGGTATTATCGAAATTGAAGGTAATGTTAAAGGTGTCGTCAATGTTAATTCTGTAATCTTGCGCGAAGATGGCGTGATTGAAGGAAGCGTGATTGCGGAATCTTTAAGCCTGAGAGGAAAATTTAACGGCACGGTTAATGCTAAAAATATCAACATTACCAGCAAAGCCCACGTTACTGGCTTGCTCGAATATAGTTCATTATCAGTTGAAGATGGTGCTTTTATTGATGGCCAGTTTAAGAAGGTTGAAAAAATTTCCGCTGCCTAACCAAAGTAAAAATCTGTTGATCGTAGTAACGAAGGATTTTTACTTTAAAAAAACGCTCAAAAAAAGCCCCAAAGTTGACATAATTAAAAAAAATGGTGGGCTAAAAACCCGCTTTTCGGCCCCAATTTTGTAGCAAAAATCTCACTGCTTTTTTCTTCCGATTTTTGTCCAATCCTCGAAAGAAACATCCTCAAGAAAGACATTAGCTTTTTATCGCTGTTAATTGGAGAAACTTTGAGACCGAATAATACGATGCCGCCAAGAGTAGTTGATATTGGCGGATAATTACAGAATTATGTTTCTTAGAGCGTGTCCTAAGCTTTAAAGAGATGAAAAAAGCACTCATTGTGCTCTGAGCTATTTTAACGAGATGTTAGCGATTAACCAACTCCAATTACTGGATTTACCTCTTTATCTGAAATCAAAGTAACCATGATTCTGCTCATGATATCCGCTTTTTTGTCGTCAGTAATATTGGTGACACCACTTTTTGCAAAATTGCTGATTATTTCTTCCACAATAACTGTGGCATTTTCTACTAGATATTTTCTTGCCTCCATTACCGCCACTGCCTGCTGTCTTTTCAGCATTGAAGATGCGATTTCTGGGGCATAAGCCAGATGAGATAGTTTCACCTCCTCAACAGAAATGCCAGCTAGCGAAAGTTTCTGATGAAGTTCTGCAGCCAGCTCTTTAGTGATTTCTTCTGCATTACCTCGGAGGGAAGGTTTATCCGATGAGTCATAAGGATGCCTTGCTACTATTGTTCTAACCACACTTTCGCTTTGGTTAAAAATAAATGCTTTGTAATCGTCGACATTAAAGCAGGCTTGAGCTGCATCTGAAATTCTCCAAACCACTACAGCACCAACTTCTATCGGATTGCCGCAGAAATCATTAACTTTCAGTTTTTCAGTGTTGAAATTGAGGATTTTTAAAGGAACCGAAATTTTTTCAGAAAAAGGAACCGTCCACAAAAAACCATTTTCTTTGATGGTTCCAATGTATTTGCCAAAAAAGGTTAGTACTTTTGCTTCGTTGGGGGAAACTACTGTGAAGCCAATTAGTGCACTAATAGCCACCAAGGGAGTTAATAATATTGCAAGAGACGAGTGATCTAAGATCAGAAAAAACAAGATGACGGATATGGCAACAAGCAGCAGGACAGCAACAAAGCCGTTAATATAAAAAACATCTCTATCTTGTAATGATTGCATATTGCTTCTCTGTAAAATTTATTTAAACGCAAAAACTTTTTTTGCGGTAAAACATATCTAAATAACCAACTATTTTTTATGCAATACTCTTGATAAGTCTCGCTTAAAAGACGGCGATCGAGAAAAAGCAAACGAGGCAGTTAAAGCTTTATTTGGCTATTCAAAAAACCATTGCTGGATTCACCGAACTGATTTGTATTGATCAAAAAAGCGCTCAAAAAAAGCCCCAAAGTAAATTACTCTGGGGCTTTTTTGTGGCCGCGTTTATGAACCGAGCAAAAACTACGCCGCCAAACGCTTTAAAATCTCTTCGCGGTTAATAAAATTTACTAAAAATTTTAATTCCGGCCCATGTTCCAAACCAGTAAGGCTCAGACGCAGCGGCATAAATAATTCCTTACCTTTACGATCGGTATTAGCTTTAATTTTGTCCAACCAATTTTGCCAACAATTAATGTCCGCCGTATTTTCTGGCAAAAGGCTTGCCGCTATTTGCAAAAATTCTTTATCTTGCGCTTTATTTTTATAACGGAATTCACTTTTACAAATTTTCCACCAAACAACCAACTCGCCTAAAAAAGAAATATTTTGCTTGAGGCAGTCGAAAAATTTTTCGTCCATGTTGCCTAATCCCAGATCAAACAAACGATCTTTGACATCAGTCAGATCAAGCTTCTGCAATAGTTTGTGATTAATATGGGTTAACTCAGAAATATCGTAATTAGTCGAAGATTTAGAAAATTTATCGAAAGAAAAATCACGCACCAATTCATCAAAATTTTTGTAAATTTTAATTGGATCAGAAGTACCAATTTGCGCTAATAAATTAATCACCGACATCGCTTCGTAACCTTCAGCGCGTAACGATTTTACATCAAAACCACCTTCGCGTTTTGAAATTTTTCCCTCAGAAGCTTTCACTAAAGCCAAGTGCGCAAAATCAGGAGCCTTAGAACCTAAGGCCTCAAAGATCTGAATTTGAATTGCAGTATTAGTAATATGATCTTCGCCGCGAATGATATCGGTTACTTGAAACTCAACATCATCAACCACCGAACAAAAAGTATAAGTCGGAACGCCATTATCGCGCACCAAAACCGGATCAGAAAAATGACGGCCTTCGTAAGTAATTTTGCCTTTAATTTTATCTTCCCAAGAAGTGATTTTATCTTCGAGCAAGAAACGATAATGTGGCTTAATTCCTTGAGCGTGGAAATTTTCTTTTTGCTCAGGCGTTAAATTTAAAGCGGCGCGGTTATAGATCGGAGTAATTCCCGAGGCAATCTGCGACTTTCTTTGTAAATTTAATTCTTCAGGGGTTTCGTAGCATTCGTAAAGACGACCCACCGCAATCAGTTTATTCTTCGCCGCCTCATACTGCGCCAAACGATCTGATTGTTTAGCAATTTCAGTATATTCCAAACCCAGCCAAGCCATATCTTGCAAGATCATTTCGCGATATTCTTCGCGCACCCTTTCAATATCGGTATCATCCAAACGCAGACAGAATTTTCCGCCAACTTTTTTGGCATAAAGAAAATTAATAATGGCGGCACGAATATTTCCAACATGCAGAAAGCCTGTGGGAGAAGGCGCGAAACGACAGATTTTGGTCATGATTAATACTGATTTTTTTTCGTAATTGGTTTTAAAAACTCGCGACTTTGAAGACTATCTGGCAAAATAAAATCACTGCCACAACAGTCACATCGTTTTTTTGGTTTGCGGCGACGCCACATTCCGTAGATTGGTCCAGCAATAAATAAAGTCGCCCACAAAATTGCTTCGATTAAAGCGCTGCCGCGCATTCCGGTTTCAATTTCAAAACTTCTTTTGCAATCGCCGCAGATAAATTTTTCAAGCATTATTTTGTGAATTTATTGGTGATTGGATATCGCCGATCTTTGTCAAAAGCCATGTCAGAAATTTTTGGGCCCAAACAAGATTGGCGACGTTTATATTCGCTTGAGTAAAGAAGCTGAGCGATTTTTTTGACCAAATCACTTTCAAATCCACTTTCAATTATTTCTGCAACTGATTTTTGCCCTTCAATCAATTCGAATAAAATTTTATCAAGAATTTCATATTCTGGCAACGAATCGCTATCTTTCTGATTGGCGCGCAACTCGGCGGTTGGGGCTTTGGTTAGAATATTTTGTGGGATTAAATTTTTCTCAGAAAAAAGTGAAATTTCTGGCACATTTTCGTTACGCCATTTTGCCAATTCGTAAACCTGCATTTTGTATAAATCCTTAATCGGATTAAAAGCGCCGCACATGTCGCCGTAAAGCGTAGCGTAACCGCAAGCTAGCTCAGATTTATTTCCCGTCGAAAGTAAAAGCGCGCCGCTAGAATTAGAAATTGCCATCAAAATATTGCCACGAATTCGCGATTGCAGATTTTCTTTGGCCAGATCCGAAATCTTGCCAAGACTCATTAAGATTGCGCTAAACGTCATTTCGATGGAAATAATTTCTAAATTTAACTGCAAATTTTTGGCGCAATTTTGCGCGTCATTCATCGAAGTTTCAGAATTATAGCGGCTGGGAAGCGCATAAAGCGCAACATTTTCACAACCCAAAGCATCAACAGCAATTGTGGCAACAAGTGCCGAATCAATGCCACCCGACATTCCGAGCAAAACTTTTTTGAAATTATTTTTCTGGATATAATCCCGAAGCGCCAAAACACAGGCGGAATAATTACGCGCAGTTTTTTCGCTTAAAGAATTTTTCGTGGATTTTGTAAAAATTTTCCCATCTTTTTCAATTTCGACAAAAGCCGAATCTTCTGCAAATTCCTTCATCTGCAAAACAATCTCGCCAGCAGAATTCATTACAAAAGAAGAGCCGTCAAACACTAGAGAATCTTGGCCGCCAACTTGATTTACATAAACCAAGGGCTTACTTAAAGTTTTGCAAAAATTTGCAGCAATTTTGCGGCGATATTGATCTTTATTATTAGCGTAAGGCGATGCATTAAGAACGATCAAGCTATCAAAAACTTGCTCGCTAAGCAAAAATAAATTACGTGAATCCCACAAATCTTCGCAAACCAAAATTGCCAAGGTTTGACCACGAAATTCAACACAAGAAATCAAATTATCTGGCTCGAAATATCGGCGCTCGTCAAAGACTGAAAAATTGGGCAAAGTTTTTTTATTTATGACCTTTTTTACTTCCCCATTTTCGATTAAAAGCGCCGAGTTAAAAATGATTTCTTTTTTAGCGCGATTAGTCGAAGAAGTCGGCGCACCCAATAAAATCGCACATTTTGAGCCGCGAGTCGCACTTAAAATTTCAAAAATTTTTTCTTTAATTGCCGCGATAAAATATTTTTTATGCCACAAATCTTGTGCATCATAACCGCAAATCACCATTTCTGAAAACACCACCAAATCGCACCCTGCTTCACTTGCCTTCTTAAATTCACGTAAAACTTTTTGACAATTTCCTTCCAAATCGCCAACGGTTGGATTGGTTTGCGCGAGCTGAATTTTTAGTTTTGACATACCAAATCGTAGAATCTTTCAATTTCAGCGCGGACATTTTCCGAACCTTGCGTTACATTGATTTTAGCACGAAATTCTGAAGAGCCACGCAGTCCGCCGCTATACCAACCAATATGCTTGCGCGCCAAAGGAATTGCCACTTGTTCGCCGTAATGATCAATCATTTCGTTAAAATGATTTAGTACGATTTGCTTTTGCTCTGCAACTGTTGGCGCTGGAATTTTTACTTCCCCTTTTAGCTCAGAATTAATTTGCGCAATCAACCAAGGTCTGCCGTAACAAGCTCTTCCGATCATTACACCGTCAGCTCCAGAAAGTTCGAGAGCTTTTTTGGCGTCATCCGAATTTTTAATATCACCATTGGCAATGATAGGAATTTTTACAACTTCTTTAGTTTTGGAGATCAGTTCCCAATTAGCGTTACCATTATACATTTGGCAGCGCGTGCGGCCATGAATTGTTAATAATTTGATACCAACATCTTCTGCTTTTTTGGCCAAACTTGGCGCGTTTAAATTTTCGTAATTCCAACCCAAGCGCATTTTCATGGTTACGGGAATTTTTACGGCTTTGACGACGGCATCCATAATGCGCGTGGCAAGCTCTTCGTCTTTCATTAAAGCTGAACCAGCAAAGCCGTTAACCACTTTTTTTACCGGACAGCCGAAGTTAATATCGATAATGTCGGCACCCAAATCTTCATTTAATTTCGCTGCTTCGGCCATAACTTCAGGATCGCAGCCAGCAAGCTGCACCGACATTGGATAATGCGTGTCGTCTTTACGGCATTTTTGTAGCGATTCGCGAGTTTGCATAATCATGGCACGCGAGGCGATCATTTCAGAAACCACTAAACTGGCACCGAATTTTTTTACCAAACGACGAAAAGGCAAATCGGTCACGCCAGACATTGGCGCTAGCAAAACATTATCTTGAAGTTGGATATTTCCGATTTTTATCATTTTTCTTAAAATTTTTCTGGTGTCCTCGGCATGACTCGAACATGCGCTCACGGTTTAGG
>CAYSUM010000001.1:115237-137246 GCA_964434225.1 uncultured Rhizobium sp.
TGGTGTCCTCGGCATGACTCGAACATGCGCTCACGGTTTAGGAAACCGATGCTCTATCCCCTGAGCTACGAGGACGCAATTATATTTATGGCTATTCCCCACCAACATAATGATATTCAAATCCCAAATCTTTCATTTTTTTGGCATCGAATAAATTGCGCAAATCCACGATTTTTCTGGTTTTGATTTTACTCAAATCAAGTGTTTGATATTCTTTCCACTCAGTCGCAATCACGATTATATCCGCGTCTTTGGCAGCTTCGTAAACATCTTCACAAAATTCGATATTTTTAAATTCGGCTAATTCGCGTTTAGAATTTTCGATCGCTTCAAAATCATGAGCGGAAATTTTTGCACTTTTTTTTGCCAATTTTTTGGCAATCGTAATTGCTGGTGAATAACGAATATCGTCAGTATTAGCTTTGAAAGCCAGACCAAATAAAGCTATTTTTTTATTCGCCACTTCGCCGCCCAAAATCGCCGAAACTTTTTCAACCATTTGGTCTTTGCGTTTATCATTTGATCTTACAACCGCCGAAATCAAAGACAAATCAACATCTGCTTCTTTAGCAAAATTTAAGATCGCTAAAATATCTTTTGGAAAACATGATCCGCCAAATCCCGGTCCAGGATTTAAGAATTTATCGCCGATGCGTGAATCAAGACCCATCGAACGCGCAAGCTCTTTAATGTTGCCACCCGTCGCTTCGCATAAATCGGCCATTTCATTGATGAAGGCGATTTTGGTCGCAAGGAAAGAATTCGAAGCATATTTGATTAATTCAGCAGTAATAATGTCGGTCACGATTAATTTTTCGGACGGAAATTTGGCGTAAATTTCGGCAAAAATTTGCTCAGATTTTTTATCTTCAACACCAACAACGATGCGATCTGGAGTCATAAAATCTTCAATCGCCGCACCTTCGCGCAAAAATTCTGGATTTGAAGCAACCGCAAAATCAAATTGCGGATTGGTTTCTTTGACTAATTTTTTTACTTTCGCGCCAGTGCCAGCTGGAACCGTCGATTTCGTAACGATTAATTTGTAGGATTCTGAAAGCTCAGCGATTTCTTTTGCTGCCGCCAAAACGTAAGAAAGATCGGCGCTGCCATCTTCATCTTGTGGCGTACCAACTGCGATGAAAGCTGCAATTGAGCCATTTAACGCCTCTTTTAAATTTGAGGTAAACGAGATTTTTTTTTCCGAAACAACCTCGCTCAAAAGCTCTTTCAATCCTGGTTCGAAAATTGGAATCGCGCCAGAATTTAATTTTGTGATTTTAGATTCATCCTTATCGACGCAGACAATTTCGTGCCCCAATTTTGCAAAACAAATTCCCGAAACCAGACCAACATAGCCACTTCCAATTACTGTGATTCTCATTCTATTTTAAAATTTTAAATGATTACAAAGGCACCAAAAAGGGTGTCTTTCCAAAGGTTTTTAAGTAAATTTTGTGAAGATTGACTACAAGAACAATGTCAGATTTTTTTCCAGCTCAGCGATATTAACAATAACATCAGAGGCGATCGGTTTTGTTTTTTGCGCTGACTCGCATATCTGGCTTATGAATTTTAGATTGAGCCTTTTTGCCATTTCACCAAAACAGTTACTTCCATTCCAATCTTTTGTTGCCATTTCCAAAATAGCACCATTTTCCTTCATAAACATCGCATTAGCCATTCCGGCGCCATGAACCGCAACAATAAATTTAGCATTACTTGCAACTGAAATTTGCTCTACAAAACTAAGATTTTCCATATAGACGGTCTTGAAGCCATATTTGCCGAGCAACTCTTCAACTTCGACTTCATTAACTGCCTGCCTCATGTTTTTGCGACTCTTGCAGTTGCGACTAATATAAATTTTTTCTCCAAAATTAATCCCTTCAGAACTTTTGTAATAACTAAGTATCTGATTTCTTATTTCCTTGAACCTCAAGAAATCAAAATAACCCGGCGTTGAAAAGATCTCTGTTTCGTTATTTGCGCATGGAACAAAAAATAATTTTGTAAATTTTAAATTGCAGTTTTTCTTAATGGTTAAAATATCTTTTGGCCTTATTTTAAAAGCTTCTAAGGTCTTTATCACAAACTCTATTTTTAGGTAATTTTTTGGTAGAACCAAAATTGATTCGGGGCATTTTTCTTTCAGAACAACCAGTCTGCTCAAAGCCTCAAAAGTCCAATGACAATAATTCTTACACCATTCGTCAGCGATTGATATGTAAGTTTTTTTCTTGCTAGAAAAAGGAAAGCTAGGAAGGGCGTATTTGCTGATAAATTTGATCTTATTATATCTATCAAATCGGTCTTTAAAAATTATGCTACTCTTAACAACTCGCCAGTTTTTTAAAATCACGCCGTTATTTGCTATGCGCCCGTTCTCAATGCATCTTATCGAAAAATCGGCCTTCTTATCATCGGCTGCATAATCAATTGTTATGCCTTCCAAAATCTTTCCCAACTTTTCTAAACCCAAAAACCTTCTGATTAATTTTTTACTGATCATTTTAAAATAAAATACCTTTGAAATAGTGAATAGTTTTTTCCAGCCCAAATTCCAGATTAACTTCTGGCGAGAATTTGATTAATTTTTGCGCCTTTTCAATTACGGGTTTGCGCTGCATTGGATCGTTTTGCGGAAGGTCTTTGAAAATAATCTTCGACTTGGAATTGGTTAATTTTAGAACTTTTTCGGCAAGTTCTAAAATCGTGAATTCTCCAGGATTTCCAAGATTGATTGGCCCGATTTCTTTTGAATCAAGATTCATAAAATTGGTAATTCCTTCAACCAAATCGTCAACATAACAGAAAGATCTGGTTTGATCGCCCTTGCCATAAACCGTAATATTTTCGCCTCTTAAAGCTTGAACGATGAAGTTAGAAACAACACGACCGTCATTGACCGACATCCGTGGGCCGTAAGTGTTGAAGATGCGAACGATTTTAATTTCGACGCCATATTGGTTGTAATAATCGAAGAATAAAGTTTCGGCAACGCGTTTACCTTCGTCATAACAAGAGCGCGCTCCCATTGTGTTGACGTTACCAAAATAATCTTCTCTTTGCGGATGAATCAAAGGATCGCCGTAAACTTCGGAGGTTGAAGCTTGAATGATTTTTGCTTTCACATTTCGCGCCAATTCCAACATATTGATTGCGCCCATCACACATGTTTTTGTGGTGTGAACTGGATTATGCTGATAATGAATTGGAGAAGCTGGACAAGCGAAATTGTAGATCTCATCAACTTCCAAATGAATTGGCTGAGTGACATCGTGACGAATTGCCTCAAAGCGATTATTACTTAAAAGATGTTCGATATTTTGTTTGTTGCCACAGAAATAATTATCCAAGGCAATGACTTCATTTCCTTGAGCTAAAAGTTTTTCGCATAAAAAAGAGCCCAAAAAACCAGCACCGCCGGTGACTAAAATTCGTTTCATTGAAGAGAGGGTTTAAAGAGGAATAAAAATTGTTACGCAAAGTCCGCCAAGAGAAGAATCTGAGAGTTCAATTCGTCCCCCGTGAGAAGTCACCGCATCCATCGCAATTGCGAGCCCAAGGCCAGAACCGCCTGACTCCGTTTTTTTATCGAGGTTACGAGAATTGTCAATACGATAAAAAGGCTTAAAAACATTGGCGCGCTCTGCTTCGGGAATTCCTGGACCATTGTCGTCGATCGTGATGATTAAATTATCGCGCGATAAATTTGCTGAAAAATTTACAGTCGTAGCATAGTTAAAAGCATTGTCGATTAAGTTCATCAAGGCGCGTTTTAGCGCCAATTTTTTGATCGAAACTTCGAAATGATCCGGTATTTCCAAAGTGCCTTCAATACGCTTTTTCATCTTGGCATAATATTTGATAATTTTTTCCTGCAGGAATTTTTTAATCACAATATTACTGTTTTTTTCTTTGTCGTCAGAGCGCGCAAACGCCAGATATTCGTCGACTAATTTTTCCATATCGCCAACGTCATTTTTTAAATCTTGAACTTCTTCAGAAGAACTCATCATTTCGAGCTGTAATTTCATTCGCGTTAATGGCGTACGCAAATCGTGAGATACACCAGAAAGCATGTCGGTACGTTGTGTAATTTGACGCATCACGCGCTCTTTCATTTTAATGAAAGAAATGGTTAACGAACGAATTTCTTCCGAACCTGCAGGCTTTAAATTTGGCACATCTTGACCGCGACCAAATTTTTCTGCCGCATCTGATAATTCTCGAACAAATCTGACTTGATTGCGAAAGAAAATAATCGAAATCCATGACGTAATCAGCGCACTTAAAATCATCCAAAAAGTAAAAACATGAGCGCTAGAACTGGTAATTCTTTTGATTGGCACGTCAAATGAAAGCAGGCCTTGCCAAGTTTGCACTTTGACGACGATAATGTCGTCATTGTCTGGACTTTCAAAAATTTCGTAAGGCTTAAGATTGTGACTTTCCAATTCAGATTTGAAGCGATTGTAAGGATCAATTAGCGGGTTGATGTAATCGTAAATTTTGCTTTTGCGCCAATCAGAATCGGCGATTTTCTTCTTCTTTAAACGACGGTGATTTTCGAAAGAAAATTGCAATCCAGTATTGCTAGAAAGCTCACTCAGCAAAGTTTGATATCCGGGTTTATCGATCGAATTTTTAATGAAGACCATTTCTTCGATCACGCTGCGTGCCATATGTTTAGTGATCGCATCAAAATGCGTGTAGTAAAATACATAAACCGAAACCGTCTGTACCACTAAAGTTGAAATGATGATAATGAACAAAAATCTTCCGTAGAGCGAACGTGGAATAAATTTTTTAAGGCGCTTCATCAAAGAAATGTTTTTTTTTAGAAATGGAAAAATATTGTAATTTTGCAAGAGTCTGCCCTAGATCTTTTTTAACCACAGATTTTGGCATATTTTTAGCGCTTTTTTAACAAAATTACGACGAATATCAGGATATATTTGGAGTAATTTTGTCAAAAAATAAGCAAAACTAGGGCGAAATATGGGGTTAAAAAAGATTTAGGGCAGGCTCTAGACCCTCAGATGACCGTCAAATCTCTACAAAATCAATCATGACCAGCAAAATTTCAGCTAAAAATATCAATCTATTCTACGGCCAAAAACAAGCCTTATTTGACATTAATCTTGATTTTAAAGAGCATAGCGTAACCGCATTAATCGGGCCTTCAGGCTGTGGTAAATCTTCATTCTTACGCTGTATCAATCGCATGAATGATACAGTTTTGGGCTGCAAAATTGCAGGCGAAATCACTTTGGATGGTGAAAATATTTATCGCGAAAATCTTGATTTGGTGCTGCTTCGCGCCTCGGTCGGCATGGTATTTCAAAAACCAAATCCTTTTCCAAAATCAATTTACGAAAATGTCGCTTACGGTCCAAGAATTCACGGACTTTTTGACAGAAAAAAAGAGCTCGATGAAATTGTTGAACAAAGTCTCACGAGAGCTGGATTGTGGAAAGAAGTCAAAGATCGTTTAAACGATCAAGCAACCGGTCTTTCGGGTGGACAGCAGCAACGCCTTTGCATCGCACGCACCATTGCCGTTGAACCCGAAGTTATTTTGATGGACGAACCTTGTTCAGCACTTGATCCAATTGCCACCGCAAAAATTGAAGAATTAATCGACGAATTAAAAGATAATTTCACGATCATTATAGTTACGCATTCAATGCAGCAAGCCGCTCGCGTTTCAAATATGACAGCTTTTTTTAATATGGGAAAAGTTGTAGAATATGGCACAACTGACAAAATTTTTACCAATCCGGCCAATCAACAAACTCAAGATTATATCACAGGAAGATTCGGTTAATGTTTGGCTTCTCGCTCGCAGAGCTGCTTTTAGTCTGCATCATCGCCCTGATTTTTATTAGACCAAAAGATTTACCCGAAATTGCGCATTTTGTCGGCAAAATTTTTTATCGCGGAAAAATATTTTTTGCCGATTTAAAAAAACAATTCAAAGAAGTTGAGCAAGAATTAGGTTTAGACGAAATCAAACATGAATTAAATCGCGGAATCGCCGAAGAAAAAGCCCGCTTAAATGAAGATGAAGATACTGTAATCGTTGATATTTATGGCAATGAACATCGCATTCCCAATGCGCACAAAAAAGCATTGAATATTGATTCTGAAGAATTTTCGCAGGAAGTTAAAAAAATGAATGAAGAAAATTTAGCCGCAAAAAAAGAATGACGACGTTACTGTAAATCAAAAACAAATCCCACCGAAATATATCTGCGAGTCTGATTCACCGCACCATTTGTTTTAACATCTCCATATTTCCTCTGCTCCAAAATATGATTTAAAGCCAATGAAAGGCGATTATTGATACGGTATTTTAGAGTGGTTTTGATTTCGTCATCCATACTTTCATAATCGATGAACCAATAAGCGCGCTGGGTGAAAGTTAGATTGCGCGTAATCGGAAAATTCAGGCGAATTGATGGCAGCAAAAAACTTTTTGAGCCAGAATTTTTAATATCCATATAGCCGATACTGGCATCAAGCTCGATCTTATCTTCAAAAAAAATCCGACCAAAACCAGCAGCAGTACGTAAGTCGTAATAATAGCTGGAAAGCTCATCATAATTAACGCGATTATACAAAACTCCGTAATTTTTTGATTTACCAATCATAAATTTATTGGAAACCATCGCGTCGTAAAGCTCGCTCTTTTTTTCCAGATCGGTTTTGGCGGAAGTTGAGTAAGAGGTTTTTTGAAAAAAATTAATTTCATGCATCTGCTTCTCGCTTTGATAATAATAGCGAGAATCAAGCTGATAGGATTTGGAATTATAATCAGAATCTTTATTTCCAGACAAAAGTAGCGACTGAATTGCGCGGCTGGAACGATAAAATTTGCGGGATTTTGCAGTCACGATTTTTTCGCGATCAGACCTGCTATCGAGCGCAAATGCAAAATTGGGAAAAAATAGGAATAAGAAAATCAATAATCGCAAACCCAAATGGTTGCGAATGTGGCGATTGGTCATCGGGTTTAAAAGTGGTGATATTTAAACTTAAGGAACCTCTGAAAAAACCAGAATTTTTCGAGGGATTTTCGGAGGTTCCTTGAAACAAAAAATTATTGTTTAGTCGGAGCTGAAGGATGTTTAGCTTTCGGAGCTTGAGCTGCATTAGGAATTGCTTCAGGAGATTGTTTTGCAACATCAGCTTCCGCACCGCTTTCAAGAGGAGCGCCAGTATTATCCATTGGTTCTTGTGGCATTTGATCGCCATTATCCACTGCGCCATTATCGTAAACAGTGGCTGCGTCAGGAGTGGCTTCGTTGGTAAGATCAGGAAGATCCACTTCCTCTTCTTTAGTTTCAAACAACCATCCAGCGTGTGATTTAACGCTGTCAGAATATTTTACACCAACCACGAAAGAGAAAACCATCAAGGTTACAACAACAATTAGTTCAATTACTTTAATCATATTTAGAATAATTATATAATACTCTAGCCGCCAAGAGACTTAGAGTAACAAGGGTTAACAGAATTTGGAAAATGCGGGTGGCGAAAATAAATTTGCCACCGCTTAATTGCAATTATTACTTATCATTTTTTACAATATCATCAAAATTGGATGCTCGATGTAGCGACGCAAAGCTTTTAAAAATTCCGCACCGACAGCACCATCGACCGAACGATGATCCGAAGATAAAGTTACGTTCATCATATGAGCCGTTTTGATTTGGCCATGCTCAACAATTGGCTTCTCAACTGCTCGTGCAACAGCTAAAATACAGCTTTGTGGCGGGTTAACTATTGCTGCAAAATTATCGATTCCAAACATTCCTAAATTTGAAATACTAAAAGATCCTCCTTGGAATTCTTCTGGCTGCAACTTTCCATCGCGAGCCTTTTTTGCAAGTTGTTTAGCTTCAATTGAAATTGCTTGAATAGTTTTTTGATCAGCATTTTTGATGATAGGAGTAATCAATCCGCCCTCAATTGCCACCGCCATTGAAATGTCAACATTGTTGTAAATCATCACAGCTTCGTCAGTCCAAGAGCAGTTGGCTTCCGGAACTTTTTTTAAAGACATTGCGGTAGCCTTAATGATTAAATCATTTACCGAAATTTTATAAACTGGATTGCCATTGGCATCATGTTCAGCAACTTCATTTAAAGCGGCGCGCAACTCTTGCAGTTTGTTAATGTTGAGTTCGCAAGAAAGATAAAAATGCGGAACATTTTGTTTTGATTCCAAAAGTCGGCGAGCAATTACTTTGCGCATATTGTTATTTTTAACAGCGCGAAATTCTTGTGGATTGCGCCGAACTGCGCCAGATTTAGCTCCGCCAATAGTCAAAAATTCCAAAACGTCATCTTTAATTACGCGACCGTGAGGACCGGTGCCAGTAATTTGCGCGATGGAAAGGCCTTCTTCCTTAGCAATTCTTTTTGCTAACGGACTAGCTTTTACATTTAAAGAAAAGCTTGCAGATGATTGATTTTGTTGAGCCGAAGTCGGAGCTGCAACTGCTTTTACCTCTTCTTTTTTAGCTTCAACTTTTGGCGCGTCATTTGATTTTGTAACGTAATTCGTAAGAACTTTTTTATCTTCTCCATCTTCTAAAATCAGTGCAATACAAGAATTTATGGCAACGTTTTCCGTGCCTTCTGCTACTAAAATTTTTCCCAAAATTCCCTCATCAACCGCCTCAACTTCCATTGTTGCTTTATCGGTTTCAATCTCGGCAATTACTTCGCCAGCTTTAATTTTGTCACCTTCTTTTTTTACCCATTTAGCAAGATTTCCTTCTTTCATTGTTGGCGAAAGAGCGGGCATAAGAATTTCGATTGGCATGTATAAATATTGATTTGTTGGAGGATTTTTCGAGAGGGCGGAACTTATTTTTTGATTGCAAAAAGTCTAGAAATTTTGGCGGCTAAATTCTTCTAGTATCGAAGGCATCGCGTGTGGCCTCGCCGATAAAAACTAGCAAAGTTAGAATTAACGTTACCACTACGAAGCCGCTTAAACCAAGCCAATAGGCATTTAAATTATTTTTTCCTTGAGCCAATAATTCTCCCAAAGATGGCGATCCGATTGGCAATCCAAGGCCTAAAAAATCTAGCGAAGTTAAGGTTACAATCGATCCACTAACTAAAAATGGCAGGCTGGAAATTATTATTGGCGAGGCGTTAGGAAGAATATGACGAAAAATAATTCTGGAATTTGAAGCCCCCAAAGCGCGACTGGCGCGAACAAAATCGAAATTTCTCAAACGCAAAAATTCGGCGCGCACACTTGAAACCAAAGCCATCCAGCTAAATAATAGCATCAAGATTAGTAACGTAAAAAAACTTGGCTCAAAAATTGATGATAAAATTATTAGCAAAAACAACATTGGCATACTCGACCAAATTTCCATAAAACGCTGCAGCGCAAGGTCGATTAGACCTCCAAAATATCCTTGAATTGCGCCAAAAAAAATTCCGACGACGGCGCTGAAACTTGCTAAAATTAATCCGAAAATTAGCGAAATCCTGATGCCATAAATCACGCGAGCTAAAACGTCGCGACCATTATCATCGGTGCCAAAAAGATTTTCAGCCGTAGGTTTAGAAGGCGCAGGAGTTTTGATTGATAAATTGATTGTGTCATAAGAAAAAGCAATTGGCGGAAAAATTATCCAGCCGTTTTTTGCGATTATTTTTTGCAATTCTGGATCACGAAAATCTGCTGCGGTTTCAAATTCTCCACCAATATTTTTTTCCGTAACCTGCGAAAAAATCGGAAAGTAAAATTTGCCGTTATAGCTTAATAATAAAGGCTTGTCGTTGGCAATTAACTCAGAAAAAAGCGTCAAAAAAAACAGAGCAGCAAAAATTATGAAAGAGAAATATCCGCGACGATTTTGTTTGAATTTTGTGAAGAAATTTTCAGGCATTTTTTAGACAAGATTATGTAGCCATCGTCATTGCGAGCGCAGCGTAACTCAAGCGAAACTGAACCACATTGAGTTGCCGCGCTAGGCTTGCAATGACAAGCAAAGAAATCCCACAATATAACCAAAAAAAGGGGGCTCTTGCGAGCCCCTAAATTTAAAACTTAATTACTTTCGCTTTGGTCGTCAGCAACTTCTTCAGCGTGCTTTTCTTGGTTGGCAATCTTTCTGTATTTAGCAGCAAGAAGACCCGTACCAGCAGGAATCAAACGACCAACGATGATGTTTTCTTTCAAACCTTTTAGATCGTCATATTTACCTTGAACCGCAGAATCAGTCAGAACCCTAGTGGTTTCTTGGAATGATGCCGCAGAAATAAATGATTTGGTTTGTAGAGAGGCTTTGGTAATACCCAACAACACCGGAGAACATTGCGCTGGTTTCATATTTTTAGAAATCATTTTTACATTAATTTCTTCAAACACGTCGCGGTCAACATATTCTCCAACTAGAAGAGTAGTGTCGCCAGAGTTGGTAACTTCAACACGCTTCAACATCATATTCAAAATAACCTCGATATGCTTGTCGTCGATTTTAACACCTTGCATGCGGTAAACTTTTTGTACTTCACTGACCATATAGTTAGTGAAAGCTTGCATACCTTGGATGCGTAAGATGTCGTGCGGAACTGGATTGCCATCAACCAAGATATCGCCTTTTTTAACAAAATCGCCTTCGCCAACAAACAAATGTTTGGTTTTAACAAAAGCATATTCGATTGGCTCGATTGAAGCATCTTCAGATCTTACAACAATACGGCGCTTAGTTTTGTAATCTTTGCCGAATTCAATACGGCCATCGATATCGCTCATAACAGCGGCATTTTTTGGCTTACGAGCTTCGAATAGTTCAGCAACGCGTGGAAGACCACCAGTAATATCACGAGTTTTAGAGGATTCTTTTGGAATTCTTGCAATTACATCACCGGCCTTAACTTCATCACCGTTTGAAATACCGATAATTGTATTTAATGAAAGCGCGTACTCTTTCAAAAGCTCGTTTTTATCTTCACCAATGATTGAAATTCTTGGTTTAAGCTCTTGTTTACTGTATTGCTTCCAGTCTATAACAATTTTAGTTGAAACGCCGGTTGATTCTTCGATTTTTTCACGAAGAGAAACATTTTCGGTTAAGTCGTTATATTTCACGACACCGTCAGCTTCAGCAACTACTGGAATGTTGTATGGATCCCATTCCGCCAAATGATCGCCTTTGATTACCTTATCACCATTCTTACGAAGAATTGCCGAACCGTAAGGCAATTTATAGCTGTGAATTTCTTTTTGGTCATTGTCGCAAAGTACGATTTCAGAATTTCGGCTAATCACGATAATCTTGCCATCGCGGTTAATCAAAGTTCCTTTGTCAATAATCTTGATAAAACCTTCAGACACCGCAGTGATTGAAGATTGTTCAGAACCTCTTTGCGCCGCACCACCGATGTGGAACGTTCTCATTGTAAGCTGAGTTCCTGGTTCACCGATTGATTGAGCCGCAACCACACCAACCGCTTCACCGATACTAACAATGTTGCCAGTTGAAAGATCGCGTCCGTAGCATTTAACGCAGACGCCGTCTTTAGCTTTACAAGTAAGAACTGATCTTGATTTGATGGTTTTAACACCAGATCTGTCAACCGCGTCAGAAAGAGCTTCGTCGATCATGATACCAGCTTTAACTACAAGTTTTTTGTCTGCAGTTTTAATATCTTCAACCGCAACACGCCCGAGAACTTGTTCAGCAAGAGACGCAACAACTCTGCCGTCGTCAACAATTGGCTCGATAATGATGCCATCTTTAGTGCCGCAATCTTCCTCAGTAACAATGCAATCTTGAGAAACGTCAACCAATCTTCTGGTCAAGTAACCAGAGTTTGCCGTTTTCAAAGCTGTATCCGCCAAACCTTTACGAGCACCGTGGGCAGAAATGAAATATTCAAGAACACTCAAACCTTCTTTAAAGTTTGCAATGATTGGAGTTTCAATAATTTCGCCCGATGGTTTTGCCATCAAACCGCGCATACCCGCAACCTGCTTGATCTGACTTTCAGAACCTCTCGCGCCCGAATCAGCCATCATAAAGATTGAGTTGGCCGACATTGGGTTTGTAAAGCTTGAAATGTTTTTCATCATTTCTTTAGAGATTTTGTCGGTACAATGAGTCCACTCGTCAATTACCTTGTTATAACGCTCACCAGCGGTAATCAAACCATCGCGATATTGTTTTTCGAGCTTCTTAACTTTATCTAAAGAATCTGCGATATTTTTTGGCTTAGATTCGGGAATAATCATGTCATCTTTACCAATTGAAATACCGGCGCGACAAGCATTTTTAAAACCCAATGCCATGATGCGATCACAGAACATTACCGTCTCTTTTTGGCCGCAATTTCTATAAACAGTATCGATCAAATTAGTGACAGCTTTTTTGGTCATCACATTATTCACTATTGAAACATCGCCTTTCATCATGTTAGGCAAGTTGTTGTAAAGAATAACACGACCTGGAGTGGTTTCGATTTTCTTAAAATATCTTTCGCCATCTTTGTCTTTTACCATAAAGCGGTAAAGAATTTTTTCGTGAAGCGCCATACCGTTATGGATCGCATGCTCTAATTCATTGATGTCAGAGATCAGGCGAGCTTTGGCTTTCGCAAAATCGTTACCTTCCATTGTGATATAATATAGACCCAAAATAATATCTTGAGAAGGAACGATAATTGGCTTGCCGTTTGCAGGGCTTAGAATGTTGTTAGTCGACATCATCAAAACACGAGTTTCAACTTGCGCCTCAATTGAAAGAGGAACGTGAACAGCCATTTGGTCACCGTCGAAGTCGGCGTTGAAAGCCGAACAAACTAAAGGATGCAGTTGGATTGCCTTACCTTCCGTTAAAACTGGTTCAAAAGCTTGAATACCAAGTCTGTGTAGAGTTGGTGCGCGGTTCAAAAGAACGGGATGTTCTTTAATAACTTCATCCAAAATATCCCAAACTTCTGATCTTTCGGCTTCGACCATTTTTTTCGAAACTTTGATCGACGGAGATTTTCCGTATAGCTCTAGTTTTGAATAGATGAATGGTTTGAATAATTCTAACGCCATCTTTTTTGGCAAACCGCATTGGTGAAGCTTTAATTCTGGACCAACAACGATTACTGAACGACCTGAATAATCGACACGTTTACCAAGCAAGTTTTGACGGAAACGACCTTGCTTACCTTTAAGCATGTCGCTCAAAGATTTGAAAGGTTTTTTGTTCGAGTTTTTAACTACAGCACCAGAACGGCCATTATCAAGAAGAGCGTCAACCGATTCTTGCAACATGCGCTTTTCATTTTTAATGATGATTTCAGGAGCGCCCAATTCCATCAAACGTTTCAAACGGTTATTGCGGTTAATAACGCGACGATACAATTCGTTTAGATCTGAAGTAGCAAAGCGACCGCCATCAAGCATAACCAAAGGACGGATATCAGGTGGAATCACTGGAAGAACGCTCATAATCATCCAAGCTGGGCTGTTATCTGATTCGATAAACTGCTCGATTAATTTTAATCTTTTGATGATTTTTTCTTTCTTAAGCTCTGAAGTCTGAACAACTAAATCTTCACGCAATTCTTTTTGAATTTTCTTCAAATCAAGTTTGGCTAGCAATTTTTGGATTGACTCAGCACCCATTTCAGCGATGAAGCTGCCATAACCATGCTCTTGCTGATATTTTGCATATTCATCTTCAGTTAAAATCGTGCCGTCTTTTAACGGAGACATTAGTCCGTCGGTTACGATGTAAGATTCGAAATAAATAACTTTCTCAACGGCTTTAAGGGTAAGGCCTAAAATAGCACTGATACGAGATGGGAGAGATTTTAAGAACCAGATATGAGCAATTGGAGCAGCAAGTTCAATATGGCCCATTCTTTCACGACGGACTTTTGAAGACGTAACTTCAACACCACATTTTTCGCAGACAATTCCTTTATATTTGATGCGTTTATATTTTCCGCAAAGACATTCGTAGTCTTTAATTGGCCCGAAAATTCTGGCACAGAAAAGACCATCTCTTTCTGGTTTGAAAGTTCGGTAATTTATGGTTTCAGGCTTAGTTACTTCGCCAAATGACCATGATCTGATTTTATCTGGATCGGCGATGGAAATTTTAATAGCGTTGAAGTCCAGAAGATCGACGGCACTATTTGAATTTAGACTTAATAGACCGTGTGAAGAAGTTCCTGCTAATGACATGATTTTTTAGTTTTGTTTTAACCCTTCGACAAGCTCAGGGTGACACTTAAATTAATCACCCCGCTTTTTAATGCGGGGCCCCGTTTTTATTTCTCTACAAGTTCAATATTTAAACCAAGCGAACGCACTTCTTTTATCATAACGTTAAATGATTCTGGAATACCACAATTGAAGTTTTGATTACCTTGGATGATTGATTCATAGATTTTAATTCTACCAACCACATCATCTGACTTAACTGTAAGCATTTCTTGAAGTGAATATGCCGCACCGTAAGCTTGAAGAGCCCAACATTCCATTTCACCGAATCTTTGTCCACCAAAGTGGGATTTACCACCAAGAGGCTGTTGAGTGATCAAACTGTATGGTCCAATCGAACGAGCGTGAATTTTATCATCAACCAAGTGATGCAATTTCAACATGTAAATGTATCCGACCGTAACTTTGCGATCAAATTTCTGACCAGTTTTACCGTCAAATAAATTGATTTGACCAGACTTATCGGCGCCAGCAATTTCAATCAACTTAGTGATATACTCTTCTTTGGCACCTTCAAAAATTCCAGTCGCAAAAGGAATGCCCTTTTTCAATCTCGTAGCGAAAGTCATAAGCTCGGCATCGTCCATGGCTTTGATTCTCTTTCCTTCTTCTTGCGAAGTGTAAACTGATAAAATTTTATCTCTTAATTCTTTGATGAACTCGGCTTTTTTCTCAGAAACTTGCTCTAAAATCTTACCGATTTGTTTAGCAATTTCTTTTGAAGCAAAACCCAAATGAGTTTCAAGAATTTGTCCAACGTTCATACGAGAAGGTACGCCCAGAGGGCTCAGGACGATATCAACTGGTTGACCATCTTCTGAGTAAGGCATATCTTCAGCTGGAGCAATTTTAGAAACGACACCTTTGTTACCGTGACGTCCCGCCATTTTATCACCAGGTTGAAGTCTATATTTTGAAGCAATGTAAACTTTTACAATCTTCAAAACGCCCTGTCCTAACTCGTCGCCAGCTTTGATGCGAGCAACTTTGTCAGAGAAATCTTTTTCAATTTCAGCAACTTGTTTATTGTGTGATTTGATAAGCTTTTCCGCCTTATCCATTGCTTTCGCATCATCAACAACAATTTTAATCAAATTATTTTTACTCAGAGACTCTAATTCTTTAGCTTCTAATTTTGCTTTAGCCTTCAACTTATCAATGTTGCTGGTAAGTTTTTTGCCATCGAATAAATCAACCAAAGCACCCTTTAAAGAATCTTCCAAGAAAGAAACTTTTAGGTTTTTGCTTTTTGCTAATTCTTCGATTTGTTGCATTTCGATGTAAACTGAACGCTCGTCTTTTTCGATACCTTTACGCGAATAAACTTTTACGTCAACGATAGTACCGCTGATTCCCGTAGAAGCATAAAGCGATGAGTCTTTTACGTCTGAAGCTTTTTCACCGAAAATTACTTTCAATAATTTTTCTTCTGGCGTCATCGGAGATTCAGATTTTGGAGTGGTTTTGCCAACCAAAAGATCTCCGGCCTGAACTTCGGCACCGATGTGAATAATGCCTTCTTCGTCAAGTTTTGCCAAGGCCTCTTCGCTTACATTTGGAATATCGCGAGTAATCTCTTCGGGCCCTAAACGAGTATCTCTGGCAACCACTTCCAACTCTTCAATATGAATTGAGGTAAAAGTATCGTCAGCCAATAATCTTTCCGAAATGATGATCGAGTCTTCAAAGTTATAACCGTTCCAAGGCATGAAGGCCACACGAACGTTTTTACCAAGAGCGATTTCACCATCAGAAATTGAATGCCCGTCCGAAATGATCTGCCCAGCTTTAACTTTTTGGTTGATTAGAACCGTAGGACGCTGGTTGATACAAGTGTCTTGGTTGGTTCTAACATATTTTTGTAAGCCATAAACTTCAACGTGAGGAATGCCGTCTTCGATTGACTCAACAACAATTTTTGACGCATCAACGAATTTTACTACGCCATCTTTTTTCGCTTTAACAGCAGCACCTGAGTCTGCTGCAATAACAGCTTCCATGCCAGTTCCAACTAGAGGAGCATCTGGACGAAGAAGTGGAACAGCTTGACGCTGCATGTTCGAACCCATCAAAGCACGATTCGCATCGTCATTCTCAAGGAAAGGGATTAGTGTAGTTGCGATTGAAACGATCTGCTTGGTCGAAACGTCAACATAGTCGATTTTGTCTGGCATCATCATAATGAATTCGCCATTTTTACGACAGTTAACGAAGTCAACCTTGATCGTTCCTTTGTCGTCGATATTAGTAACCGAAGGAGCAATTACAAAATCAACTTCTTCTAATGCAGAAAGATAATGGATTTCGTCAGTGATTCTGCCGTTAGTAACTTTGCGATATGGGGTTTCGATGAAGCCATATTTGTTAACGCGAGCGTAAGTGGCCAAAGAATTGATCAAACCAATATTTGGTCCTTCTGGGGTTTCAATTGGACAGATACGGCCATAATGAGTTGGATGCACGTCACGCACTTCAAAACCAGCTCTTTCGCGAGTAAGACCACCGGGTCCTAAGGCTGAAAGTCTACGCTTGTGTGTAACTTCAGCAAGCGGGTTGGTTTGATCCATGAATTGAGACAATTGTGAAGTGGCAAAGAAGTCTTTCACCGCAGTCAACAATGGCTTAGAGTTGATCAAGCTTTGAGGCATAATTGTATCAACTTCGACCGAATTCATTTTTTCAATGATCGATTTTTCAATTCTTGACATACCGACGCGAAGTTGGTTTTCAATCAACTCACCAACGGCACGAACGCGTCTATTAGCCAAGTTATCAATATCATCGGTTTTTAGATCGTTATGCTTGATCAAACTTAAGATTTTGATCGCTTGCTTAACATCGTCATGAGTTAAGTGCAGGGTTTCTTTGTCGATATTTAAAGACAATCTGTGATTCATCTTCATACGACCAACGTCAGATAGGTTGTATCTAGCGTCAGAGAAGAACAAATTGTCGAAATAATTTTTAGCAACTTCCAAAGATGATGGAGCTTCACCAAGTCTGATTGCTTTATAAACATCAAACAAAGCATCTTTTTGATTTTGGTTTTTATCTACCAACATAGTGTTGTAGAGATATGGCCCAATATCAGACTTACTTGGATTGATAACGGCAATTTGTTTGAAATTTAATTTTTGTAAAATTTCTAAACTTTCTGGAGTAACGATACTACCAGCTTCAAGCAATAATTCACCGGTATCATTATCAATCAAATCTTGAGCGACTACATATCCAAGAAGGATTTCATCAGTCAAAAGATAGTTGGTAAATTTTTCTTCTTTTAATTTATCCAGAGCTTTGCGGTTTAATTTAGAGCCCTCTTTTACCATTACTTTTTTGGTATCAGCGCAAATCAAATCATAACCAACTTTTTTACCCAAGAAAGTTTCGCCATCAAATTTTGTTGCCCAACCATTTTTAGTAATAAAGGCTTCAATTGAACCATAGAAACCACGTATGATGTCTTCAGGAGACATGCCGATCGCTCTTAACAAAGAAGAAACTGGGATTTTTCTTTTTTTATCAACGCGGAAATAAAGGATATCCTTGCTGTCAAACTCAAAATCAAGCCAAGAACCGATATGAGGAATAATCTTGGCTGTATAAGACTTAGAGCCAGATAATTTTACATTTTCGCTATCAAAAAAAACACCAGGAGCACGACGCATTTGCGACACGATGACTCTTTCGGCGCCATTGATAATGAAGCTTCCTGTTTGCGTCATTAAAGGAACGTCGCACAAGTAAACTTCTTGTTCTTTGATTGAACGGATTTCTTTAATTTCGCTGCCTTCTTCTTGATGCCACAAGATTAAACGAAGCTGAGCGCGCATAGGAGCAGAGAAGCTTCTACCCGCCGATAAACATTCGTAAGATTCGTATTTCGGCTTACCTAAAGAATAGCTGACGAATTCTAACGTTACTCTTCCAGCTGAATCTGAAAGCGGAAAGAACGAATTAAATACTGATTGAATACCGACATTTTCTCTTTTTTCTGGCTCGATATTGGCTTGTAAGAATTTTTCGTAAGATTCTTGTTGTAGAGAGATCAGATAAGGAATCGCCTCTCTGTCTTTATTGTTACCGAAGCTTTTTCTGAAAAGCGCTTGATCAAAATTACGAGTCTGAATCACCTGAGATAAACCTCTTTTTTTGTTGACTTAACTATTATAGTCAAATTTGACGAGAGCAATAGTGACGCCCTGTGCTGAACATGGTAGCACAAACGACAAAAAGCCAACCCGCCAAATTAAGACAGATTGGCTTTATTTATGAAAATTATTTCAATTCAACTTTTGCGCCAGCGGCTTCTAATTTCTTTTTCAAGTCATTAGCTTCAGCTGTTGGAACATCTGACTTAACTGTTTTTGGAGCGCCTTCAACTAAATCTTTAGCTTCTTTTAAGCCAAGACCAGTAATAGCTCTAACTTCTTTGATAACGTTGATTTTGTTATCACCAGCAGCAGTTAACACCACTTCGAATTTATCTTTAACTTCAGCAACAGCTGCGGCGGCGGCAGGAGCAGCGGCAGAGAAAGAAGCGGCAGAAACGCCCCATTTTTCTTCTAATTTTTTGCTCAATTCAGCCAATTCAAGAACTGTAAGTGAAGATAAGGTTTCTGAAATTTGTTCAAGATTAGTAGTCATTTTTTTCCTAGTTTTGTTGTTTAAAGATGATTGTTAATTTTGTGTTACCAAAAGACCTAGCTGTTGAATGAAGTAGCAAGTCCAGACTCGGGAGCGTTTAAGATTCTCACGAAGTTAGACTGAACACCTTTCAACTTGCCAATGAATGAAGCGCGAACCTCTTCCAAAGATCCAAGTTTTGCCAAATCATTAATAGCGCTTTCGGTAATTAATGCTTTGTTTAAATATCCAGTTTTGATTTTCAAAACTCCGATTTCTTTAGAAAAATCAGAAATAACTTTTGATAAAGCTATTAGATCTTGTGAATAAAGAATTGCGGTTGGACCAGTTAAATGCGGAGTTAAAATTTCTAAATCAGTTCCTTTAACCGCAACTTTTACCAAAGTATTTTTGGCGATTTTCATGTCACACTTTTTAGCTTTAAGAGCAACCCTCATATCGTAAAGTTGTTTATCACTCATCCCCCTGTAGTGGATAACGGCAACAAAGATACTGTTTGTTAGCTTATTCTTTAAAGAAGAAACTAGTTCTGATTTTTGATTTTTATTCATCGTCTTAGAAATTTAATTACAAACTATCGATAGCAACTTGCACAGATGGTCCCATGGTTGTATTCAAGTAAAATTCTTTGATGAATTTTCCCTTTGAAGCTTCTGGTTTGGCATCTTTAATTGCTTTGATAACGGCTTTAGCATTTTCAACTAGAGCTTTAGCATCAAAATCAACCTTGCCAACTAAGCAATGCACTGTTCCTGCTTTATCGTTTTTGAAATTCACTTTTCCTTTCAAAGCATCTGAAACAGCTTTTTGAATATCAGTAGTAACAGTGCCGTTTTTTGGACTTGGCATCAAACCACGAGGCCCTAATTTTCTAGCAACTTTGCTGATTTTTTGCATCACGTCTGGAGTGGCAACGCAGCAATCAAAATCCAGAAAGCCGCCTTCAATTTTAGCAACCAGATCTTCCAATCCAGCAATTGAAGCTCCGGCCTCTAAAGCGACTTGTTTTTGCGCATCATTGCCACAAAACACAATAACTTTAACTTTTTTACCCGAACCATTTGGAAGAAGGATTGAACCTTTTACAGCTTGGTCAGATTGCTTAGCGTCAATTCCAAGATTAACTGCGATATCAACAGTCTCAACGAATTTACGCTTATTTTCGACAGCTATTTCTTGGATTTTTTTGATTCCCTCTTCGAGATTTACAACTGAATACTTCTCAGTTTTCTCAATTTTTTTAGTATTTTTTGTCATTTTTTGTGAGCTTACAAATTATTATTCAACCACCTCAAGACCCATAGAAGTAGCGGACCCTTTAACCATTTGGGCGCAAGCTTCAAGACTTGTAGCATTCATGTCGACCATTTTTTTCTTGGCGACACTATTGATTTGAGCCATAGTAATCTTGCCAGCTGTATCCTTTCCTGGGTTTGATGAACCTTTTTGTAAACCAATTTCTTTCATGATTAAGTAGGAAACTGGAGGGCTTTTAACTGTAAACGTAAAAGACTTATCTTTGTAGGCTACGATTGTAACTGGAATTGGCGTTCCTAGCTCATAATCGAATTTCATAGCATTGAACTGCTTACAAAATTCCATAATGTTTAAGCCCTTTTGACCCAAAGCTGGACCAATTGGAGGAGCTGGATTTGCTTTTCCTGAAGGCACTTGCAACTTAATGAGGCCTAAAACTTCTTTTTTGCTTTTAGACATAAAATTAATTTAAGAATTATACTTGTAGAAGCTTTATTTTATTGATTCCGCGACCTATTAGGAGCATCACCTGATATTTGCGAGGCGCGGAAAATTAGTTTTACAAAAATAACTTGCAATTAGTTTTGTAAAAAATTTTACGATTATTTTTTAAAAGATTTTTTTCTTAAAAAATTGACTAAAAAACTTAGGAAATTTTTTCAACTTGACTAATGTCGAGCTCTACCGAAGTAGCTCTACCAAAAATCAAAATTGAAATTTTAACTTTTTGTTTTTCAGAATCATATTCCTCAACAGCACCAGAGAAGGATTCGAACGGACCTTCGATTACGTTTAAAACTTCACCAATTTCAAATATAACATTTTTATTATCGGAAATTTGTTCGCTCGAGAGATTTAGAATATCTTGCATCTTAACTTCAGAAACTGGTTCTGGACTATTTTTTCCACCCAGAAATCCCATTACTTTTGGAATTGAATTAATAAGGTTATATGCTTCAGAGCTAATGTTGGCGTTAATGAAGACATATCCGGGGAAAAGTTTTTGCGCTTCCTGAACTTTTTGACCTTTTTTAATTTTAATCACTTGTTTTGATGGAACTAAAGCATCGACAACAAAACTACCCAAAGTGCCGCGCATAATCATTGATTTAATGTCCGAGGCCACCTTGTTTTCTTGGCCAGCCATGACATTTAATATATACCATTTATTTTCGTTAGTGCTCATCTTAGAAGAAAATCGAAGGGTTAAAATTTATAAACCGAAAATAATTCCGATAATTTTTGAAATAATAAAATCAGCGAACAGAATCATCACAGAAACCACCACAATAGTGACCAAAATAGTCACGGTTGTGATATAAGTTTCTCTTTTTGAAGGAAAATGGAGTTTCTTCAACTCATCAATTACATCTTTAAAAAAATTTAGCGCTTTCAAAGCAATTTCAATTTGGATTAAAACGAAGTGGCAGGAGCGAGAGGAATCGAACCCCCAACCAACGGTTTTGGAGACCGCTACTCTACCAGTTGAGCTACGCTCCTAAAATCAGAAAAATTATTGAAAATCTTTAGTGTCTTTTGCCTTTTTAACAGTTTGCAGCTGACCCTCTTTTTCTTTAACTTTTCTTCTTTTTTCCTTATTTCATTTACACAATCTTTTTTATCTGCACTTACTTTGAATCTTACTCCTAAGTAAATCTTGTCAGTTAAATCATAGATTTGACTTTGTTATGCAGAGCAAAAGCTCTATCGGCACAATTGCTTGCACTACACATCAGAGATAAATCTCTGTGGGTCGATGCACAGAAGCAAAAAGTGCCGACAAAAACTATTTAATAATCTTAGAAACAACACCCGCACCCACAGTTCTTCCGCCTTCGCGAA
>CAYSUM010000002.1:0-115518 GCA_964434225.1 uncultured Rhizobium sp.
GCATTATCGCCACTTCAATTCTTGCTGGCAAAGCACTTGCTCCATTTGATAATGCGATTGGACTTTGGAAATCGCTTAAAACTGCCAAAGCCGCCTATTTTCGTTTGAACGAATCCTTAAAAAATTACGTTGAAGAAAAAGGTAAAATTGAATTGCCAACTCCAAAAGGTGAAATCCTTGTCGATAAGCTGATTTACAAGCTAGAGAAATCTGATCGCCTTTTAATCAAAGGAATTTCATTCAAAATAAATGCTGGCGAAGTCGTTGGAATTATTGGCCCGACAGGAAGTGGAAAAACAACTCTCTCCAGACTTTTAGTTGGAGTTTTAAAACCAAGCTCCGGAATTGTAAAAATTGATGGCGCCAATCTTTTTGATCAAGATTTAGAAAAAATAGGCAAACATATTGGTTATTTGCCGCAAGATGTAGAACTGTTCAAAGGTTTGGTGAAACACAATATCGCCAGAATGAATGTTGACGCCAAAGATGAGGAAATCATCAAAGCAGCGCAATTCTGCGATGTTCATGAAATTATTTTATCGCTTTCACAAGGCTACGAAACGCCAATTGAAAAAGATGCCAGCAATTTATCGGCGGGACAAAAACAGAGAATTGCCTTATCTCGCGCTTATTTTGGCGATGTTAAATTTGTTGTTCTTGATGAGCCAAATTCCAACCTTGATGCCGAAGGAGAAGCGGCTTTAAACAATGCCATTCTTCGCGCTCGGACAAATAAAATTACCACGATTGTAATAACTCACCGCACTTCGGTTATTTCAATTTGCGATAAAGTAATGGTGCTAAAAGACGGAGAAATAAAAGCGTTTGATAGCGTGGATAAAGTTTTGGGCAAATCGCCCCAACCTTCTTTGAGAGAGGCGGCGTGATAATCGGAAAAATCGAATCCAAAATAGCTGAAAATACCATCAATTACGGAGTTAAAGCTCTGATTGTTTTTGTTATTCTTTTTCTTGGTTGGGCAGCGTTTTTGCCAATCAAATCTGCCTCAATTGCTGATGGCGTTGTGGTGCTCGACTTCAACCGCAAAACCATCCAACATCTTGAGGGTGGAATCATTGACCAAATTCTGGTAAAAGAAGGGCAAATGATAAATCAAGGCGATGTTTTGCTTTATCTTCACGACATCAAAGCCAAAACCGAGCAGCAGATTTTAAAAGAAAGGTTGTGGACAATGCAGCTACAGAAACAACGCCTTAAAGCTGAAAAAGAAAATAAACAAAGTCTGAATTTAACCGATTTTTTTTCTGAAGTTGGGGAATTATCGCAAGATGATAATGCTAAACTAGAAGAAATTGCCACCAATCAACTCAGACTTTTTCAATCAAGAAAAGCCAAAAGACAGGGCGAAATAAAGGTTTTAGAAAAGAAATTAAAATCCGCTGAAATCAGACTTGGGCTTTTTGAAAAAGAATTAGGTTTAATCAAGCCGCTGGTTGATGAAGATAATTTACCAATTCTGCGCGAAATTGATTTGCAAAAATCAATCGCCGAAGCCGATGAGCAAGCAGAAACGGCAAGATTGCAAATATCTAACTATAAAAATGAAGATCTTTCGGAAACTCTCAAAGAAATTAAAGAAAGCGACATGGAAATTGTTACGCTTTATAACCAACTTTCCGCCTCAAAAGATGTTTTAAAAAGATCGGCAATTAAATCTCCAGTTTCAGGAAAGGTCATGAATATCAAATATCACACCATTGGTGCGGTTGTTCCGCCTGCGGGCGAAATCATGAATATCGTGCCACAACATGAAGAGCTGATTATTGAAGCCAAAGTTAAGCCGCAAGATATTGACAATGTGGCAATTGGCATGAAATCCAAAATTCAGCTTACAGCTTATAAAGGCAAAAAAGTTCCAAAGCTTAATGGCGAAGTAATCAATATTTCGGCAGATATTGTAACCAATGAACAAACCAGAGAATCATATTTCTTAGCCAGAATTTCCATCAGCAAAAAAGACATCGAAAAACTTAAAGAGAAAATCGAACTTTACCCAGGAATGCCAGCGCAAGTCTTTATCATAACCGGATCAAGATCTCTTATTTCTTACATGTTTACGCCAATTTCTGATTCCACTTACAAAGCGTTTAGAGAGGAATGATAAAATGTCATAATAGCTGGTGTCTAGTTATGGACAATGGTTAAGAAAGAAATTCTAATGCCTTTTGATCTCGATCAATTTTTTAAAAAAGAAATTTCACCGATGAAAGTTTTTACAAAAAATCTTCACAAATCGCTCATACGCAAAGCTGATTCTGGCAAAGGAAATTTCGGTCACGTTTTGATTATCGGTGGCGATGTTGGTATGGGTGGCGCGGCAATTATGGCAGCGGAATCGGCTTATAGGGCTGGCGCAGGCAAGGTTACAGTTCTAACAAAAGAAGAAAATATTTTGGCACTTTTAGCACGACTTCCAAATGCAATGACTCTTCCTTCTCATTCTTCTGCAAAAAAAATCTTTGCGGGTAAAACTGTAATCGTAATTGGCTGTGGCCTTGGCAAATCTGTCTGGGCGCAAAAATTATTTGCAATGGCAATGGCTGCAAATTTACCAAAAATAATTGATGCCGATGCTTTAAATATTTTAAGCGAAAGTAAAAAAACTTTTGATTTAACAAATTCTATAATTACGCCACATGTGGGTGAGGCCTCGCGGCTATTGAAGGTTTCAAGTGATGAAATTCAAAAAGATCGAGAATTGGCAATCGAAAAACTTTATAAAAAGTTTAAAGCAACCGCAGTTTTAAAAGGCAGCGGCACTTTAATTTTTGATGGCAAAAAAATTCATCGCTGTCCTTACGGAAATCCTGGAATGGCAACAGCTGGAATGGGAGATGTATTGTCTGGCCTGATCGGAGGATTGGCGTCACAGCATTTAAGCAATAAAGAATCCGCAATCTATGGCGTAAATATTCACGCTATTGCTGGCGATTTAGTAGCAAAAGAACAAGGCGAAATCGGCATGATGCCAAGCGATTTATTCAAATATTTTCCACCAATAATCAATGATAAGATAAAATAGACGCTGTTAGCTAATTATTTTTTAGCCCAGATGAATATGAACTAAAAATAGTTAGCTAAAGTGTTTGCTGATATTGGCAAGCGTCAATAAAACAAATCTTATTAGGCTTTCCCGAATTGGCGTTAAAGCGCTTTAGATTCCAAATTCTAAAGTCATCTTTTAAAAAAGAAAAAATGCAAACAAATATCATTGAAAATTTAAGTAAAATTATTGCCAAACTTCCAGGCATGGGACCTAGAGTGGCAAAGCGCGTTGTCTTGCATTTAGCGGGGAATAAAGAAAAAACTTTACTACCTTTGATTGAGCATTTGCAGGCTTTATTTGATAAAATTCACAATTGCGAAATCTGCGGCAACTTAGATGAAGGCGCGGTGTGTGGCATTTGCAGCAATCATAATCGTGATGAAAAATTGATCTGCATTGTTGAAGAAGTGGCGGATTTATGGGCGATTGAGCGCGCTGAAAATTACAAAGGTCGTTACCATATTTTGGGCGGAAAACTTTCGGCGATTTCGGGAATTAATATTGAAGATTTAAACTTAGATCAGCTTTTTAAACGTCTAAAAAATTCCGAAGTAAAAGAAATAATCATCGCGACTAGCGCCACAATTGACGGACAAACAACGGCACATTTTTTAGCTGAAAGTTTAAAAGATTTTGAGGTTAAAGTGACAAGATTGGCTCATGGAATTCCAGTTGGAAGTGAGTTGGATTATTTAGATGAAGGCACGATTTCAATCGCGTTTAAGACTAGGGCGGAGTTTTAACGCTTCACAATGACGGCCCCTTGAGTTAATTCGACTCCACATCAATAATCCCAGCAACCGCGCGCATCCTTAAGACATCGGCATTATCGAGCAGATATTTCTCTGACAACTCAACTTTCGTAACTTTTCCACCGCGCATTACAACAAAATAAACTCTGGTAAATTTTTCAAAATCTTTCGGCGCAATCCGTTGCGAGAGTAAAGATTTTGCACCAATAACCGCATCGCGCTCTTTTAAAATAATCTGTATCGAAGAGAAAATTTTCTTAGCTTTTAGTGCCTCAATTTTGTCTTGATGTGAAGTGTCTGCAGAAGCGACGGGAGGTTTTTCATAATTTTTTTTCTCGGAATTACTTTTCCATGAATTTGAATCTGCGCTACGATTATATTCGCGGCGCGTTGGCTGTTGCTTAATATCTTCAAAATCTTCATTTTTTGCTGGTGTAATGCGGATAAAATCTTCGAGTTTTTTAACGTCGCGCACCAGAATTCTAATTCCACCATCATCTTTGCGGATTAAGCATTCTAGGGCAATCATGCTGCCATCGGCCAATAAATCGCGAGCATTTGTAATTAAAGTTTCGTCAAAAATCATCGCTTCAAAAATTCCCAGCGGATCAGAAATTGTAAGATAAGCGAAGCGTCCACGTGGTCCAGAACGATGTTTACTGCCCGCAACTACGCCGGCCATTTTTATTAAATTATTGTCGGAAAGTTCGTCACGTTCCAACTTGTCAGAAAAGATTGTGCCGCGTTTTTTTAAGTCAGGAATGAATTCATCAATCGGATGTTCGTTTAAAAAAAATCCGAAAGCTTCAAACTCTTTTTGCAAACGTTCGATGCGATTCCAATTCTCAACTTTTTTTAATTCGGGTTTTTTATCAGCTTCAGGAAGTCCGCCAAATAAGCTCATTTGGTTCGAAGATGCGGCTTCGCTTTGTTGTGTTGAATAAGAGGAGAGGGTGTCGAAAGATTCTGAAATTTGGCGGCGATTAGAATTTAGCTTATCAAATGCGCCGGCTTTGGCCAAGGCTTCAATCGATTTTTTATTTACCGATCTTGGGTCAAGGCGCTCAGCAAAATCGTAAATATCTTTGAATTTTCCGCCATCGGTGCGCACTTTAATTGCAGTTTCCATCATGCCAAAACCCACGGCTTTGATGGCTCCAAGTCCAAATCTGATTGCAAATTTATGAGCAGGTTCTTGCGACATAAATTAGATAATAAAAATCAAGATAATGATTCCAGCAATGATTCTGTAAATGCCAAAAGGGATAAAATTATTTTTGCTGACGAAATTGATAAACCATTTAATCACCAAAATTGCTGAAAAAAATGCTGCAAAAGTTCCAACTAAAATTAGCTCTAAGCCAGAATTTGAAAGCTCGTGGAAGTTTTTAAGTAAATCAAAAGCGGTGGCGGCAAAAATTGTTGGAATCGCTAAAAAGAAAGAAAATTCAGTGGCGATTTTGCGATTAAATTTCAGCAAAAGCCCACCAATTATAGTTGCGCCAGAACGAGAAGTTCCAGGAATCATGGCAAAACATTGAAATATTCCGATATAAAAAGCTTGTTTAGGAGTTATGTCTTCAAGGCTTTCAACATCTGATTTGCTGGGCTTCATCTCAACAAAAATCATAATCAATCCGCCCAAAATTAACGCGATGGCAATTACCAAATTAGAGAAAAAGATTTCTTTGATTATATTGTGAAAAAGCCCGCCAATCAACATCGCTGGCAGGAATGCTAAAGCTAAATTTAAAGAAAATCTTTGATTATTTTTTTGATGTAAATTCAAAATTACATCGAGAATTTTTTTGCGATAAATCACGCAAACAGCAAGAATTGCACCAATCTGAATAACAATTTCGAAGAGATTATTTTTTACCGATTGGAAATCGATAAGATAAGATGAGATCAACAGATGCGCTGTCGACGAGACAGGAAGAAATTCGGTTAATCCTTCAACAATTCCAAGAAAAACGGCTTTGAACAGATCAACCAAATTAAACATGCTGCTTGATTTTGTGTGGTACCTCCGATCCGAATCGAACGGACACGTCCCAAGGGACAATAGATTTTGAGTCTATCGCGTCTACCAATTCCGCCACAGAGGCCAATAATATTAGATATTTTTAGCAATAAAAAGGCTTGGCCAAGATTAAAGCGTAAGCCTTAACTTCGGCCAAGCCACCCAAAAGAAAAAAATCTAAAAAGTAAAAAATTTGGGGACCCGAAGTCTAAGAATCGATCTTTTATAAGTCAAAAAACTTTTAGGAAAAATTTGTGAATTAATTTTTGGGAATAAAGCTTCTGAAATTAAAGAAACCTCTGAAATCTTAGTTTTTCAGAGGTTTCTAAAACGGTGCACCCCCCTCTTTTAAAGGGCGCGATCAAACAATTTAAGCTGATCTTGATTTTCTGTCTTGCGGAGAATTTCTTGAATCTTTTTTATTATCTCCGCCTCTTCTTCTGTTGTCCTCTCTGCCTCTAACTCGTGGTCTTCTTGAAAAAACACGACGTTCAAAAGTTGTAACAAGAATTACAAAAGCAATTACAGCGGCGTTGATTAAGAAAATATTTATTGCCAATTCTTTTTCGCCAGAACTGATCAAATTATAAACCACTCCCAGTAAAGCGAGGTTGTAAATAGCTCCACAAACTTGACCGACTCTGGTGCTGATATTGTGAGATTTAAGATATTTATCTTGCCAATTGTGACGGTGTTTTTGTTCGTTTTCTGCCATTTTAATTAGCTGAGCAACTGATCCAGGAACGGCATCTTCGAATTTTTCTAAAATTTCTGAAGAAGGAAGAATGTCTTCGATTGTTTCTGGGCGGCGTGAAAAATTATCTCTTCTGCCTTGAGGTTTTCTGTTTCTGTTATTTTGCATTTTTGTTTTTTAAATTTGTGTGTTCGATATCGCTTCCGAGGTCAAGCCAGTCTTTATCAAGTGCATTTATGGGACGAGAAAACGGATAACCGCTAACTCTGGTATTGGTAAATGGAATTACCGACACGAATCCGGCAAAAAATTTACGGACATATCTTGTGATGATACGGATCTTGTTGAGAGACATTGGACTTAAATTGTTTGGAAAGTTTTGGAATTTTGTGAGTGGTGAGAGGGTTGCGCTTTCTTAAGTTTTTAGAATTAAAAACAAAGAGGTTTTGGTGGTTTTGACGACAATTATTTCTTTTTATATAATTTGGTAATTATGCCGGTAATTATTTCTCGAAATTCCCAACATAGTCATCGCGAGCAAAGAGTGGCAAACGACGATGAGGAAATATGGTTAGATAAATCCTTTTTTAACTCTGAGGATTTAACGCCACTGAGTCAGTTTGTTTCTTACGAAATGTCGCCAGTTTTTTGGCTAATTTTTCATCAGATAAAGCCAGAATTGCAATTGCTAAAAGTGCGGAATTTTTTGCTCCCGCTTCGCCAATTGCCAAACAACCAACCGGAATTCCTGCTGGCATTTGTGCGATTGACAAAAGTGAATCTAAGCCTTTTAAAGCACGGCTTTCAACTGGAACTCCAAGAACGGGAAGGTCGGTAATTGCCGCCGCCATTCCGGGAAGATGAGCCGCTCCGCCAGCGCCAGCGATGATTATTTTGACTCCTCTTTTTTTTGCGGTTTCGCAAAAATCGTAAAGTCTTTTTGGGGTACGATGCGCTGAAACAACTTTGGTTTCGTAGCTTACGCCAAATTCTTCTAAAATTTTACAAGCATGTTCCATGGTCGCAAAATCTGATTTGCTACCCATGATGATTGAGATTTTTGAGGTCATATTGAATTTGATCAAAGAAAGATTAACAGTCGCCTCTACAGGATGAACTTGTAAAGATAAAATAGCCGTCGTTACATTGTACAGTCGCAGAGGCATCTAAGTGATAGTTACAAGAACCCGCAGTTCCGTCTGCCTTACATGAATCAGAGTCCGTACATGTAAATGTTGCTCCGTTTATAACCGTTCCAGCACAACTTTGAGATATTGTTGATTGTGTTGTACATTTATATGTCTCGGCACCTTTTTTGCATCTATTTGTTTTACTCCATGACAGATTTATACTGCCGTCGCTAGGAAGACGTGCAGTGCCAGAGCAGTTTCTGCAAGCCTGACAATCATTAGATACGACCCAAGATGCAGATCCGCCTGATGCTGATGCGGTACAAGTCATGGTTGGGCCGGCCGATATTCTGTCGTAAACAGTTCTTCCTCCGCAAGTTGAGTCGCTGCCTTCGCCTTCACGGATAGCATGACCATAACCACTTTTACACGATAAATTAATAGGCGGCGATCCAGCTGCAACCACAGATGTTCCAGCTGCTGCTCCCGGAGCGTAAATAGATCCGCTGCCGTAAGGGGTGTTATTTGTCAAATTGCATTGCAATCCACTGCAAGCATTGCCGCTGATATGGTTATAATAATATTGGTTAAGATTATTTCCTGTGCTTGCTTGGCATCTATAAACTGGCATAGAACTGCTGCTAAAATTGGCTAGGCACGATGATGCGGTGTAATTGTTATCTGCAGGCACAAAGGACGATATTAATGACGGAGAAGGATTTATAAGTGCGGTACCAAAATTGGCGTTATTTACAACGCCACCATTGGTGGGACATTGGATAATTGCAGGTCCCCAAGTTAGGTCGTTGTTACACCTTCTAGTTACTATAAAATATCCATTAGTTCTTCCTTGAGTGTCATAGTGAGAGGCGGTTTGAAAATATTCGTCTCCTCTGCCGTTGCTGTCTCTTCCAACTAAAACTGTATCTGAATTATTTCTGTAGGCGACGGTTTGGATATTGGTTACTCCTGCCGCAACTGAATCCCACCTGACGGTTAGGTCGTTGTAAGTTGTCTTGCCAACTCCTTCTCTGTTATCCACGAGGTAACCAGGGCAAGTATTGATGCAGGATGAAGAAGTGGCACTCCAAACACTGGCGTAACCACCGGCGGTTAATTGTAGTTTACAGGTTCTGTGTGGAGCTGATTCAACAGGATTATTGATATTGATTGTTCCTGTTATTGGATCGCCATTGTTGTCCTTTGTCGGCGAGTAAGGATATCTTTGATAACCAGCAGAACAAGTTCCTGTGCCGATGCAAATTCCAGCAACACAAGTTCCGCCAGTGCAGTCTCCAGCCTGACATGTTGTTCTGCCGTCAATAGGAACTCTAGTTATTGCGGCCCAAGTTGCGTTGCCGTTACTAGGGGCATCGGCCGAACCTATGGCAGTGCATGAAGTTGCGCATGGATTGCGAATTGCACTCCAAGTTCCATCAGACTGACAAGTGGCTTCTGGCTGATTGGCAGAAGTTTGGAAATAACCCAATTTTGTATTACAATATCCTTTTCTTATTGAGCCAACAGTCGCGCCGCTTAGGCTTCTGGATGCTGGAGTCAAGTGAGTTCTGTAGGACGAGCCACTTAAAATAGGTTCTCCCAAATAATGTCCAGAAGGGTTGGTTACGGGATCGTAATCAGTTTTAAGATAAACTTCGACACCAAAAGTGGCGCCTCGAGATAATGACCAACCAGTCCAGCCATTGCCACCGTCGGCCCAACCATTGCCATCACCATTGCCATTTGTTGTTGTGGGGTTAAATGGCGGAGTAATTGCGTTACACATACGTCTTTGGCAAACGCTATTAACTGGTTTCCAAGTTCCGGTTTGATTACATGCTCTGGTAGGAAGCGTGCCTCTGTATCCAGCAATGCAAGAAGTTGCGGTTACGGTTTCTAAGAAATCATTAGTTTTTGTATAAGCCGCCCAAGTTGCGTAGCCATTAGAAAGTCCTCTGGTGCTGAGAGTAACGTCGTTGTAAGTAATTCCTAAATCATTGCCAGCGGCAGCTGCGGTCTCATTAATAGAATCTCCTGTTTCCGCTGCTGTGGAAAAGTAAGGACTGACTGCGGGATAGAGTCCGTTAGTATCAGAATCTAGAGATGCAGAACCAGTAGAAATCGCTGAACAAGAATAGCGCACACAAGATGTTGATGTTGCTGAAGAGATAACGCCAGTCCATTTAGCATTAGCGCCAGAAAGTACGCAGTTCATTTGTGGACTTGTGCCAGCAGAAGCCGCTTGCCAGAATCCATTGCAGGTACCCGTTACGTTATTCATACCCACAACTGCTGTGGTAAATTCGCCATGACCGCCAGTGCCGCTTATAGCATTAACGTTGGAAATATTTCTATTATTATGCTGAAGGTTAACCGTGCCGCTAGCGTTAGTATAGTTAGTTCCATCAAGAGACGATGCATTGTAACTATCGCCGCCATAATTGTAAGAAGGACAGATTTGTGGAGTTGGAATGTCAACACAAAGTCCAGCTTCGCGTGCGGTTTGGTTGCGAATGGTGTAGCCGGTTATTACAAGACCTGAACTAGCATCTAAACAAGCACATCCAGCAACTGCTGCATTACCACCGTTGGGACAAGTTGCTGAAGTTCCTGTGGCTAACTTACATTTTCCAATTCCTGTTCCGCCATTATCGTTATTACCATAAACTTTACCAAGTTTGGTTGCGAAGCCAGAGACGATACATAATTCATTATACCAGCCATAAGCGTTAGAACTAGGCGCAGAGTCATTAGCTTGATCGATTAAAGATGTTGCTGGAGAGGTAATGCCTTTTTTAGCGTTGCAATTATAAGCAAGAGCTTGGCAATCAGTTCTGACAGAATTATAGATGCTATTTAATCCGTTATTTTGAATGGCAATTTCATTTTCCATACATTCTTTCCACAGCTTACTACAAATTTCGCGCTGAGCGCATATTTTGTATTTTTCAAAATTATTTTCATTCGCGCCCATGCATACAGGAGTTGACGGGTCGAAGTTGGTGAAAGTCATTGTGTTATCGCCAGTATTGGTACAAGAGGCGTCAGCGCAATGTGTAAGGGAAATGCTAGAATTGCCATATATTCCATTATTTAAAACATTGGCAGTGTTGGTTGAGCCAGTTATTGAAATTTTTCTAACGCCGATGGTAGTAGCAGAAGCTTTGCCAGTGTTATTAATTTCAGGAAACGATCTGTTAACGCATGAAATTTTAATATCTTCAAAGCCAGAATTGGAAGATACTCTTTGATATAGGCAAAGTTTGGGTTGGTTACTGATAGAATCGACTTCTTTTTTTATTAACGCTCCAGCTCTATAGGTAACGCCATTGAGTACGGTCGTTAACTCTCCAGAATCAAGTGCATAACTTAAGGGATCTTTAATAACTTCATAACCGCTGAATCCAGGTCCCATACTTAGGGTTCTGGTAGCGGTTCCAAATTGAACTACAATTTCTGGATATAGAAAATCAGTTGTACCAAGAGAAGAGGCTGTTGAATCGGTTGCATCAGATCCACCTCTTTTATTATGAACGCTACGCAAAAATAAAGGAGGTGCGAATAGTTTGATGGTATTTTGTGCCGTAGTTAGGTTGTACATATTTGGCGGCGAAGTGGTTAAAGGAATTTGAGCGCATTCTTGCGCTTTAATAAACTTACCATCTTTTTGATAAAAACCGTTGGTTGTAACGCCATCAATCACTTTGGTGTCATTTGCTCCAGTATATCTAACTTTTAAAATGGTGCGCCATCTATCGGCCAAACCAGGATCATCATTGCTGTTTTTTCCGCCGCTACACCTTCCGTTGTTTGGATTATAAGATCCAGAAACGCAAGTGACGCCATTATCCAACTTTTCGTTCTCATTAAAAAACATATTATTATAAGCGAACGTGCCTTTAACGTCGATGAAGGTACAGATTCTATGACCATATTGCACAGCTCTGAGGCGTAAAAAATTGTCGATCACAACAGCACATGGTCGATTGTCGTCATTATTTAGAAACATCTCATTATTCAAAGCGCATCTTTTGGATTCAGAATATCTTACAGTAAGGCTGCGACAAGTTTCATCGCCGCAAATTTGACCTTTACAAGCTCCAAAAGCACAAGAAACAGCACATTCTCTGCTGCCGCAAGTTTCAGAATCATCCATGGTTACGTCATCGGGGCGAATGGTATTTTTAAATCGAAGACAGACTCGCACTGTTGAAACAGCATCAGAATCATCCATAAATTGGGTTTGAACATATCCTTCATAATAAGCGGTTTTTTCACTAATTCTGGCATAGAGATTTTGCGAATTGCCGCATAAATGAAGATAGCCAGTACCGCGAAAACCGTTTTTTGGTACGTCACACATTTTTGGCGATCTAGTTATATCATCAGGTCCCCACTGCATGTGGAAATATCCTAAATTAACCCAGAATAATCCAAGATTAACTCTGGTGTCGCAACCCCAAGCCCTACCATTGCTGCAGCCGTTAGCTGGTCTGTTATCGGACTGATTTTTCATCTCATCTTTAGTGTAGCATGCGCCAGAAATTCGATAACCTTGTCTGGGATCGTTATTTGTATAGGCTTTGTTTAAAGGTACGGGGCGGTAAAACGCAGAATTAGTATCATCAGCTAAATTAATTTGATCGTCGACGGTATCATTTGAAGGATTGGAAAGACATGCCTGATTAGTCGCATTGGCAGAAAGGTTGCAATCGGTGGTTTTGTAGCAATAGCCGAGATCTTTTTTACAAACAGATCCAGAAACGCAGGCTGTGGTTGCACAGGTTGCTCCGTCGCCAGAAGTATCGCAAAGTGGAGCACCAGCTTGATCAACTGGTGGAATCGTAAGATTGTTAGAACTGTCTCTAGTGCAAGGATAAGGATTATATACAGTGGGTTTACAAGAAACTGGTGTACAAAGGGAAAGATCGGTTAAAGGAAGCCCAATATTGACATATCTGGAATAGAGATCTGGATAAGACATAACGCTGCCATCAGAAAAAGTCAGCGAGGTGGTATTGCAAGCGATATTTTGGGTATCATCAGTAGTTGCATTGCCAAGGGTGAATCCAACGCAATCATTTCTTTTACCACAAGATTCAGCGGCTGGCTTGCATTTATGAATTTGGCAAATCGGATTATTGTATCGATACCTAGCGTAAGGTAATTGAGCGGCAGTAAAGTTGTAACATTTAACCGTGCTACCATCGCAATATTGTGCGAAGTACGGATCATTGTCATTTTGCATTCTGCTTTCATCAAGCTCTTCAGGAAGCAGAAGATTGCAGGGAAGTTTTGTGCAGTTGGAGTCGGTGGGTAGAACAGAATAATTTAATTTTTGACATTGTCTTTGAACGCAATTTCCAACTGATGAATTAGTTCGTGGATTTGCAGTTATGCCAGCCGGCAAGTGATCGCAAAATCTTACGCAAGTTACGTTGTGACCAGAAGAAATGCTGTCTTCCCTTAAAGACAAATCACACTCACTAACACAATTTTTTGCTGGAACACCGCTGGAATCGGGATCGATTTGTGAGCATAAAGGCATATCAATTAAATCAGCACAATTTACGCGTGGAATTGGCGAAACTCCAGCATCGGAAACTGAAACTGAAGTTGATGTCGAACTGCAAAGTGGAAGATTAAGATAATAACAATTCACGCCCGGAGCGGCAGTGCCAGAAACAGAAGCGCAACTCGGAAGACAGTTAACTCCAGGATTTGGAGAAGCCGTAGTGGCGCAAGAAGGAAAAGTACAAACCGTTCCCACTCCAACATTCGTGCCACTAGCGCAAGCTGGAAGGGTGCTATTAGATTCTGTCGGACTAAATAATGTGTAAAAAGCAGAGATTCCCAAAAATAATCCAGCAACAATGGTCAAGCAGGCCGCGGCTTTTTTGATTTGCTGTTTGTTGAGTTTAGGAATTTTGTAATTCATCAAAAGTTTTGCAGAAAAAGTCCCCTCTTTCTTCGAAATTTTTCCATTGATCAAAAGAAGCGCAAGCTGGCGAAAGTAAAATACTCTTTTCTTTTACGCCAATCTTTTTTGCCTCCAAAAAAGATTGTGCGATGGCGTTTTTTAAATCGCCGCATTTTATAAAATTGACGGAATTTTTTTCTAAAATTGTCGCAAATTCTTCAGTTGCTTCGCCAATTAAAAAAGCTTTGGTAATTTTTTTAAAGTAAGGTTGCAAAGCCACAATTCCGCCATCCTTAGCTTTTCCGCCCAAAATCCAAAAAATATTATCGTAAGTTTTTAGAGCATTTTCTGTTGATTCAGCGTTAGTGGCTTTACTGTCATTAATAAATTTTACACCATCAATTTCGCCAAGCAATTGCATGCGATGACGCAAGCCTTTGAATTTTTTGATCGCAGCAATTATACGATTTTCGATTTGAGAATGTTTTTCTTGTTGAAACATATGACAGTAAGCAATTGCAAAAGCGAAAGCCATATTCTGATCATTATGTTCGCCACGCAGAAAATCCGAGGTTAATTCCAGACTTGACTCAGCGCCGTTAATTTTGTTTACCAATTTTCCGTTAAAAAGCGCGACGCCGTTTTCGTGAATTTTTTTGGTTGAAATCGGAACTAAATTTGCACGAAAATTTTTGTCATTCTTAAGCTCTTCAAAAACGGCACGAGAATTGACATTGTCTACATCAATCAGTGCAAAATCTTTTTCGGTTTGGTTTTTAAAAATTCTTTTTTTAGCTTCAATATAACCAGCCATTGAACCATGATGATCAATATGATCGGGCGTAATATTTAAAAGTGCGGCGATTTTAAAATGGCTCTGACTTAGTAAGTCAAGTTGGTAAGAAGATGTTTCAAAAATGTAAGTAAAATTCTTTTGGTTTTGCGGCAATTCAAAACAAGGCACGCCGATATTTCCACCAATTTCAGAAGGCAGGCCAAGTTCTTTAAAAATAAATCCGCTTAAAGCCGTAGTGGTAGATTTTCCGTTGGTTCCGGTGATGCCGATAAAATTATTTTCACGATTTTTGCGATAAAAAATTTCAATGTCGCAAGCTAAATCGGCGCCAGAATTTTTAATAATTTCTAAAATTTTATGAGACTTAGGATAATAAAGCGGAATACCCGGAGAGAAGCTGATTACAGTGTCTGAGTCATATTTAATTTCGTCAGCTTTTTGAAATTTAATGTCGCTGAATTTTTTTTTACCATCTGCAATCGCTTTTTCATTATCATCAGTTGCGATGACATTTTCACCATTATGCGCTAAGAATTTTGCAGTTGCGACGCCAGAAATTCCAAGGCCGTAGACGATATATTTCATTTAGGGGCGAAGTTTTAGGATTGCTTCAGAATAATTTTCTGACCCAAAAATATAGGAACCGGCAACCAAAACATCGGCGCCAGCTTGAATAGCTAATTTCGCGGTTTGAGGATTGATTCCGCCGTCAACCTCTAAATCAATTTGCCTTCCTGATTTTTCAATTTTTTTACGAATATTTTCGATCTTTCGTAATTGTGAATCTAAAAATTTTTGGCCGCCAAATCCAGGATTGACCGTCATCACCAAAATCAAATCCAGTTTGTCTAAAACGTAATCCAAAACATTTTCGTGAGTTGAAGGAACTAAGGAAACTCCAGCTTTTTTGCCGAAAGATTTAATCAAAGCGAGGCTACGATCTAAATGAATTGAAGCTTCGGCGTGAATTGTGATAATGTCGGAACCAGCGTCCGCAAAGGCTTTAACGTGACTATCAGGATTGTTAATCATCAAATGAACATCGAAGGGCAGGGCAGAAACTGGGCGAATCGATTTTACAACTTCACTACCAATTGTGATATTGGGAACAAAACTGCCGTCCATAACATCAATGTGAATGTAATTCGCTCCAGCTTTTTCGATATTTTTAACTTCTTCCCCAAGTTTAGAAAAATCGGCAGAAAGAATTGAAGGAGAGATTTTTATCATGCTGCTAATTCTAGTTATTTGTTCTTACATCCAACTGCGGCAATATCGTAAATTGGATGTTCTAGGGCTGAAATTGAAGGGCTGGAAGAAAACATCCAACCGTAAAAAATACGAGTTCTGGAATCGTCTTTGTTGCCGCTATCGTAAATTTCTAATAAAATTTTGCTTTCTGGTTTTTGATCTAAAGGAGCTTGCCAGCATTTGTGAGCGGTGATGCTCAATTTGCCGAATTTGATGGTGTCGCCAACTTTAATTTCGAGTAGCAAAGTTTTGGCTGTAATTTTGTTTAAGCCTTGAATGATGGCGACGGTATTGAATCGCGAAGGATCAACCTTGTCGATGGTAAGATTATATTCTTGCTCTTTTTTTGTATTTTCGCCCTTATCTTCTTCGGCGTCAACCGCAACGGAATTATTTTGCGCAGCAATATTTTGCACATTTGTTAGCAAAAAAACTACGGCAAAAAAAATCCCAAAAATTATCTTATTTTTTTTCATCTTTTTTATCTGAATTTGCGCTAAAAATAAATTTACCTAAAAGTTCTTCGAAATTTACCGAAGATTGAGTGAATCTGATTTCTTCGCCATCTTTTAAAATCTCGTCATCGGCGCCAAGTTCAATTGATAAATATTTTGAACCCAAAAGACCTTCAGAAGAAACTTTCGCTGAAGAATCGGAAGGAAGCTTGATTTTGTCGTCAATAGTTAATTTTAAAGCAGCGCGATAGGTTTTTTCATCAAGAAATTCTTCGGTAATAGTGCCAACTTTTACGCCAGAAATTTTTACATCACTTCCCGAGGCAAGACCGTCAATATTATCGAATTTGGCAATTAGGTTATAACCTTTAATTGCACTAACTTTGGAGTTTTTGAAGGAATTAAAAAGAAAAAAAACAGCAGAAAAAAGAACGAAAGTTCCGACGATAATTTCAAAATAATTATTATTTTTATGCATATTTAATGGTTTGGATTTTGCTCATTAGGATTCCAAGCTTGATAATCTGCGCTTACTTTTTCTCTAACTCCGCCAGCAGCAAGATGACCTTTTGGAGCGTAAGAATTTTTAGTTCCAGTTAAATTTGGTAAGTGAATTTTTTGCCAATGATATTTGTGCGCATTTGAATGCACTGGAACGCGATTGGTGGTATAATGAATCCAGCCATGCCATTCGGCAGGAATTTTGGAAGGTTCGGCGATACCCTTGTAAAGTATAAATCTTTTGCCTTCTTTGTTTTGGAAATATTCGTTGCCGAAATCGTCATTGCCGATTTTTTTGCAAGATAATTTGATCTTAAGTTCTACTAAAAAGCGCATTTCTTGACTGATCTGATTTTATAAAATGGAGGGATTTTCCAAGAATTATTTTTGACAAAGCTATGAGGTGATTTTGAAAATGAAAAGTAAAATTTGGTTGGATTATTTTTTAAAGTTTTTGGTTTGTATTTTTAAAAAAAACTTTAAGTAATTGATTCTCTTCTTTTTGTAAAAAAATTTCAAAAGAACAACTTCAAAAAATTCCTAAAAAAGTGCCAAGATTCGATGCTGCTCTAAATTTCTGCATGAAGTTGCTCGCTGTAATTTTCGTGACAGCTTATCTGCCGCTTGCTGCTGAGGCGAAAGTTGCTAAAAAAACCGACAAGAAAGTTGATCATCATATTAAAGCTAAGCCAAAAAAATATTCCTTAAAACCTCCCAAAAAAGATAAAAAAACCAAAATTGAAATTGTTGAAGAAATTAAGCCAGAACCAGCTCTAAAACCATCAAAGTCAGTTTCAATTGAAGTTGGCACGATCAAGCCAAAAACAGCAACTCGTTCAATCACTCAAAAGTTGTGGAAAGGAATCACTTCTGAAGATTTAGACGTTTTAAAAAAAATCAGCGTGTCTTTGCAACGCGATAATTATAACGAAGCTTTAAAATATGTTGAAGATTTGAAGGCCAAAGAAGCGGCTGAAGTTGAAAATAACGAAGCTGACATCATTAAAACCAAGCCCGGATTTGCTGATGCGGTTACGGATATTGTTTTGTGGAACAAATATAGCGGCGCAATTGATGCAAAAAATACCTCATTTAGCGATATTTCGCGTTTCGCTTCTGACAATACTTATTTCCCCAATATTTCCGACATCAAACGTAACGTCGAAAAAGTTGCAGTCGCCAATAAAATTTCTTATCAATCAAGCGAACAATATTTTAAATCAAATCCAGCCGGAACCACAGAATCAAAACTTTATTTGTTACAATCGCGCATCAATTTTCTAGCGAACTTCAAAGGTTCTGACGAGAAAAAATTTATACTACAAAAAGAAATCAACTCTCTTGTTTCCAGCATTTGGATCAAAGAAAATTTCTCTGCTGAAGAAGAAAAAAACTTTATCGCCAAATATCAAAATCAATTAACCGTTGCTAATTACGCCAGTCGTATTGATCGCTTGTTGTGGGATAATAAGATTTCCGACGCCAAAAGAATCATGAATTATGTCGATGACGACTATCAAAAATTATTTACAGCGATCATCGAACTGCAAGATTCGCCAAAATATATCGACAACATTATTCTCTCGGTTCCAAGAAGATTAAGATCTAGCGAAGCATTGTCTTACCGCAGAATCATTTGGTATAAAGGCAAAGATAAAGTTGATGATTTACTAGAATTAATGGTCGACTTGCCAACAAAATTACAATATCCAGAAAAATGGTGGAGCTTGCGTCGCCTTTATGCGCGAGAAATGATCAAGAAAAAGAATTATAAAGCTGCTTACATTCTAACCGCCAAACACTCGCTTCCAACCACAGCTTCAGATTTCTGGGAAGCGGAGTGGATGTCGGGCTGGATTGCGTTACGCTTCCTCGACAAACCAAAAGATGCTTACCAACATTTTGAAACTCTTTACAAAAATGTTTCGCAACCCGTAACACTTTCTCGCGCCGCCTATTGGCTTGGAATGGCTTCGCAAGCAACGGGAGAGGAAAAGAAAGCTGTTGAGTGGTATAAGATTGCGGCAAAATATCCATTATTTTTCTACGGCCAACTCGCTATTAACAAGCATCGCGCCTTGGATAGTTTGAACGCGCAATATGACATCGTTTTGCCAAAAGATCCTGATATTATGGTGAGCGATATGAAAGCTATTTCGGCTTCAAAAATCGTTAAAACCGCTTATTTATTGGCTTTGACTGGCGACAAAAAAAATGCCACGAAAATTTTTGATTACTCAGTCGAAAATGCCACGAGCGACGGACAAATTGCGGTGATTATGAAAATCGTTAACGAACTCGGCGATCGTCAATTGGACGTAAAAATTTCACGCACCGCAGCCAAGCACAATGTTTTCTTCATCAAAGATAAATTCCAAATCGTTAAAGAGGTTCCAAATGATGAATTTGCGCCTTTGGTTCACGCAATTGTTAAGCAAGAAAGCGGATTTGCGCCTTTGGCCGTAAGTCAAGTTGGCGCTCTTGGGTTTATGCAATTAATGCCGGCAACTGCAAAATTAGTAGCAAAAGATATGGGTGTGCAATACGATCAACACAAGCTTGCAACCAACATTCCTTACAATGTAAAACTAGGAACTTTCTACATCAGAAAATTGATCGATCGTTTTGACGGCTCAGAAATGTTGGCAATTGCTTCTTACAATGCCGGACCAAATGCTGCGCAGCGCTGGATCAATGAATATTACGATCCACGCAAAGAAAAAGATCTCGATAAAGTAGTGGATTGGATTGAGTTGATCAGCTATTCTGAAACCAGAAATTATGTTCAACGCATTATGGAAAATCTGATCGTTTACAAATATCTAATGTCTCGCGCCAATTACGACACAGTTCAATAATTAATTAATTTTATGTTAGACGAATTACACGAAGAGTGCGGAATTTTTGCCATCCATAATAGCGCTGACGCCGCTGTAAATACTGCGCTTGGTCTTCATGCTTTGCAGCATCGCGGACAAGAAGCGGCGGGAATTGTTACAATGTCAGGAGAATGTTTTTCCGCGCATTTTGCTGACGGCTTGGTTGCTGATAATTTTAATTCTGGCGATATCGCAAAAAAGCTTGAGGGCACCGCTGCAATCGGTCACGTTCGTTATTCTACTGCCGGAAAAAAATCGGCGCGCAATTATCAACCGATTTACGCTCAACTTAGTTTCGGATTTTTGGCCATCGCCCACAACGGCAATTTAACCAACGCCAACACTTTAAGAAACCGCCTAATTCAACGCGGCGCGATTTTTCAATCGACAATGGATACAGAAGTTATCATCCATTTAATCGCACTTAGTTCGAAACCAACGCTTCCCGAAAAAATCATCGACGCCGTTTCTCAAATCGAAGGCGCCTTTTCTTTGGTTTTAATTCACAAAGATGGAATTATCGCAATTCGCGATCCAAATGGTGTTCGTCCACTTTCAATCGCAACTTTGGGCGATTCAGTGGTTGTAGCTTCCGAGACCTGCGCTTTCGACATTATCGGCGCAAAATTTATGCGCGATGTTGAACATGGCGAAATGGTTATCATCAATAAAGATGGCATCAAATCGCTGCAACCATTTGAAATTAAACCTTCGAAATTTTGTATTTTTGAATATGTTTATTTTGCACGCCCCGACAGCGCTATCGAAGGAAAAAGCGTTTATGCGATGCGTAAAAATATTGGCATTGAACTTGCCAAAGAAATTCATATTGATGCCGATGTTGTGGTTCCAATCCCTGATTCTGGCGTGCCCGCAGCAATTGGCTATGCCGCACAATCTAAAATTCCTTTTGAACTTGGAATTATCCGCAACCATTATGTGGGCAGAACTTTTATCGAACCAACTGACAAAATCCGTCACTTCGGCGTGAAGTTAAAACACAACGCCAATTTGGAAGTGATCCAAGGCAAAAGAGTAATTCTAATTGATGACAGTATCGTACGCGGAACTACTTCGAAAAAAATTGTGCAAATGATTCGCGATGCTGGAGCCAAAGAAGTTTATATGTTAATTGCCAGTCCGCCAACAATCGCGCCATGTTTTTACGGCGTTGATACGCCAGATAAAAAAGATTTAGTCGCAGCAAATTACTCGATCGAAGAAATTAAAAAAATGATTGGCGTTGATCATTTGGCCTATATCTCAATTGATGGACTTTATCGCGCCATTGAAGGCACAAAAAGAGATGAAGAGAATCCGCAATATTGCGACGCTTGCTTCACCGATAAATATCCGATTCGCCTTTCTGACAAAGAAGGCGGCTCAATTCCGCTTTTTGATTTTATGAAATAATATGACTAAAAAATCTCCAAAAAATTTCACCGAAAAAGTTTTAAAAATGGATTTTGAGTCAGCGGCAGCAAGACTTGAAGAAATTGTTGAAATTCTATCTTCAGAAAAAATCAATCTCGATTCAATGGTTGATTTATATGAAGAAGGCATGGCCTTGAAAGAGCATTGTTCTAAAAAATTGGAAGAAGCCAAAATGAAAATTGAAACGATAGCAAAAAAATAATTTCAGCTTTTGGATTTCAGATTTAAGACAAATCTGAAATCTTAAATCTAAAATTCTCCTTAAATGAAATTGAAGCAAATTCCTAACTTTCTCACAACTTTTCGTATTGCCATAATTCCGGTTTTAATTTTGTCATTTTATATTCCGGGAATGGTTGCAAATGTTATTGCCGCAACGCTTTTTGCAATTGCAGCAATTACTGATTATTTTGATGGATATTTCGCCAGAGTTCTAAAAGTTCAGTCTAATTTTGGTCGCTGTCTTGATCCAATTGCTGATAAATTATTGGTGATTGTTGCCATCGTAATGTTGATAAATTTCAGCAATCGCAGTTTTTGGATTTTGATTCCAGGATTAATTATTATTTGTCGCGAAGTTCTGGTTTCAGGACTGCGCGAATTTTTGGCCGAACTTCGCGTCAGCATTCCCGTCAGTAAATTAGCAAAATATAAAACCATGGTGCAAATGGTTGCAATTACTGGCTTGCTGCTTGGTGAAAATGGCACTGATTATACTTTTTACAATTTGATCGGAAGTTGGATGGAAATTGGCGTAAAATTTTCGCTGATTATTTTGACGGTTTTATTGGCTAAACTTCTTTTTTGTTTTGCCGCAATATTGACGGTGATTACTGGATATGCTTATTTCCGCGTTGGTTTTAAGAATATGTAACGCTAACTAAATCCTTCTTTATCTGCACCTTCAAATCCTCCAGCGATTCAAACTTCTTTTCTTCTCGCACAAAATCCAAAAGCTCCACTTCAATTTTCTTTCCATAAATATTTTGATCAAAATTCAAAATATGGGTTTCAAGCAACGGAATTGAATCTCCGCAAATTGTTGGCTTTACACCAAAATTGCTAATCGAAGGAAATTTTTTATCCAAAGACGGAATAAAAGTCAGTGTTTTATAAACCCCAAATTTTGGTTTAATAATATGCGGTTTGACTAATAAATTAGCGGTTGGAAATCCAAGTTGATGAGCTAGCTTTCTGCCTTCATTTACATTGCCGTAAATTGTAAAATTTCGCCCCAAAAATCTATTCGCTTCAATAATTTTTCCCTCAGAAATAAACTTACGAATTAAGCTGGAAGAGCAGATTTGATTTGCTTCTTTAAGGGCAGAAATTTGATTTAATTCAAAGCCAAATTTTTTTGCAGCTTGCTCTAAAAGCTGAAAATTTCCTTCGCGATTTTGTCCAAAAATAAAGTCGTAACCAACGGACAAATGCTTGATATTCAAGGCTTTAACAAGAATTTGTTCGATAAAATCTTCAGCTTTTATCGACGCAATTTTTTGGTTGAAGGGTAAAATAATTACGCGATCAATTTTTTTTTCACGAAAAATTTTTAATTTTTGGGAAAGGCTTGTAATCCTAAAATCCTTGGCGCGATCGCTTTTGAAAAAAGCAATCGGATGCGGTTCAAAAGTTAAAATTGCCGAAAGTAGATTTTTTTCTTTGGCAAAATTTTTTACTTCATCGACTATTTTACTGTGACCCAAATGCACGCCATCAAAATTTCCGATGGTTAAAGCAAGTGGCGACGAAGCTTTAATTTGTTGAGGTTTGCGAATTGTTAGCATTTAAACTTAAAATAAAATTTTTTCGATGCCAAATCTAAAATCTAAAATCTTAAATACAAAACTTGGCTTTAAGCTGTTGATAGCTGTCATGATTTTTTTTAGCAGCAACGCTTTTGCAGTTGAAACCTTCACTGGAAAAATTTCAACCTTCGACGATTCCAGATATAGCCAGAATTTTGATCATTTTTATTATGTTAATCCAAACGCTCCCAAAGGCGGATTTGTAAGGTTTGGAGCTGAGGGAACTTTTAACAATCTCAATCCATTTATTTTAAAAGGCATCAATGCTGCAGGACTTTCATATCTTTACGATAGTTTGATGGAAGGCTCGGATGATGAAATTTCGGCGCGTTATGGCTTGATTGCAGAAGGTATAAAATTTTCTCACAATAAAACTGAGCTCACTTTCAAACTCAGACAAATCGCACGTTGGCACGATGGTCAACCAATCACCGCCGATGACGTAATTTTTACTTTTAACAAATTAATTACCGACGGACATCCTTCTTACAAAATGATTTATCGCGATGTTTTGCAGGTGGTAAAAATCTCGAACAGGGAAGTAAAATTTATTTTTAAAAACAATCAGAACCGTGATTTACCTGTTTTGGTGGCATCAATGCAAATTTTGCCAAAACATTATTTTGACAAAGTTGATTTCTCTAAAACCACACTGGAAGCGCCTTTGGGCTCTGGTCCGTATAAAATTTCTAAAATTGACGCAGGAAAATCGATCACTTATGAACGCAATCCCAACTATTGGGCGCGTAATTTGCCGGTGAATCGCGGTCGCTATAATTTTGATAAAATTTCTTACGATTATTATCGCGACACCAATGTTTTAATCGAAGCTTTTAAAGCCGAAAAATATGATTTACGCCAAGAAAATGTCGCACGCAATTGGGCGAATGCTTACAATATTGACGCGGTCAAAAATGGTCAAATTATCAAAAAAGAAATTGCCAATAATTTGCCAGCGCCAGCTCAAGCTTTCGTTTTAAATTTACGTCGCGATAAGTTTAAAAACTTAGAGCTACGCAAAGCCTTGTCTTATGCTTTTGATTTCGAATGGCTTAAAGATCACATTTTTTATGGCGCTTATAAACGCACCGAAAGCTATTTTCCGAATTCGGATTTCGGTTATAAAAATTTTCATTTACCAAAGTCAAATGGCGACGGATTTAATCGCGATAATTTGCTGCAAGCCAAGCAAATACTTGAAGAAGCAGGTTATAAAATTTCCGACGGAAAATTAATCGATCCCAAAACTGACCGACAATTGGAAATTGAATTTTTGATCGACAGTCAATCTTTCCAAATGATTACGGCGCCTTTTGTAAAAAATTTAGAAAAATTAGGAATCGCCGCAAAGCTACGCTTTGTTGAGGAAAATCAATATCAAACCCGAGTGAATAATTTTGATTACGATGTGATTGTGGCAGTTTTTGGCCAAAGTTTAATTCCTGGAAATGAGCTATTTTCTTACTGGCATTCGTCGCAAAAAAATGTCAAAGGCGGCCAAAATTTATCGGGATTGAATGATAAATTGGTCGATCAATTGGTAGAAAAAATTTCCAATTCAAAAGATAAGCAAGAGTTAATTCGACTGTGTCGCCAGCTTGATCGACATATATTGGAAAATTATTATACGATTTTGCAGTGGCATACTAATAGCTATCGAATTCTTTATCGCGATATTTTTATGACGCCGAAAATCGCGCCGAAATATTCACTGAGCGTAGATACGTGGTGGAGTAAAAAACCTTAGACAATTGTTGATATGGAATTAGTTTACGAACCCCGTAATTCGACGGGGTGATAATTAGGGCAGGTTTAACCTCATCTTATGTCGTCACCCCTTCAAATGAAGTGGCCCACAAACAGCAAAATCAAATATTTTATGTTCATTCAAACCGAAGAAACTCCAAATCCAGCGAGTTTAAAATTTATTCCAGATGGTCAAATAGTTTTGTCTCATGGAACTGCAGAATTTAAAAATCAAAAATCAGCAGCAACTCAATCACCTCTTGCGCTACAAATTTTTGAAATTGCGGGAGTTGATTCAATATTTTTAGGTCATGATTTTATTACAATTACCAAAATTGACAAAGTTGAATGGTCGAAAATCAAAGCCGATATTTTGGCGACAATCATGGATTTTTTTGTATCAGGAAAGTCAGTAATGTTTCAAATCTCAACTAAAGAAAATGTCACTAATGACGAAGACAGTGACATCGTAAAACAAATTAAAGAATTAATTGAAGTTAAAGTGCGTCCAGCTGTGGCAATGGACGGCGGCGATATTATTTTCCATTCTTTTGAAGATGGAGTTGTAAAACTGCAACTGAGAGGATCTTGTTCTGGCTGTCCAAGTTCAACAATTACTTTGAAAAATGGAATTGAGAATATGCTTAAACATTACATTCCTGAAGTTGAAGCGGTTGAACAAATTGATCAAGATTAGACACTGTTAGCTAACATTGTCTAGGTTTTAACTTTCTCGCGTTCGTAGCTCAACTGGATAGAGTGTTGCTTTCCGAAGGCAAAGGTTGGAGGTTCAAATCCTCTCGAGCGCACCAAATTTATTTTCTTTTTATGATTCAGAAAACCAACGTCACAGCAGCTTTTGTAATGATCGGAGACGAGATTCTTTCTGGTCGCACTGAAGATAAAAATCTTAATTTTCTTGCTAAAAATTTGACAGAAATGGGGATTAATTTGCGTGAAGTTCGCGTTGTTCCCGACATTGAAAATGAAATTATTTTTGCGATCAATGAAGTCAGAAAAAAATTTGATTATATTTTTACCAGTGGCGGAATAGGGCCAACTCACGATGATATTACGTCATTGGCAATCACCAAAGCTTTCGACGATGAATTGGTGCAAAATATTGAAGCGACAGAAATTTTAGAAAAATATTACGGCAAAGAAAATCTCAATGAAGCGCGTTTAAAAATGGCTTTTGTGCCACGTAGCGCCAGACTTCTTGATAATCCAGTTTCTTCTGCTCCAGGATTTAGAATTGAGAATGTTTTTGTAATGGCGGGAGTTCCAAAAATCTTTCAAGCCATGTTTGCAGCGGCTTCAAAAGAATTAAGTGGCGGAAAAAAAGTTAAATCAAAAGAAATAAGAACCATTCTTACCGAAAGTATTTTGGCGAAAGATTTAGAAAATTTACAAAAAAAATATCCACAAGTGACAATGGGAAGCTATCCTTTTGATGGCGGAACTTCGCTAGTTTTTCGCAGCAATAATTATGAGCTTTTAGAAGAATCTGCTTCAAGAATGATTGAAATTCTTGAAAGAATAAAAAGTGCTTCAATAATCTCGACCACTTAATTTTCTTCGCATCTCTTCAGCCAAAAATGGAACAAAAATTCGAAACCTTTAAAAAAGAAAATCCTGAACATTTGGAAGAGCATTTCGAATTTGTTAGGACTTCAGTCAAAGATGGCAGCTATTTCAAAGATGGTATCAACTGGTATTTTTTTCGTTACGTAAATCCTTTTTGCGAAAGAACGATCCTCTCTTTTGCTGGCATTATCGCTTGCGTCATTAGCTATTGTTTGTTCGTAATGATTCAAAGCGCTTTTCCTTTGGTGCAAAAAGAGCCGATCATTATTCGCGCTACTGATGAGTCGCAATATTTTCCAAATTTAATTCCGCTAAAACCTCATGTTAAAGGACCAGGATCAGAAAAATATGATCCAACAATTACTACGGTTGACGAAGCAATTCTAAAATATCTTCTCTCGGTTTATATTTCTAATCGCGAAGGATATGATTACAGCAAGTCAGAAATTGAAGAGGTTAACACCAAATTTGCTCGCATCAGAAATACCTCTTCCGACAGCCAATATCGGGAGTTTCAGCTTTATATGAGCAAAGATAATCCTGATAGTCCAATTTTGAATTTTGGTCAAAAAGTTACCAAAACTGTTGAAGTAAAATCGGTAACTTTCATCAAAAAAGAGCCAACTGATTTTGCCAGCAAAGCCAAAAATTTTATTACAGCAACAATTCCAACCGATGCCGAAGTTAGATTTACCACAACTTTAAAAAGCGTTGATGATAACGGCGCGGTAAAAACCGAAAAACAAAATTATATAGCGAAGCTTAATTTTGCTTTCTTGGGTGCTGTTAAAGATACTCAAAAAAACAAAGCTCCAGAATCCAAAAAACAAGACGACACACTTGGATTCATGGTTAAAAATTACAAATTGTACAAGGTAAATTAATGAAATTTTTTAGATTCTCAGTTTTATTATTCCTGTGCTTGGCACCGATTACCGCTGAGGCTGTACAACAACCACGCTATCTTGGAACGGAAAAAAAATTTAGAAGCTACGTTTATAATCCCAACGATGTTTATCTCTATTTAGGCCATTACACTTACCAAGGTTTTATCGAGTTTGAAGGCGGAGAAACAATTACAACAATTTCAATGGGCGATCCATCTTTATGGATGTTTGAACATTTGGGAAATCGTCTTTTTTTAAAACCAGTTGGCGAGGATAATTCTGAAACCAATATGACGGTGATTACCAATAAAAGAATTTATCATTTCGAATTAATCGCCAAAGAGGCAAAAGGCATAAATGACAAAGATTTAATCTTCGTTGCCAAATTTGTTTATCCTGATGAAAAAGATAAAAATATCGTTGAATTTCCTAAGGTCGATAAATCTGACGAACCAGATATGCACGATTTAACCATCTATAATTTCAATTACCAATATACTGGCGAACCTTCAATTGCGCCGCTGAAAGTCTTTGATAATGGAGAATTTACTTACTTCCAATTTGCCAAAAAAAGCGCCGAAATTCCAGCAATTTTTACGGTTGATGCGGCAGGATTTGAATCGCTGGTTAACTTCAGATCAGCTGGACAATATATCATAGTTGAAAGAGTTGCGCCGCAATTCACTTTGCGCAATGGTTCAGATATTGTCTGTGTTTACAATTCTACAATGTATAGCAATGGTAAATCGATATCGACTCCGCGCCAAATTGGTGGACCAGTTTCACCAAATTCATTTGCAGTTCCGCCAGTTTCTGAAGGAGGAATGCCGCAGCAAATGATAAAATCCTCTCCGAAAGTTCTACGATAAATTACGCAATCCACTTGAATAGATAATGAAAAACGAAGTTCCAAACTACAACCACAAGCTTGCTGAAAAAAAATGGCAAAAAATCTGGGAAGAAAAAAATATCTTCAAATTTGACGAAAATTCTTTGAGGGAAAAATATTACGTGCTTGAAATGTTTCCTTATCCGTCAGGGAAAATTCACATGGGACATTTGCGCAACTATACAATTGGCGATGCCATCGCGCGCGTAAAAAAACTTCAAGGCTTTAACGTTTTGCATCCGATGGGTTTTGATGCTTTTGGTTTGCCCGCTGAAAACGCGGCACTAGAGCATAAAGTTCATCCTCAAACTTGGACTTTAGAAAATATCAAAACCATGCGCTTAGAGCTAAAATCAATCGGCTTATCGCTAGATTGGAGTCGCGAACTTGCAACCTGTTTGCCAGATTATTACAAACATGAACAAAAAATCTTCCTCGATTTTTTAAAAGCTGGACTCGCTTATCAAAAAGAATCCTACGTCAATTGGGATCCGATTGATCAAACAGTTTTAGCCAACGAACAAGTGATTGACGGCCGTGGCTGGCGAAGTGGCGCACTCATTGAAAAGAAGAAATTAAAACAATGGTTTTTGAAAGTTTCCGATTTTTCGGAAGAGCTTTTAGCTGAATTAAAAAATCTCAAAGGTTGGGACGAGCGCGTTCTGATTATGCAGGAAAAATGGATTGGTAAAAGCGAAGGGCAAATTATCGACTTCAAAATTGCCAATCAGGACAAAAAAATCTCCGTTTACACAACTCGTCCCGACACCTTATTTGGCGCGTCTTTCATCGGAATTTCTCCACATCATCCAATCGCTTTAGAATTAGCGCAAAAAAATGCTCAAGTTAAAAATTTCGTTGAAGAATGCAATCGCAGCGCGGTTGATGAACAAACACTTGAAAAACAAGAGAAGAGAGGTTTGAAAATCGATTTACAAGTCACTCATCCGCTTGATCCAAATTGGAAACTCGATATTTACATCGCCAATTTCGTGTTGATGGAATATGGAACGGGCGCAATTTTTGGCTGTCCGGCGCATGATGAGCGCGATTTTGAATTTGCCAAAAAATATAATTTACCGATCAAGCGTGTCGTTGAAAATTATGATAATTTTCTTGGCGAAACCGATCTAATAAATTTCTCTGATCCAGCAATTGAAGCGGTGATTGAACGTTTAAAATCTGCAACAAATGATGAAGTTAAATTGACAGAATTGGCTTACAATTTTGTTCGCGACGAAATTAATCATGCGATGGATAACGATTCTTACGCCAATCAAACCCCATATTTAAAAGCCAGTGAAGTCTTGAAAAACAAGGTTGCATTCTGTTTTGGAAAATCAGTTTTACTTTGCGCGATTTTGCGCGGTTTAAAAATTCCATGTGGATTTTCCGATCAACTTTTAATGTTTGATGAAGCAATTTCTGACCGCAAAATTATTCACACCGTCAACGCCGTTTATTTAAAATCTCTGCAAAAGTGGATCAGACTTGATGCGCGTGGTAATCATCCTGAAGAAGTTGCCGCAGAATTTAGCGTCACAAAAGAAAAATTAGCTTACGAAGCTCGCTCTGAATTTGGAGAAATCGACAATCTTGGAATTTACGCCAATATCACAAAAGCTGCGATCAATCTTCACAAAATCAGCGCTACAAATTCTGAAGTAATAGATAACCTTTTTGCCGATCAAGACTCTATTATAGAGCCTTCAACTGAAGATGGTAAAATAATTAACTCATCTTTTCTTGATGGATTAACTTGCGAACAAGCTAAAGAAAAAGTCTTTGAAATTTTATCAGCAAAAGGTGAGGCGACCAAAAAAATAAATTATCGTCTGCGCGATTGGGGCGTCTCTCGCCAGCGTTATTGGGGATGTCCGATTCCAATTTTATATTTGGAAGATGGCTCAGCTGTGCCAGTTCCAGAAGAAGAATTGCCGGTTAAACTTCCGGAAGATGTTGAATTTACAGGCGCTGGAAACCCTCTGGCATTGCATCCAACTTGGAAACACACGACTTACAAAGGACAAAAAGCTATTCGCGAAACCGACACTTTTGACACTTTTTTTGAAAGCTCTTGGTATTTTTTACGCTTCGCTTCGCTTGAAAAAGATAAGGCTTTTGATCGCGACACCGCCAATAAATTAATGCCAGTCGACCAATATATTGGTGGCGTTGAACATGCAGTTCTACATTTGCTTTACGCCAGATTTTTTACCAAAGCTTTGAAAAAATGCGGCTATTTAGATATTTCTGAACCATTCGCGAACTTACTTACTCAAGGCATGGTTTGTCATGCAACTTACAAAGATAAAGCAACTGGCAAGTGGATTTTTCCTGCCGAAGCTTTGGAAAAAGCGCCAGAAGATGTGATCGTTGGTCGTTCAGAAAAAATGAGCAAATCGAAGAAAAATACTGTTGAACCTTCGCGAATCGTCGAATCCTACGGCGCTGATACCGCGAGACTTTTTATGCTTTCTGATTCTCCAGCTTCTCGCGACTTAGAATGGTCTGAAAGTGGTATCGATGGCTGTTGGAAATATGTGAATCGTTTGTGGAAATTAATTGCTTCGGCCCGCATCGAAAATGGCGTCGCCGACGAAAATCACGCTATCACAAAATTAACTCACAAAACCATCGCCACAGTAAAAGAAGAATATGAAAAGATGGGCTTCAATCGCGCGATTGCCAAGATTCGCGAGTTTTCCAATGCGCTAGAAAAATTCGAAGTAAAAAGTTCCGATGAGGCTAAAGTTATGAATTTTGCTTTGCAGAATTTAGTGCTTTTATTCTCGCCAATCATGCCGCATTTAGCTGAAGAATGCTGGCAAAAATTGGGCGGAAAAAATTTGGCCAGTGAATCAAACTTCCCAGAATTTAATCCAAAATTAATTGTTGAAGATGAAGTTGGAGTTGCAATTCAAGTTAGCGGCAAACTACGCGCCGTATTGCAAGTTACCAAAGGCTTAAGCAAAGAAAGTTTGGAAAAACAGGCTTTTGAAAACGAAAATGTACAAAAATTTATCGCAGGAAAAGAGATAAAAAAAGTGATTATAGTTCCCGATAAATTGGTAAATATTGTTCTGGCATAATCAATAAGTAAAAAATTACTAATTTTAAATTTTTAGATAAATTTTATGACAAAAGGATTAAATTGGAGTCAAAGAAATTCAGCAATAAATACTAGAATTGAGTCTGCTTATAATAGAATCAGCGGCGATACGAAAAGCATCTGGGGTATGAACGGCGCACAAAGTTACGGTCTTAATGGCGTTAGCGATGATATTATGATTGAGAAAATAATTCTTGAAGGACTGAAAAACGACCAAAAAGAATTTGCTTTCATGGAAATTGGCGCTGGTAACTTTCAATGGGGAAGAAGCATTACTGAGTTTATTAACAGAAATCCTCTATTTCAAAAAGAGGAAATAAATGTTACTATATACAGCTTAAGAGGTGAAAAAAATGAAAATGATGAAGTTGTAAGTGACGGCATATGCAAAAGATATGAATATGGAAATTTCAAAATAGAAAATTTAAATGATCAACTAACAGAGAAGGGACATAGTTTAATCAATAAAATTGATCTAATAGTTTCTTCTTGGTGCTTTCGTCATTTAGCGGATCCAACAGGAACATTAATGCAAGCCTATGCACAGTTAAGGCCAAACACTGGTATGATTTTTGTTGATGGTTTCTTTCTAGCTTTAGGCGATCAATCGCTTGAAGATATACTCTCGCTGAATACTCCCACCCTTAATATGCAACAATTATTAGATAATTTTGATACTCCTTTTGCTGGAAAAACTGACAGAGACGGACGTAGAATAGATTGTTTTTTTATACAAAAAAAATCTTCCGATATCCCTAATTTAGACATCGAATATAAAGATTTTTTTCCAACAGAAACTTTTTGCCTTCAGCTGGGATCCGATACCATAACGTCTTTTAAAAAAGGTGAAAAATGGAAAGAAAAAGGCTTTGATAATTATGAGCTAGAAATCGTTGGAAGAAAACCATTCTTTTATTTACCACAATATCACGAATTTTTCTCATCAATAGTAAAAGATTTTTCTATCATAAAAGAAAAAATTGTTGATACCGCTTTATCAAGCCTAAATGATGAAAGTAGTTTTGAATATTCTGCTAAAGTCATATACGAATTATTAATGCCACTCATAGAATTTGATAATAAGTCAAACGACGCATTAGAATGCATTGATGCCTTATTAACAGCAAATGAAGGTCATGCACTTAGAATTCTCAATCACCTTTCAAATGAAGGGGATTCAATTTTAAAAATGGCTTTAAAAAGAGCATTTAGTTTATATTCGTCTGGTCAAAGCGACTGCGCACTTGTGAATAAACTAGTAACTATAGCTCCAACCGAAATACTAAATTCCAAAGATTATCCCGGCAGATCCGAGCAATTAAACATAAGAGAAAAGGCGACTGAATATAATCTTTCAGATTTGGTTGGATTTATAGACGGCGTTTTGGAGCAGAGATATAAAACCAACTCTGACACAGAAACCCAAGAAGATATCTCTCCAGAAAACAAAGCGATAAAAAGCAGCACTGCAATTCTTTTGGCGGAAAAAGATCGTAAACAATCAAATATTATGAGCTAGTCACATATTAGATATTTCCAAACCATTCGCGAATTTAGTGACGATGAAGCGATTTTAATTTTTAGCTACAAAAGGAGAATCTCCTTACAAAAACTTCTCAGAAAGTCATGTAATTTTACATAATATTCATTATGAGAAAAAAATTTGAAGATACTTTCTGCTCAATTTGGTGGTAAAAACCAATAAACACTCTCTTAAAAATTTCCCAAAATCCTTAATTTCTGGATGTGCAATTTTACCTCTTGTTAAGGATTCTTATTCTTTCACGAAAGATTCTTGAGATGGACTGGTGGTTTTCGCGGAAGTTTCTGCAGTAGGATCTTTTGCAAGTTTGAAAATTTTCTTTTTTACAGGAGTTGGAGCATCTGCAGCAGCAGTTTTTTCCGTGACCGACGAAACTGTCGACCCAGTTGCGAATTTAAAATTTTTCTTCTCTTTTTCTTTTTTTGGTTTTTTTACCAGCATGATAACTTCTGATTGATCAGAATTGATGATTTTTTCCTCTGCAATTGGAGCGGCTTTTTTAGGAACAGCTGGCAAAACTACATCTTCACCCTGCTCCATTTTTTTCTTAGAATTTTCTTCTTCTTTTTTGGCGTTATCACCGCTTGGTCCTTTTAAAAATTTGAAGCTATTAACGATTGGTGGAATTGGTGCACTTTCTTCAATTTTCTTTTTGGCTTTAGGCTCTGATTCGGTTTTAATTGAAGATGGCAGAGTTTGTGGGACGCTTTTAGGGCCTTGAGAAAATTTAAATTTCTTACTCTTTAAAACATCGGCAACTGGTTGGTTATCGACTTTAGAATTAAGCAAAAACACTGCGTTACTATCACTTGGCTTAAATGTTTTTGCTGCTTCAGGATTAGATGCCTCGGCTTTTGCGCCTTTAGAAATTAGGACAAATTTGTTTTTCTTATCGGTAATTTGTGACTTGGAATTTTTTTCGCGACTTGGGTTCTTGTCATTGACAACATAAACTTCATCATCATCTACAGACTGACTATTGCTGGATTCGCCAGTAAATTTAAATTTTCCCTTAATGCGACTAATTTGTTTTTTATTAGCCACGTCACCATCCGCTGCCAAATCTTTTTCTTCAAATTTACCGGTCGGTTTATTTTTGGTAACCAAGTTTAATTTGTTATCTTCGGTGATTGAAATATTTCCAACATCTTCTGCAATTTCTTGCGGCTTAACTAGCAGCGATAACTTAACTATCTGATCAAGATATTTATCTAGAATACCTTGAATCTCTTCATTTTCATGGTTGCGGGCGATGATGTAAGCATCGTTAATTTGAGCTTTTAAAACAGCATCCGGCATAAATTTGATGAAGTTAAATTTCTCAAACATCAAGTTTAAACAATCGCTACAATTAGAAGTCGAGGCATGAATAATTACAGATTCATTGACTAAATTTAGCGCAGTTGCGTCAGCATTTTTTGATAAAAGCAATTCAACAATATCGCCATCGCCAACAAGAGAAGCCCGCATCAAAGGTGTCCAGCCTTCATTATCGGCGATATTAACATCAGCACCGTTATCGATTAACATTTGAGTAATCTCGAGATTTTTCTCACGCGCCGCTATGTGAAGCGCAGTTGCGCCGCCAATATTTTTTTGATTAATTAAAGACGGACCAGCTTTGCTGAAGAATCTAACGCCGCTAATATCATTGGCCGCAACTGCTGACATCAAAGAGTTCATTCCAGCAACTTGATCGGAATCTTCGCTGTAAATATTTTTGATTTGCGCAATCAGCGCGTCATTGCCAATCAATATTCCAAATATTGAGGCGCACACAAAAAACGCAGCTAATAAAAAATATTTTCTGCTTTTGATTTTATTGACCTGAATCTTAAACAAGGAAAAAGTAGTATTTGATTATTTTTAAAGAAGTGCTTTCAGGCCGCTAAGATAACGGATCTGCGCGCTATTATCTGATGCTGAATTTTGACAAAAAATTATAGCAAAATTTGAATTACGGAGAATGATTTCTTAAAATCTTTTTTACCAGAAAAAATTTAGAGTTGCTTCATTCTTGAAACTATTTTTTCCATCTATTTTCTAATTGCTTAATTAAAGATTCAGATTCTGGGTCGTAAGTTTTCTCAACCCAAGGTTTTGCGCCATTTTTTAGAAGAAGGGCCACAGTCAAGTCTTGCTTGTATTTGTTGGCAATTGATAAGGCACTGAATCCATCATAATCAAGAGCATTAATGTCGGCGCCTTTTTTAAGCAAAGTTTCAATTGCTGGCAAAAATCCAAGACGTGCAGCGTGCATTAAATAAGTTCTACCAAAGCCATCGATGTAATTTATATCAGCATTATGATTCACCAAAAGATTGAAAGAACTTAAATCCAAAGATTCAATTGTGATCTGCAGTGGCGTATATCCAAGACCATTGGGCAAATTTGGATTAGCGCCTTTTGCTAAAATTGAAGCCACAACTTCACGCTTTTGCAAAAGTATCGCATAAGTCAAAAGCGTATCGCCAACATTGTTGCGTAAATCAGGATTTTCAATGCTATTGTAAGCGCTATTGAAAAAAGAAATATCTTCTTGGCCAACCGAACGAAATAAAATGTCAGCTTTTTCTTGATCGGTAATCACGATAGGAATCCCTTCATTATCGTGATTTCTATAATGATCCATAATTGGTGGAGCCGGAGTTTCGTAGGACACAAATTTGTTAATATCTTTTTTTTGCGGGATAATTTTTGGATCAGAATCCGACAAATCTTCGTCATCACTAGCATCTTGAATTGATTTATCGCTCTTAATTTTAATCAAATATTTTTCACGAAGTTGATTTAAATTCGCTAATTTTTCTTTATTTTTTTTCTCATTTTCTTCGGCCTTTTTTTTCGCAACTTTTTTGGCTGCTAATTGTTTTTTCAAGTTAACTTTTTTTTGCGAATTCAGATAAGCTTCTTTTTTCTTTTCCATCGCAGCAGAAGTTTTGGCATCGTCTTCAACTTTAACTGAAGCAGCTTCAACCGATCCCCCTTTTTTCTTTGCCTCGTCTTTTTTAACTTTTTCCTCGCCAGTTTTATGGATAAAATTCTGAATTTTAGAAAGAGCTTCGCCGGATTCTCCCTTCAATTCGCCCTGCAAGCCAAGTGGTCTAGTATTTTTCTGCATCGCCTTTATTTTGTCGGCCGTCGTAACGGATGCCTCATTTGCAGTTTTATTGTCTGGCGCAATCAAAGTGGTTTTTTCTAGCCCAGTTTTTTTTAGATCTAACAAATCAGAACTTTTTAAAGCGCTTTCAGTTTGAGATTGATTCACTTCCGGCGCTGGCAAAGGTGGGTTTTTAGCAGCTTTAATTTTGGCATCCTTCGCATCAATTTCATCAAGGCCCAAAGATTCTAAATCAACTTTTACATCTTTGTCTTTGAAGGGTTCGTTTCGATTTTTTTTAGCCAAAAGATCAGCATTAATTTGATCTAAATTTTGTATATCGGCAGCTTGAGCAGCGCAGAAAACTAGCGAAGAAATAATGATAACAAAAATTCGAAACATTTATTCGTAAATTATTTTACCGGATCATATCCGCTTTTTTTGGAAAAAGGATGGCAGCGCAAAAGTCGGTGGATTCCAAGAAAAATTCCTTTGATTAGACCTTTTTTTTCAACAGCTTCCAACATATAATGCGAGCATGTCGGCTCAAATCTACAATTGCAACCGCCAAGTAATCGCGAGATAAAAAGTTGATAAATTTTTATTAAAAAGAACAGAATTTTTATCAGAATTTTTTCACACAATTTTAAGAAATTAATTCTAGCCATTCCTCTTCATTTAAAATTTTTAAAGATAATTCCTTAGCTTTTTTAAGCTTAGAGCCAGCTTCTTCGCCAGCAATCACAAAATTGGTTTTTGTCGAAACCGAACCAACAACTTTCATTCCCAAATCTTCAGCTTTTTTCTTCGCTTCGGCGCGGGTCATTTTTGCTAAAGTGCCAGTAAAAATTACTGATTTTCCAGCGAAAGCTGAGTCAGAATTTTTAAGCACAACATCTTCAATACGCAGTTCTTTTTCTAAATCTAAAATCATTTTTAAATTTCTCTCGTCGCGAAAATAATCTAAAATTGCTTGCGCCATTTTTTCGCCGATGCCGTCAAGCGATACAAAATCTTGGTATTCGCGATGTTGCGATAAAGTTTCATTTTCATATTTCGACAAGCTCAACATAACACTGAAGAAATTTTTTGAAGAAATAAAATGTTGCGCCAAAAGCTTGGCTGTAGTTTCGCCAACGTGACGAATTCCGATCGCATAAATAAATTTCTCCAAAGAAATCTGGCGCTTTTGATTGATCGCGAAGAATAAATTTTCGATCGACTTTTCGCCCCAACCTAATTTTTTACGCAGCGGATTTGCAGAATTTTTCTCATTTTCTTCTAAACGAAAAATGTCGGCGAAGCTTTGAATTCGACCTTCAAAAAAGAAATTTTCGATTTGTTTTTTCCCTAAACCAACAATATCAAAAGCATCTTTCGAAACAAAATGTTTCAAAGTTTCTTTTAATTGCGCCTCGCAAGAAAGGCCGCCGGAACAGCGTAAAACGACATCGTCTTCGATTTTTACAATTTCATTTTTGCAGACTGGACAATTTTTTGGAAAAGAAAAAGCGACAGAATTTTGCGGTCTTTTACTTAAATCAACTTCCAAAACCTGCGGGATCACATCACCAGCGCGCTGAATTAAAACCACATCGCCAACTCGAATATCTTTGCGCGCGATCTCATCTTGATTGTGTAAAGTTGCGCGCGACACCACAACGCCGCCAATATTTACCGACTTCAAAACCGCAACTGGCGTAAGTGCGCCAGTTCTGCCAATTTGAATAATTATATTTTCGATTTGAGTTTTTCCTTTTTCAGCGGCAAATTTATGTGCGATTGCCCATCGTGGACTACGCGCCACGAAGCCAAGCCTTTCCTGAAGCGCAAAGCTATTCACTTTGTAAACCATGCCGTCAACGTCGTAGTCAATTTGATAACGCGAATCGGCAATTTTTTGATAAAGCTTTAAAACTTCATCAATGTTACAACAAAGTTTGGAATGAGGCTCGATGCTAAATCCAAAGCCGCGTAATTTTTGATGCAATTCACTTTGCGATTGGCATTTAAAATCGTCAGAAACTTCGCCCAGAGAATAGGCAAAATAACTTAATTTTCGCGAGGCAGTAATATTAGAATCAAGTTGGCGAAGCGAGCCAGCGGCTGCATTGCGCGGATTAGCAAAAATCTTTCCACCCTGCTCTTCTTGCCTTAAATTTAGTTGCTCAAAATCTTTTTTGCTCATGTAAATTTCGCCGCGAATTTCCAAAATTTTCGGCACTTCAACAAATTCAAAAGAAGATAATTGAAGCGGAAATCCTTGCAAAGTTTTGATATTTTTTGTCACATCTTCGCCTTCTTCTCCATCTCCCCTAGTTGCGGCTTGAACCAGTTTACCATTTTCATAACGCGCCGAAAAAGACAATCCGTCAATTTTAATTTCGCAAAAAAGATCAAGATTTACTGGCGCAGCAACGCTGAATAAATCGACAATTTCTTCTTTTTTATCCAATCCCAAAAAACGATTTACGCGATCGATAAAATCTTGAACATCTTCGCGACTAAAGGCGTTAGACAGCGATAACATTGGTTTTTTGTGACGTATTTTAGAAAAAATTTCTAAAGTTTTGCCACCAACTTTTTCTTTTTTTGAGTCAAAAAATTGCGGAAAATTGCTGCGATATTCTTCAAGTTTTTTGCGCAATTCGTCATATTCAGAATCAGAAATTAATGGCGTATCTAAACCGTGATAAGCCTCGTCATGCTTGGCGATTTCAGCTTTTAGATTCTCAATTTCGTGGAAAATTTTTATCATTTTTAAACCAAATTATCGTCATTAACATATCGCAATTGCTTCGCTAATTTTTGTAAATCGAATCTTGCAAAATAATCCTCTTCAGCGGCGTGGATAAAGATTTCATTGTCGCGAATTGCAATACAAAATAATCCTGTCGTCATGTTAATTGTGGTGGCAAAAAGTGCTAAATTTAGATGATATTTTTTGTCAAAATTTACGACGTGAATAACGGGTTTAAAAGGCTCTCTTCTAAATGATAAAGCAATTATTAAGGTTATGGCGCTAACAAAATTTCCGAAATAAATTTTTAAAAAATTGCGATAAAATCCAAAACTCAAATAAAGCAATTCACTTTTTTCATCGATTAATTTTATCTTATAAGAAAAGAGCGAAAGTAGCGTCGAGGCCATGATTCCAAAGCTTAAATAAAGCCACGAAATGTTTCCCGCTGAAATCATAAAAAGAATCCACAGCGCGAAGAGGAACAAAAAAAGATTAAAAATATTTAACATTTAAGATTACACTTATCAGTATTGAAGAAGAGTTAAATTCTTTAAAAAAAATCATCTAAACACAATGAAAAAAGTCTTAATTGTTCAGGCCGTTTTTTATGAAAAAATTTCAGCAATGCTTCTTGCTGGAGCAAAGGCCGAATTAGATCGCGCCAAAGTTGAATATGAAATTATTAACGTTCCAGGAGCTTTTGAAATTCCGACAATAATTTCAATGTGCAAAGATATGAAAAATAAATTTTTTAAAAGCTTTGATTTATACGATGGCTACATTGCTTTGGGTTGCGTAATTCGCGGCGAAACTTCGCATTATGAATATGTCTGCAGCGAGAGTGCGCGCGGTTTAAACAACTTGGCAATGAATGATAGATTGGCGATTGGCAATGGAATTCTTACCGTTGAAAATGAAGCTCAAGCTTTAGAACGAGCCGATCCAACTAAAAAAGATCGCGGCGGATTTGCTGCTTACGCCTGCATGGAAATGATGACGCATAGAGAAAATTTGATATTAAAAAGAGCTAAATAATAAAACCTTCTTCGAAGCTGCGGAGTAATTTTATCAAAAAATAAGCAAAAACTAGGACGAAATATGGTGTTAAAAAAGACTTAGAACGGGCTTTAAGAACGCTTCCACTAAACTGACGTCAACTCAAAACAAAAAAGCGTTCCGTTTTTTATATACCTCGTTACATCTCTAACAAGCGACAGATATTCTCTGCACAAACAAAAAGGATTTTTTAATTTAGAAACTAAAACCATTTACCACGCTTAAAGAAGAAAACTTGCATCAAAAAAACCAACAACATGCCGAACATGCAGACGTTGAAGGCATTTGGATCGTTAATTCCGGGAATGCCGCCAATATTCATGCCAAATATTCCCGTCACAAAAGTTAAAGGCATAAAAATTGAAGTGATGATCGAAAGTTTATACATGCTGCGGTTGAGCCTTTCACTTAAAGCGTTGGAAAGTTCGTCATGCAAGATTTGCGATCTTTCGCAGGCTTCTTGCGCCTCTTCAATCATGCGGGTAATATTGTCGTAATTTTCTTGGAAATGTCGTCTGGTCCAATCGTTAATCCATTTCTGCTCCACCGTTTGCAATTTTTTAATTACTTCTTTCTGCGGAATTAAATAACGTTTAAAGACCGCCGACTGAGCGCGCATTTGAATGATTTGTTCACGAAATTTCATATCGTGAGTGCTGGTTACTTTCGCCTCTAAAAAATCAAGACTTTCTGTTAGGCCATAAATGAATGAAGCCGTGTCCGATAAGCTTTCGTAAAGCAGATTATACAAAAATTCACCGGAATTTTTTATTAATTTTTCGTTTTCAATATTTTTAGAAAGAGTGAACAACGCTTTCATGTCGCGGCGCTGAATCGTGATGATGCGACAATTGTCGATCCAGATGCGCAGAGAAACCATGTCTTCTGGTTCTGCGCCTTTATTTAAATTTACAGAACGCAAGATGATTAAAAGTCCAGCATCGAATTCTATAATTCTGGGGCGGGTTTCTTCTGCAATCAAAGCGTCGATGATCAAGTGATCAAGATATGTGGCTTCCTTTTCTAGCCAAGCTTTAGTGCGTCTATTATTAGCATCAAGATGCACCCATGCCAATCCTTCATTTTCTAACTCATGAGCAACTTTTTTGTTGTCCAATTTGCTGGCTTTTCCGGCATCGTCAAAAGAATAGGAAAAAATGATGTGATTTTTTTCACTCATGGATTACTCAGTTTTGCCAAGTTTTTTATAAGAAATAATTGATTTTCCGGAAGCGATTCCATCTTTTCTGATTAAAGCAATTCCAATCGCCGAACGGTCATCAACCAAATAAATAACATCTTCGTGATCGACATTTTGTTTTTTATCTTCAGCCCCTTTGATCGATAAAGTATAAAGCATCTGCATCGCATTACCAACTTGTTTACCTTTTATTGGAGTTACAACATCATGCCCAACCGCGCTAAATGAATTGTCAGAATCGGCAGTAATTAACCAAGTTCTGCTATCTTTTTTACCAGTTTCGTAAACATAATTTTGCTGCAAAATTCCTTTATAATCATCCCATTTGCCATTCATTTTGGCGGTGTAACTTCCAATAATTTTACCATTATTATCTTGAGTGATGGCAAAAACTTCTATGTCGCCATTGAAAAAGGTTTTTACGTCAAATTTTGATGCTTTTTCTAAAGCCGTAATTTCCGCAGGTTTGTAGCTAAATTTTTCAATCAAAGCACAGGAACTTAGAAATGTTGTGGCAGTAATGATTGCAGCTGAGCGAATAAATCTTTTCATATAATTTTTAAAAAAGTTAGTGGCGTTTGCGAGCCAGAATGTTGATATATTCAACCGCTAAAGTGAAAAATAATGAGAAATAAAGGTAGCCTTTAGAAATATGCAGATGAATTCCATCGGCAAGTAAAATTATGCCAACCATAAAAATAAAAGCTAAAGCGACTATTTTTAGTGACGGGAAATTTTGTAAAAAATAATTGATTTTTTCTAAAGCAAAAAGCATCAAAAGCATTGAAATTACTATTGCGATGACGATGACTGGAATATTATTTGTCATACCAACTGCAGTGATTATTGAGTCGAAAGAAAAAACAAAATCGATTAAACTAATTTGTATAATTGCTGCGGTCATAGATTTTCCAACACTTATCGGCTTTTCATCTTTTGCAGCGTGAAGTCCGTGAACTACGTCATTACGGATTTCCCAAGAACTTTTTCCCATTAAAAATAATCCGCCACAAACCAACAAAAGATCTTTGAAGGAAATTCCATTTTCACCAATAAAAAATATTGGCTCCACCAAGGTCATCACCCAAGATAAAGTCAGCAACATCAAAACCCTAATGATGAAAGCCAAAGAAAGACCGAAAGCGCGGGCAACTTGGCGACTTTTTTTCGGCAATTTACTTACAACAATTGCGATAAAAACCAGATTGTCGATGCCTAAAATAATTTCAAGAAAGGTAAGAGTGGCAAGACTTACCAGCGTTTCATAAGTAAAAAAGCTCATTTGATTCTAAGTATTTTTTTTTGATGAAAGAAGTTGAGCAAAGACTGAATTGCTAAACCTAAAACTGAATAATAATCGCCAGAAATTTTTTCAAAAAGATGTTTGCCCAGCGACTCATATTTATAACTGCCCGCACAACCCCAAGGCTGATCGTATTTTACGTAACTTTCAATTTCGGCAATTGCTAATTTTCTCATAGTTAATTTAACGCGCGAAAATTTTTTGAAAATAATTTTTCCATTCAATGCCACCGCAACCGCATTGTTTTGATAATGAATTTTTCCATTAAATTTTTTTAACTGGCGTAAAGCCTCTGCTTCATTATTTGATTTAGAAATTTCTTTTTCCTTAAATTCACAAACCTGATCCGAGCCAATAACATAAGCATCGCAGAACTTTTTGCTAATCGATAAAGCTTTTTGTTCTGCCAAATAAACCGCTAATTTTGGCGGCGATAATTTTACTTTTTTCTTGCCCTCATCTTCGTCAAAAAGTGGCGCCATCACTTCAAATTTAAGACCAACTTCTTCCAAAATTTTTTTACGGATTTTAGAAGTTGAAGCCAAAATCAAACGACAATCGTGATCAATTAACATTGGCTCGAATCAAGTTTAATAAGGCTTAGAAGTTTATTTTCCATTTCTGGATCATTTTTAAAAGATCCCAACATTCTTTTGGTAATGGTTGTGGTATTGATTTTATGGATGCCGCGAGTGGTCATACATTGATGTTTTGCGTCAATAATAACTGCGACACCTTTTGGTTTTAGAGTTTTATTAATTGTGTCCGCAATCTGCGCCGTCATGGTTTCTTGGGTTTGTAAACGCTTACCGTAAACATCCAAAAGACGAGCAATTTTGCTGATGCCAACAACTTTTTTATTCGGAATATAAGCGATGTGAGCCTTGCCAATAAAAGGAACCATGTGATGTTCGCAATGAGATTCAACACGCATATCTTTTAACAAAACGATGTCATCGTAACCACCAACATCTTCAAAAGTTTTTCCCAAAATTTCGTCAGGATTTACATCATAACCCGAAAAAAATTCGCGGTAAGCGTTGACAACTCTTTTTGGAGTTTCAAGCAAACCTTCGCGATTTGGATTATCTCCTGCCCAAGCAATCAGAGTTCGAACCGCGGCTTCAGCTTCTTTAATTGATGGACGCGCGACTTTGTTGTTACGATTTAGCGACTTTGTCATTTTATTTTTTTAGAAAAATTGCAGCAAAAAGATGAGAGCGGGCAAGCTAATAAGCGCTGCAAGAAATTACAAGTATCAAAAAAATCTTTCTGCCTCGACTCGCTTGAAATATAAAAAAGCGAAAAATAGATTGCGCTGGTCTTTTTATTTTTCTTTCCAAGAGTCAAAATTCAAGACGCCACCTCGGACAATTTGATACCAAACAATCTCTTTTTTTAGGAGTTTTATGAAAAAAAGTTTTATCGCCTTAACTACTTTGTGCGCACTTTTATCTTTCAGCGCTCACGCTGGCTCAATCGCAGTTTTAGATGTTGAAAAAATTGTTAAAGAATCTGCTGCAATGCGCGACATCCAAGGTAAAGTCACTAAAAAACAAGATGAATATCAAAAAGATGTCACCAAAAAACAAAAAGATTTAGAAGCTGAACAAAAAAAGCTTGAAGGCAAAAAAAATATTTTAGCTAAAGAAGCTTTCGAAAAAGAAATGAAAAAATTCGAAGAGAAAGTTGACGATCTAAAAGCCTTCGTTGATAAAAAACAAAACAGCTTGAAAAAAGCATCGATGGACAGCATGAGCAAAGTTAACGACAAGATCAAAGACATCATCGCTGAAATTTCAAAAGAAAAAGATGTCGATCTTATTGTTCCAACTTCTCAAACCTTGTTCTACAAAGACGAAATGGACATTTCTGCTGAAGTTTTAAAAAGACTTAACAAAAAAATCACTAAAGTTGATGTGAAATTTGAGTAAATTTTCGACAGGCTCAGAGCGACTTAGGAAAAACTCCCAAATATGAAAATGTTTGGGAGTTTTTTTTCGTCCATTCCATACACCGTCATCCTAAGCTTTAGCGAAGGATCTCGTAAGTTTATCTTCAAAATCTCCAAATCGTCATTGCGAGCGCAGTGAAGCAAAACAGTGCAGTGTTCAGCTTTATGGTTTGCCACGCGCTACGCTCGCAATGACGGTGTTGGAGATTTGTGGGTTGGACAATCATATTTTTATTGCACTTCTCACACAAAATCCCGATTATTTCAGCTCAAATTCTCTCCAATTTTTTAGTCTAAATGTTCATCCCTCTTCGCAATCACACAACTTACTCGCTTTGCAAAGGTGCAATAAAAATTCCTGAGTTGATTGAACGCGCTGTCGCTTACAAATTACCTGCTCTTGGCATTATGGATTGTCAAAATCTTTTCGCCGCTTTGGAATTTTCTTCAGCTTGCAAAAAGATTGGAATTCAACCGATTTTGGGCTGCGAAATGTTGGTAAGCTTCGACGATCCAAATCGCAAAAATCTTTCCAATCTCGATATTGAAAATTCCTTCGCCAAATTGCCTTTAATCGCCCAAAACGAAGAAGGTTATAAAAACTTGATGTATCTGGTCAGCGACAGTTTTTTAAATCGTCAAAATGGACTTTCGCCTCACATTTCTTTTAGCTTGTTAAAAGAAAAATCCGCTGGATTAATTGCTCTTTCCGGCGGGGTTGAAGGCTTTATTGGCAAGCTTTTGCAACAATCTCAAGATAAAAAATTAGTCGAATTAATTAGCGAATTTACTCAAACTTTTCCGCAAAATTTTTACATCGAAATCACCCGTCACCAAACTAAAGAAGAGCAAAACTTGGAGGAAAAATTCATCGACATTGCCTTCAAACACAATCTACCATTGGTTGCAACCAACGACGTTTATTTCATCTCGCGCGAAATGCACGAAGCACAAGATATTTTAAGCTGTATCGGCGAAGGCAGATTTTTCTTACAACCCGATCGCCCAAAACTTTCACCCGAGCAATATTTTAAGAATCAGCAAGAGCTCGAAGCCTTATTTAGCGATATTCCAGAAGCGATTGAAAATACCATCAACATCGCAAAAAAATGCCATATTATGGCGTTTGAGCGTCAACCAACTTTGCCAAAATTTAGTAACGAAGCCAATTTTAACGAAGCCGAAGAGCTAAAAAAAGAAGCCTCTAAAGGCTTAAAATTACGCCTGCAACGCAAATTTGAAATTGAAGAAATTTCGCCCCAAAGACAAAAAGAAATCGAAATTGAATATTTCGCCCGCCTTGATTTTGAGGCTTCTGTCATCATTAAAATGAACTTCTCGGGATATTTTTTAATCGTATCCGATTTCATAAAATGGGCCAAACATAATGACATTCCAGTTGGTCCGGGGCGCGGTTCGGGTGCCGGCTCTATCATTGCTTGGTCGCTGGAAATTACCGACCTCGATCCAATTCGTTTTGGTTTACTTTTTGAAAGATTTTTAAATCCCGATCGCGTTTCAATGCCCGATTTTGACGTCGATTTCTGCCAATCGCGCCGCGACGAAGTGATTAATTATGTACAAAACAAATATGGCCGTGATTACGTTGCTCAGATTATCACTTTCGGAAAATTGCAAGCTCGCGCCGTCTTGAAAGACGTGGGTCGCGTGTTGCAAATGCCTTACAATCAAGTTGACCGAATTTGTAAATTAATTCCCTTCAACGCCATAGAAGCCGTAACTTTGGAAAAGGCGATCGACATGGATAAAGACTTGCAACAAGCCATTAAAGAAGATCCACAAGTTACGAAATTGGTTGATATTGGCCTGAAACTTGAAGGCCTAAATCGTCACGCTTCAACGCACGCAGCCGGCGTGGTTATTGGCGACAAACCACTTCGTGAAATCTGCGCTTTGTATAATGACGAAGGCTCCGAAATGCCAGCCGTTGGCTATTCAATGAAATATGCCGAAGGCGCTGGATTAGTAAAATTCGACTTCCTTGGCTTAAAAACTCTGACCACAATTTTCGAAGCTGTAAAGTTAATCGAAAAAACTCGCGGCGTAAAAATCGATATTTCCAATCTTAAACTCGACGACAAACAAACCTTCGATATGCTTGCCACTGGAGACTCGATCGGTGTTTTTCAAATTGAATCTTCAGGAATGCGATCAATTCTGCGCCAAATGAAATCCGACAAAATCGAAGATATTATCGCTCTAATTTCGCTGTATCGCCCCGGCCCAATGGACAATATTCCAACCTATATTCGCCGCAAACATGGCGAAGAAAAAATCAACTACCCTCACCCACTTTTAGAACCAACACTGAAAGAAACTTACGGCGTAATTGTTTACCAAGAACAAGTGATGGAGATTGCCAAAGTTCTTGCGGGTTATAGTCTTGGAGGTGCCGATTTACTGCGTCGCGCTATGGGTAAAAAAATCAAAGAAGAGATGGATCAACAACGCGCAATTTTTGTAAATGGTGCGATGAAAAATAGGGTTTCTGAAAAACAAGCGGGAGAAATTTTTGATCTGGTCGATAAGTTTGCGGGCTACGGTTTCAACAAATCCCACGCCGCCGCTTACGCTTTGATTTCGTACCAAACCGCTTATCTAAAAGCGCATTATCCAGTCGAATTTTTTACCGCTTCAATCAATCTGGAAATTGATAATACCGACAAAATTAACATCTTCCTTCAAGCCGCCAAAGACAACGGAATTGCAATTCTGCCACCAGATATAAATGCCAGCGAGGCTTATTTTAGTGTCGAAAAAATATCGTAATCTAACTTCGCAACTAGTCCCATCGTTATTGCGAACGAGGCGCGGCAAACCAGTATGGTGTTCGGTTTTTCTGGGTTGCCACGCTTCGCTCGCAATGACGATGTTGGAAATTTTGCAAAAAAATTTAAAAAAATGGACTACAAAGTAAAACTCAAAAACATCAAAGAATCTTCAATCTTAACCAAGATTCCCGCCGATGCGCAAATATTTCTTACCGCTGAAATCGCCAAAAATTTCTCCGATTCTGACTTAGTTTTTATCGCGCAAAATGATGTCGAAATGGAATTAGCGCAAAAGCAAATCCAATTTTTTGCACCCGATTTTGAAATTATAAATTTTCACGCTTGGGATTCTTTGCCTTACGATCGCGCCTCGCCAAAACAGGCTATTCTTGCCAATCGCATCAAAACTCTGCACCGACTTATTACCCGCAAAAATGGTCAGAAATTTTTTATCATTGCTTCAATAAATTCAGTTTTACAAAAAACCATCGCGCCAAGTCGTATCAAAGATTTGGGACTTTATTTGCAAGTTGGTAGCAAAACTTCTCTCACGCAAATTGCTGAATTTCTAGTCGCCAAGGGCTACGAACGCCAAGCTTGCGCCAATAATATCGGCGAATTTGCTGTGCGTGGTGGCATCGTTGACGTTGTGATGCAACAAGCCGCAGACTTGATTGGTTATCGCGTTGATTTTTTTGGCGATGAAGTTGAATCGATAAAAGTTTTCGATCCAATTACGCAAATCACGCAAGAAAATGTTAAATCGTTAGAAATTCTTCCAGCTTCCGAAGTTTTGATGAGCAAAAAAACTGTCGAGAATTTTCGCCAAAAATATCGCGCCGCTTTTGGTGCGGCAATTGACGATCAGCTTTACGCCGCGATTTCCGAAATGCGTTCTTACAGCGGAATGGAAAACTGGCTGCCATTTTTTTATGAAGAAGAATTGGTTAGTTTTTTTGATTATTTGCAAAATCCGACGATTTTTTTTAACGAGAAAATTTTTCAACAAGCTCAACATCGCGAAGAGCTGGTGAATGAATATTATCAAGCTCGCGTCGCTGAACGAAAAATTAAAGATAGTATAATTTATAATCCAATCGAACCGGATTTACTTTATTTTAGCGCTGAAAATTTCAGAAAAAATTTAGAGAAAAATCTCACAATTCAGTTTAATCAATTTGATAGTAATGAAAAAAATCAACGCGTCCTCGACTTAGAAATTAAGCCAGTTCCCGACTTTGCTCTGGCTGGAAAAACCAACCAACAAGATCCGCTAAATTTAGTTAAAGAATTTACCGCTGACAAAAAATTCGTCATCGCTTGTTTGAGTGAAAGCTTCAAAGAGCGCATCGGCAAAATTCTGCCCGATTACAACCTAAAATGCCCGATAATCGTGCTGCCGCTGCATTTCGGATTTTACACTTCCGACATGATGATGATTGGCGAACAAGCAATTTTTGGTGAAAAAATTGTCCGCAAAAAAACCAGCAAAGCTGCGTCACAAAGATTGATCGAAGAAGGTTTGAGCATCGCTTCCGGTGAACTTGTGGTGCATCGCGATCATGGCATTGGTAAGTTTGATAATATTCACACCATTGCTGCTGGCGGCATCAAAACCGACATGATTAAAATTTTATACGGCGGCAATGATACGCTTTTTGTGCCCGTCGACGATATTAATTTAATCACACGTTACGGCGCCGATAATCCACTGATTCAACTTGATCGTTTGGGTGTTGCGGCGTGGAAAAATCGTAAAGAAAAAGTTCGAAAAAGAATTAAAGTCGCCGCAGAAGAACTCTTGAAAATTGCGGCGGCGCGCCACTTGAAAAAAGCCCCAATCTTTGTTCCCGATCAACATTTTTACGACGAATTTAAAACTCGTTTCGGCTTCGTTGAAACCGAAGATCAAATGCGCGCCATCGAAGAAGTTGAAGAAGATTTGGCCAAAGGCTCGCCGATGGATCGTTTAATTTGCGGCGATGTTGGCTTTGGCAAAACCGAAGTTGCACTACGCGCAGCTGCTTCGGTTGCAGGTTCAAACCAAAGAACACAAGTTGCAGTTGTTGCACCAACCACACTTTTAGTTCGTCAACATTTCAAAAATTTTTCAAAAAGATTCGAAGGAACTAATATCAAAGTTGCACAGCTTTCGCGTTTGGTAAATTTATCGGACTCGAAGAAAGTCCGCGAAGAACTTGAATCAGGCCAAGTGCAAATCGTAATTGGCACGCACGCGCTTTTGCAAAAAACTATCAAATTCAAAAATTTAGGATTGGTGATTGTTGACGAAGAACAACATTTTGGCGTTGCACAAAAAGAACGCTTGAAAGAATTGCGTCACGAAGTTCACGTTCTAACACTTTCGGCCACGCCAATTCCGCGCACTTTGCAGATGTCGCTGACGGGAGTAAAAGATTTGAGTTTGATTTCAACGCCACCGCTTGATCGTTTGGCGGTGCGCAATTTTGTAATGCCTTACGATTCTGTAATCGTGCGCGAAGCCGTGATGCGCGAACATAATCGTGGCGGAAGAGTTTTTTTCGTCGTGCCGAGAATCACCGATATTACTGAGATGGAACCGCGTTTAAAAATTTTATTACCTGAGTTAAAAATCACTCACGCTCACGGCCAAATGACTCCAAGTCAGCTTGATAAAATTATGAACGATTTTGTTGATGGCAAAATCGATATGTTACTTTCAACCACAATTGTGGAATCTGGCATCGATATTTCTGATGCCAATACGATGATTATTTACAAATCGGAAATGTTTGGATTGTCGCAACTTTATCAACTGCGCGGTCGGGTGGGGCGCGGTAAAGTTCGCGCTTATTGCTATTTTATGCTCGATAATCGAAAAAAAGTTTCGGACGAATCGCGTAAAAAATTGGAAGTGATGCAGAATTTAGATTCGCTTGGCGTTGGCTTTACCGTAGCAACTCACGACATGGATATTCGCGGCAGCGGCAATTTACTTGGCGACGAACAATCTGGTCATATTAATGAAACTGGGGTTGAACTTTATCAGCAGATGTTGCTTGAGACGATTGAAGAACTGAAGAATCAAAAAAATATTGTTAAAACTACAGTCGAAGAATTTGTTGATCGCGATTTTGCCGTACAAATTAAGCTGGGAATTTCGCTGCTGATTCCAGAAGATTACATGCAAGATTTGAGCTTGCGCATGAGCTTCTACAAAAAAATCGCCAATATTAAAAATGATGAAGATGAAGAGAATTTAATTAACGAAATGAGTGATCGTTTTGGAAAAATTCCGGCGGAAGTTTTAAATTTAATGGAAATCGCCAAGTTGAAATGGCTGTGCAAGAAAGTTGGTGTCGAAAAATTGGAAGCTGCTTCTGAGGGAATTTTAATCAGCTTCAAAGACAATAAATTCGCCAATCCCGATGCTTTATTAAAAATGATTTTTTCAAGCAAAAATCAAATCAAAATTCATCAAGGACAAAAGGCGCTTTTTGTTTGCGATGCAAAATCGCCAGAGAATAAAATTGCTTCAGCTTTAAAAGTGATTGATCAATTACAAAAGCTGCTTGGAAATTATCCAATTTAAGCGGCTAGTTTTTCGATTAATTTTCTAAACCAACTACTTTTACTCTCAAAACCGCTTTTGATTTTTTCTTTTAGATACATGTTTTTTAAAAAAACCAACATGCCAAGAGAGCAGCAATGAGCTGGGTTTAGAAGCTCGGAAGCGATGATGCTGAATTTATTTGGATAGCCAATGCGGACGTTTTTTCCTAAAATTTCTGAAGCCAATTTGTCGATGCCAACCGTTGAAGTTACGCCGCCAGTCAAAACAATATTGCTCAATAAATAAAGTGGCACGCCAGCTTTTTCTAAAGTTAACTTTACATTCTCAAAAATTTCTTCGATGCGCGATTTCATGATATCGCGAAATTCGGCGCGAGTAATTCTTATCATATTCGGCCCATCACTCGACATTGAAGCCTTCAAATTAATTAATTCTTTTTCTTCAATCGGGCTGATTAATAACGAACTATTAAGATTTTTGATTTTTTCAGCGGCGTCAAAAGAGATATTTAAAATTGTTGCGATGTCTTTGGTGACATGCATTCCACCGATTTGCGAATTTCCAACGTAAGATAATTTTCCATCCAAAGTAATGCAAAAAGAAGTTGAGCTGCCACCAATATCAATCAACAAAGTTCCTAAATTTACTTCACCTTCGTTAAGACAAGAAAGCATGGAAGCGTAAGGTTCGACCACATAATTATTTGCAGAAAGCTGACATCTTTTTAAACAGTTTTCGATATTTTTAACTGTAGTTTGCGAAGTGGAAACGATATGAAATTTGGCGTAAAGTTTGCTGCCCGTCATGTAACGCGGATTCACTACTGGAGTTGAGTCATCAATACGGTATTGCAGAGGAATCAGATGAATAATTTCGCGATTATTTTTCTTAAATTCGCTGCGAATTTTATGCGCCAAATTAGCGATGTCAGAAGCTTTAACAATGTCGGAAGCAATTTTAACGCTAACTTCTTTGCGCGAAGATGTAACTTGACTTCCCGAGATTCCAATTACCACACGATCAATATTAAATCCCGCCATTCTTTCCGCTTCTGAAACTGCGTTGGTGATTGCTTTTTGTGCCAAATGCATATCAGAAATTGCGCTGTCGGAAATGCCTTTTGATTCCTTATGTCCGTAACCGACAATTCTGATATCGTCATTATTATTAATTGACGCGATCATACAAACCAGTTTGGAAGTGCCCATATCAAGGCATGCAACGATTTTTCCTTTTTTAACGTTTTTCATTTAATCAATTTAATTACAAACTCTTCAATTCTTTAATCACCGAATCAGCATATTCGAGATAGATTTTCCCCTCAACGCGCAAATCAATAATTTTAAGTCCAAGAATCGAACCCGGCATCGTATAAATTTTTATTAAACTGCGCCAAGCATCGGAAATATTATCTTCCGGCAGTTTAATTAACAGTCCATTATCGAAACGAATATCCCATCTTCTGCCGCCAAGCCAAGTCGCAGAATAAACTCTGCTGCTTAAAGTTGGATCAATAGCAAAAATATTAAACAGTGATTTAGCGTGAATATTCGCGCCCTTCCCCGACAAGATCACCAAATGTTTAAATTCTGCAATATCATTCACCAAAACTATATTTCCGTCTTTGTCGGTGACATATTTTTTTTCATCATCTTGCCAAATTGCAAATGGTTCATACTCGGTAATTGCAATGCTGATAAGGTTTGGCATATTTCTGGTGATAACAATTTTATTCACCCAAGGCAGATTTTTTTTAATTTCAACGACTAATTTTTTGATTAAAGGTTCGTAACTTTCATCGATGTTTTTGTGCAATTCTTCCCGTTTAAAATCTTTGGCAACATTATTGACGATTGCTTCTATTTCCTCAGTTGTGACCCGTTTATTACCGGTAATTTTTACTTCCGAAAAACTTTGATTATCTAAATTTAAATAATGAAAAAAATAGAAGGAAGTTTGTTGATAAAGCTTGTCCAAATAAATTGGACGGAAAATTTTTATCAAAATTAAAATCACCAAAATCAGCACCAGCAAAACCGCGAAACTCTTCATCAAAAAAGGTAAAGCTTTAAGATTAATGAAGTTTTTAATGCGGCGTAAAAACCGGTTTTGAGCTAAAAAATTAGAAAATTTTTCTCTGATTTTCATGACTTATGAAATGCCGCAAGATGCTGATTTTACAAGATATTCAACGATTTCTTCAAAAGAAATTCCTACATGTTTAGCAATTTTTGGAACTAACGAAGTTGGCGTAAATCCAGGATGAGTATTCACTTCCAGCAAATAGAATTTATTATCGCCGCCATCTTTATTATTTAAAATAAAGTCAACGCGACTTACTCCCGAACATCCTACGGCCTTATGACTTTTTTCTGCTAAATCCAAAATCTCAGCATATTTTTCAGCACTGATTTCTGCTGGCATAATGTAGTCGGTCATTCCCGCGGTATATTTACATTCGTAATCGTAAAATAATTTTTTCGGTCGAACTTCAATTGCGCCCAAAGCTTTATTATCCATCACCGCCACTTGAATTTCCTGACCCGCCAGATATTTTTCTAAAATAATTTCATCGCCATATTTCCATTCATATTTTGAAATATCGAATTGAGCATTAGGTAAAACAACTTCGACACCAACCGACGACCCTTCGTTGATTGGCTTGATTACAAAAGGTTTTCCGATGTTAAAAAGTTTTTCTTTATTTTTTTCGTCTTCGCCTTTTTTCAAAATTTCATAGCGCGGAGAGTGTATGCCTAAAGTTTCGCAAATTTTACGAGTCAAAATTTTATCCATACAAATCGCTGAAGCGGTGATTTTGCTGTGAGTGTAAGGAATATTTAAAATGTCGAGAAAGCCCTGAATTCGACCATCTTCGCCATATTGTCCATGAAGAGCATTAAAAATTACGTCTGGTTTTACTTCCTGAATTTGCTGAAAAATTTCACGAGTTAAATCAATTTTTGTTGCTTTATATCCAAGGTTAAGAAGTGCTTGGTATGCGGCTTCGCCCGATCTTAAAGAAACTTCACGTTCCGAATTCCAGCCACCCATTAATACCGCAACGTGTAAATTTTTTGTCATATTATTCTTTTTTATCAGTTGGTTTTTTTGGATTAGAAAGTTCAGAAGCTTTATTAAAATCTTTTTCCAAGCCATGCGATGATTGCAATTCATCGATTACATATTTACAAAGTTCCTCAAAAGACACGCGACCATTATCAGAAATCGTCTTCAATTTTGTAAAAGATTCCATGATGTCATTTGGAACTGCACCGCCCTTTTCTTTACCCAGCCAGCGATTTTGAAAAGCAAGTGGATGCGATCCAGGAGAAGGATTGCCAATGTAAAGAGTGACCGGCAATTTTTTACCGTTAAAATCACAATTTATCGTAAATTTTTGAACCATATTATTTGATGAATGTTACGAAAGGTTGATTGAAAAAATTCGATTTTTTGTAACTCAAATTATCGCCAATCCAAATTTTATTTTGATCTAAAGACATTGTTTTTACTGAGCCTTGCATCAGCTCCACAAGAGCTTGTCCAGAAGCCGTATCCCATTCCATCGATTGGCGAAAATGTAGATAAAGATCAGCGTCATTTTCTAAAATTCTAAAAAATTTTATCGCGGAAGAAAGTCTTTCAATACGAATTTCTTCACTAAAATTTTGATAAATTTGTTCGATGTAATTTGCAACATCGCTATCTTTGGTTCTTCGACTGGTAACGATTCGCAAAATATTCGACGCAGATTTTTTAAATGCCAAAACTTTTTTTTCACCCGAATTATTTTGTACAATAATTTTATTTTCGTGATCTGAAAAAATCATTTTTCCACCTTCAAAAAGTGGAGCGTAAATTAAACCGAAAATTGCTTTACGATCTTTTACCAAAGCAATGTTTACAGCAAATTCAGGGCTTTTATCAATAAAGCTTGAAGTGCCATCAATTGGATCAATTAACCAAAAAATATCGTCAACTTCGCGTAAGTTTCCCTCTTCACAAATGATAGAAATTTGAGGGAATTCTTTACTTAATTTTTGATTGATGAATTTACTTACTGCGATGTCAGCACTAGTTACGCTAGAGCCATCAGATTTTTTCATGATTTCGAATTTTCCTGATTTCCAAAAATTCGCTGCGATTTCTCCAGCTTCAAAAGCGCAAGAAATTATTTTTTCAATTTGATTTTGGTTAAAAAAACTACTCACTATTTTTGACTGGCCTCAGATTCTTTATATTCGCGAGCCAACTCGGCGTAGTTATCAGCCGAAATTTGAATATAATTTTTTTCACTTTCCGTCATGTCACGAAAATATTTTGCTGGATTGCCCGCCCAAATTTGTCCAGTTTTTACAACTCTTCCCGGAGTAAGCACCGCACCAGCTGCAAGCATACCAAATTTTTCGACTCGCGCCAAATCCATCACCAGCGAACCCATGCCGATAAAAGCATAATCTTCGATGATGCAAGCGTGAATAATCGCGCCATGACCAATTGTAACATTGCTTCCAACGATTACTGGAGCGCCTTGTGCGCCAGTTTTATTTTGAGCGTGATTGGGACGAGTTCCGTGCATCACGCAATTATCTTGGATGTTGGTATTGTCGCCAATGACGATTTTTGTAACGTCTCCACGCAAAACACAACCGTACCAAATTCCAGAATTTTTCCCGATTTTTACATCGCCAGAAAGAATTGCAGTTGATGCCACGAAAGCAGAAGAATCAATTGTTGGCGCGATACCGCGATAAGGCAAAATATTTTTCATTAGACCAACTCCTCAAATTCTTTAATTGCATAACGATCGGTCATTCCGGCAATGTAATCCGAAATAAAAATCGCTAAAGTTTTTTTATCGGTAATTTTTAACGCTTCAGCGGCGCGTTCATCGGGCAAACAGCTTGGGGTTTCGATGTAAAAATCAAACAAGCCGCTGACAATTTTTTTCGCACTTGCTGTCATACGATTCACTGTCGAATGACGATACATATTTTGCATCAGAAATTTTTTTAAAGCTTGGTGTGCCGCTTCCATTTCGGGAGAAAAATGCACTAAAAATTTTCCACATAAACGCACATCTTTTTCGCTTTCGATTTTATTTTCTGCGAGGTTTTTTTGCGTCACATCAATCACATTAATTACCATCGCCAAAGTCAGACGTTTTTTGGCCTCGCCGACTAATAATTCTCGCTTAATTTCTGGATATTGCACCAAAATTTCTTGATAAATTTTACCGATTATAGGCAATTCAAAAAGCTCTTCGATCTTGAATAATTCAGCACGCAAACCGTCTTCGATATCGTGATTATTGTAAGCAATATCATCGGAAATTGCCGAAATTTGTGATTCGATTGACGGAAAATGTTTAATGTCTAAATCATGCTTAAAATCGTAATCACGAATATAATCGTGAAGCCCTTCTTTTTCTAAGATTGGGCCATTATGTTTTACAACACCTTCCAACATTTCCCACGATAAATTTAAGCCTTCAAATTCGATAAAACGAGTCTCTAATTTTGTGATAATTTTTAGCGTGTGGGCATTGTGAGAAAAGCCGCCAAAATCTGCCATTTTTTCATTTAATGCATCTTCGCCAGCATGTCCAAAAGGGGTGTGACCCAAGTCGTGAGCCAGCGAAACGATTTCGGCTAAATCTTTGTTAACTTTAAGAGCGCCAGCAATCCAACGTGCAATTTGTGCAACTTCCAAACTATGCGTAAGTCTTGTGCGGTAATGATCGCCCTCATGATTTACAAAAACTTGGGTTTTATATTGCAAACGACGAAAAGCTGAAGAATTGATGACGCGATCACGATCGCGACCAAAAACTGAACGATATTTTGAATCGTCATAATTCTCGGAGTAAAGCCTGCCACGCGATTTCGACTCATCAACTGCGAAAGGCGCTAATTCAAAATTTATCATTTAATCAAGGTTAGAATTACAAAAATCACACCCAAAGTTAGCAAAACGATTCCAAGAGCAATTGTGGTTGCTTTAGCCATTATCAACGCTTTATCAGGATTTGGGTCTGGCTTTTCTTGAGGTTTTTCTTCGGTCATTATTTACGCAATAAATATTTTTGCGGACTATTTGGCTCTGATTTTACTATGAATAATCTTTTGTCTGGACCAAGGCCAAGCAAGTTTTGAAACACATCACCTAAAATTGCGCGCGATGAATAATATCCATGACCCAAGCCCAAAGCTGAATCATCAATCAAGCCAACATTTATAACGTCAATATTATCATCGCTGATGATAGCGCAGGCTCCAAGTCGTTCATTTTTATTAAAAGTTTTTGAAGCAATCATCGCTTTATCATTTTGCGAACAATAAAGCGTAACATGATCGCTGACCTTAGCGAGATTCTTTGCGAAAGATCTAAATTCACCAACTGGAAAGTCGGGTGCATTTAAAATTAATTTGTTAATGAATGTTTTTTTGGGATTGGTTTGAGCCAAATTTTTTAAAGCCGGAAGCACAACTTGATGTCCCATGGAGTGAACTGCCAAATTAATTTTTATGTCATTTTTTTGCAGATCGAGAAGAAAATTTTTAAAGGCTTCAACCGATGCTTTTGCAGTAGTTGCGTTATCTGCATAAGTTTTATTCAGCATCTTGTCGTCAAGAAAAGCGTCTCCTGATCCTGCTGGCCAAGTAAAAAGAACGACTGGACCTTGATATTTTAAATCATACGCAATCTGTGCCGCACGCAAAACCGCTTCTTGATAACGAACATTAAAACCATGAACAAAAACAAGTGGAATGCGTTTTGTTTTTTTGATCGCATCAATTAAATCGCTTTCGGGCAAAGGTTTAGCGCCAAGAATTTTAAAATAGTTCTGCGAAGATTGACGGACATCTTTTGCCAGTTCTATTTCTCCAATCGTGTGATTTTTTGGCACATTAATTTGGCAAATACCATATTGCACAACATCGCTAATAGCAGCTCCAAACTGATCATCCGAGCAGGTAAAAGTGTTATCTTTTGCTTTACGATTGGTAATAACGAATACGTCAACAGTTCTGGTTTGATTGAATTCTTTTTCAAAATAATCCAACCAAGCAGAGTTAAAATTTTTTTGCATTTTCTCTTCACGAGTGACACAAGAAGCTAAAAGAGAAATTAACAATAATGCCAAACTAAGCTTTTTCATGAGATATTATTTAAGAAATTACACCGAGTTTTTTTCCAACCTTTATGAATGCCGCAATAGCAGAATCTAGATGGTCTCTTTCATGCGCCGCCGAAATTTGTACACGAATGCGCGCTTCATTTTTTGGCACAACTGGAAACGAAAATGCAATGACATAAATCGATTCTTCTTCCACCATCATTTTGGCAAATTTACTGGCCAATAAAGCATCGCGCAACATTACAGGCACAACGGGATGAACTCCGTTTTTGTCGCGCACATCAAATCCAGCTTCAACCATTTTTGCTCTGAAATAAGCGGTATTTTCGGCAACTTTTTTGATCAAAGTTTTTGACTTCAAAATCATATCCAAAATTTCAATTCCTGCCGCCGCAACCGCTGGTAAAATATTATTCGAAAAAAGATAAGGACGCGCTTTGTTGCGCAATTTATCGATCACTTCTTTTTTGGAAGCGACGAAGCCCCCACCCGCTCCGCCCAAGGCTTTTCCAAGAGTTGAAGTTAGAATATCAACCCGACCTTCAACACCGCAAAGTTCCAAAGTTCCGCGACCATTTTCGCCGATAAATCCTGTAGCATGAGAATCGTCAACCAAAACCAAAGCATCATATTTTTCTGCTAAATCGCAGATTGTTTTCAAATCAGCAATGTCGCCATCCATTGAAAATACACCGTCGGTGACTATAACACGATTTCTGTTTTGTTGAGCATCTTGTAATTTTTTTTCTAAATCTGACATGTCGTCAAATTTGTAAAAATAGCGCGCGGCTTTGGAAAGTCTGATTCCGTCAATCAAACTGGCATGATTTAAATCAGCAGAAATAATCGCATCTTGTTCATCAAAAAGCGCTGCAAACACGCCACCATTAGCGGCAAAACAAGAAGAAAAAGTTATAACATCTTCAAATCCTAAAAATTCTGCGAGTTTTTTTTCGAACTGTTTATGTAAATCAAAAGTACCACAAATAAAGCGAACTGACGCAGTTCCAAGCCCATATTCATCAAGCGATTTTTTTGCCACTTCCACCAGATTTTTGCTATTAGCCAAACCTAAATAATTATTAGCACAAAAATTCAAAACTTTCTTTTTTGAATTTTTGTGAGTGATTTCAATTTCCGATGATTGCGAAGTGATAATTTCATATTCACTTTTGTAGAGACCGCTTGATTTTAGATCTTCCAACTCAGATTTGATATCGTTTAGAAATTGCTGCTTGATCATTTTGAAGATTAATTTTGTTTGGTTTTTAAGACAGATAGGTTCAAAGAAGATTAAAATTCATACCAGACAATTGACAAGTCAAAATTGCCAAATAGTTTGCGCCACCATCAACACCGCCACAAACCTATCTTTTCCTTATAAAAAAATCTTAATCTAGGTAAAACTATGAACAAAAAATTCTTGCAGTCAGTTGCTGCTGGTATTGCTACCCTAAGCCTTGTTGCTTCTTGCTCACACTTGGGTCTTAAAAAAGAATCTAACACTTGTGGCGCTAAAAATGGTTGTGCGGCCGCTACTAAAAAAGACGAAGCTCACAAATGTTCTTCAAAAAACAAAGAAGCTCACAAATGTGCAGCTGTAAAAAAAGAAGAAGCTAAAGAAGTTAAAAAAGCAGAAACTACTAAAAAAGGTCACAAAAAACACAAAAAAGCTGAAGTTGTAAAAGCTGATGCCGCTAAAACTGAAGCTAAAACTGAAGAAAAGAAAAACTAATTTTTAGTTATGAGTTTTAGAAAAGTTCCGACTCCAGCAAATTTAGTTGGGGTCGGGCTTCGATCCCCTCACATCTCCTACATCCTTACAAATCCCAAAAAAATTTCACAAAAAATCGGTTGGTTTGAAGTTCACAGCGAAAACTATTATGCCGATCAAAGCACGCTACAAAAGGATTTACTTACTATTCGCAAAAATTTCCCTATCAGCTTACATTCGGTTGGAAACTCTCTTGGATCAGCGCAAAAGCTTGATCTAATACACTTAAAGAAATTAAAAAATCTGGTTGAAAAAGTTGAACCATTTTTAATTTCAGATCATATTTCTTGGGGCAGAATTGACGGCAATCACTTAAACGATTTATTGCCTCTACCCTACACCAAAGGCACTTTAAAGGCTATCTCTCGCAATATTTTGCAAATGCAAGATTTTTTAAAACGCGAAATTTTAGTCGAAAATCCTTCCGCTTATTTAGCCTTTAAAAATCAAGAAATGGACGAAGCAGAATTTATTAATGCTCTGACAAAAGAAACCGGCTGCGGATTATTACTTGACGTAAATAACATTTTTGTAAGCTCGCAAAACTGCTCCCAATTTGATCCGGTGAGCTATCTAAAAAAATTAAATAAAAAAATTGTCAAAGAAATTCATTTAGCCGGACATTCGAAATCGCAAATTTTTGACGGCAAAAATCATCAAGAAATTTTGATCGATACTCACAATAATTTAGTGTGCGACGAAGTCTGGGAAATCTACAAATTAGCCATTAAACGCTTTGGACCAGTTCCATCTTTAATTGAGTGGGATCAAGATTTTCCTGAATTTAATGTACTTTTGGATGAAGCAAAAAAAGCGCGGGAGATTTTAAAAAATGACTAATTTAGCGAAACTTCAACAAGATTTTGCCAAACATATTTATCAAAAATCTGACAAAAAAATCTTAAGCGAAATAATTTATTCCAACATTGAGGCTCTAGAGCGCTTAAATATTTACCGCAATAATATTTTGGGAAATTTTGAATCAATTTTATCTTCAACTTTTATTGTAACTAAAAAAATTTTAGGTGAAAAAGAATTTGATAGGTTAACGCAAAAATTCTGTCAAAAATTTCCTTCAAAAAGTGGCGACCTAAATGAATTTGGCACCGAATTTCCGCAATTTATAAAATCTTACGAGCCCAAATATTTAAAGGATTTGGCGCAGCTAGAACTTTTTTATCATCAATCTTATTTTGCCCCAAGGCCTCAAAACAAATTCGATCTAAATAAATTTAAAAAAATCAAAGCTGAAAATTTTTCTAAAATTACTTTTACTCTAAATCCGTCTTGCATTTTACTTACTTCAAAATTTGCAATTTTTACGATTTGGAAAAAAGAAAAGAAAATTAAAAATTTCGCCAAGCCAGAATTTGCAGCAATTCACAGCAGTAAAATTTTATTGTTAAATGCTGAAGAATTTTTGTTTTTATCGCTAATTTTACAAAAAAAACCGCTTTATAAAATCTACGAATCACTTTGCAAAAAAAGTAAAAAAGAAATCGATATTGGCGCTTTAATTAATCGTTTTATTGCCGACGAAACAATCATAAAATTTTCTTTATGAAAGAATTTCATTTGATTGAAAAATATTTTAAACCACTGACAAAATCCTGCAAAGCCGCACAAAATCTGGCTGATGATGTTGCTAAAATTAATTTAAAAAAAGATGAAGAATTGGTAATCAGCAAAGATCTTTTTGTTGAAGATGTGCATTTTTTACGCATTGATGGCGGATTTAAAATTGCTTCCAAACTTTTACGCACCAACCTTTCCGACCTTGCTTCTTCTGGCGCAAAGCCCCTTCATTACATGTTAGGATTTTCTAAAAATGATTATACTGACGAAAAATTTCTGCGCGAATTTTCTCGCGGACTAAAATCAGTTCAAGATGAATTCGGGCTTTGTTTGATTGGTGGCGACACGGTTAAATCGGAAAAACTTTTTTTCTCGGTAACTATTTTTGGAATTGCCAAAAAAGGAAAAATTTTATCACGCAATCAGGCAAAAAAAGATGATTTGATTTTTGTTTCAGGAGCAATTGGCGATGCTTTTTTGGGTCGATGCTTTAAAAAACTCAGCGCAACCGAATTGCAGGAACGTCATTTTTTTCCAACTCCACGAATTAATTTGGGTAAAAAACTATTAGAAAAAAAATTATCACGCTGTGCGATCGACGTTTCTGATGGCTTAATTGCTGATTTAAATCATATTTGCACAGCTTCAAAACTCGCTGCTGAAATTCATTTAAATCACCTTCCAATTTCAACGGCAGCACAAAAATTCTTGCAAAAAAATTCTCAAATAAAAATTGGTGATCTAATTTCTGGCGGCGATGATTATGAATTAATTTTCGCGGTAAATCCAAAAGATAGAAAAAAAATTTCAGACTTATCAAAATCTTTGAAGCTTGATTTGACATGTATCGGCGCGTTTAAAGAATCGTCGAATAAAAAATTTAATGTCACGCTATTCAACGAAAAAAATCGCAAGATAATAATCAAAAAAACCGGCTATGAACATTGAAAGATTTATAAATCTAAAGTCCGACGAAAATAAAGGAATTTACGCTGGATCTTTTAGACGAAGCGTCGCTGCTATGCTTGATGTGACGATTGTTTTATTCATCCGCGTCGTTACAGCCCAAGCCCTAGGAATTCTTTTTGTTAATCAAGAATTGCAAAGATTTTTACTCGAATTCAAAGATAAATTTGGCACTGATTTTGTAAAAAATAATCCCGATCACATTGATTTTGTTCTACATCATCGTTTCTTTCTTGTGGCTTTGATTTTTTATACCGCCGTAATTTTTATCGGCGCACTTTATCACGCATTATTAAATTCATCATCTTGGCAAGCCACAATTGGCAAACGTGTAGCCAGTATTGCTATTGAAAAAGAAAACGGTTCACGCATTAGTTTTGGACTTGCGCTTTCGCATTATTTTTTATCAGTTTTGCCATTTCTTTTTATCATGTATTTGATCTCTTATCAAGTAAGTCATGATATCACTTTCTTCCAAGCGGTTACCGCATCAACATTCAATGTATTTTTCGGAATTTTGTTCCTACTTTGGACGCAAATTCACAGCTTCACTAAAAGAAAAACCACCGCTTATGATTTGATTTGCAAAACCGTTTTGGTGAATAAAAAAACCACCGCAAAATTTCCTTGGAATAAAGAAAAAATCAGTAATTTTTTGTAACAAAAATCCCTTTGAAATCTAGGGCTGTCGTGCTGATATGATGGACATCTCATTTCAATAAATTTTATTACAAATGTTCATTTCCTCACAAAAAACAATTAACAGCAAAGTTAGTTGCAACGGCATTGGGTTGCATTCTGGCACCGATACTACGATCACATTATTTCCAGCTCCTTGCGATACTGGAATTGTTTTTAGAAGAACCGATCTTGAAACAGCTAAGAACAGCATCAAAGCTATTTATAGCAATGTCGTTACCACAAATTTAGGAACTACGATCGCCAATGAATTCGGCGCTAAAGTTTCTACTATCGAACATTTAGTTGCAGCACTTTGGGGTTGTGGAATTGATAATATTTTTATCGATATTGACAGTCCGGAAGTTCCAATTATGGATGGCAGCTCTGAACCTTTCGTGTTCTTGCTTGAATGCGCTGGCGTTACCGTTCAAGATAAAGCACGACACATTATTGAGGTTTTAAAAACCATCACCGTTGAAGAAGCCGACGGCAAGATAATTGAAGTTAGTCCAGCTGAAGAATTTTCAATTAATCTGCACATCGACTTCAATCATAAACAAATCCAGAAACAAAGCTTTGATTACAAAACAACTTTTGCTTCTTTCAAAAACGACCTTTGTCGTGCCAGAACTTTTGGCTTTAAACACGAAATTGAACAATTACACAAAATGGGTTTAGCCAAAGGCGGTTCTCTTAAAAACGCTATTTTGGTTGGCGAAGATGGAATTGTGAATGAAGAAGGATTGCGCTACAAAGATGAATTTGTCAGACATAAAACTTTAGATTTTATCGGCGATATTTACTTGGCAGGATATTATATTTCTGGCCAATTTAAAGGCACGAAGACTGGACACGGAATCAATAACAAGATGTTGCGTAAATTGTTGAGCGACGAGACAGCTTGGAGATTGATTTAAATTTAGAAGTGATGAATATAGCCAGCTTCCGCCTCACCCACCTTACTCTCGCGCAGATCACAACTTGATGCGATTTCTGGCGGTAAATTTTTTAGTACGAATGATCTGCCATCTGGCAAACGAATTGGCGTATAATTTTCTGAAGTTCTGAGTCTTTTTTTATTAAGATAAGAAGCGTTAATTGCAGCTCTCATATCTTTAGAATGAACATATTTAACCAAAATTGCTTTGCCGTTAGGGCAAATAATTTCAGTATTAGTATCTGGCATTTTTGTTAAAAACGAACAGGAATTAATCTGCATCAAAAACAATAGCAGAAAAATTTTATTGAGCCGCTTTGACTTGTCCGACATTGCTAAAGATAGATTTAAAGAACCCGATTTTATTACTGCTAACTTCGGTATATTTTGAGGTAAATTGTAGATTTTTATCTTCGTTGGATAAATCGAATTTCTCGATTGATCTGACCGTTTCAGATTTATCAAATTTTAAAGTAAGAATGGTTCTTTCTTTAATATCTGGAAGGAAAAATAAAATGCGTTCAAGATCTTCTGAATAGTAGATCCAAGTCTCGTCAGAATCTAAATTTGAAATTACAGTTGGCGATCCCATAATTTTTAAAACGCGCTCTTTACTGGTAATTCCTTCTTGCACAAGTTGATGATCCGCTAGTTCAAAAACATATCCGTGACGTTCGGAGTTCTTGATACAAGAGGATAAAACCAGAATTAAAAAAACATTGCAGAGAAAATTTTTCATGAAGAAAAAGTTGGAAAAATCGCTAGAGATTAAGTAAAAATTTTTCTTTGATTTTACGAAACGGCTTTCTATATTCAAGGCCACTTTTCGAAGATAACTTGATAGCAAGTTTACTCAAGATCTCAAACACACTACGTATCTAAATTCCTAAAACCCAAATCAAAATAAAACTAATTAACTCCAACCTAAGTCAATCCTATGGCAGTTCCTAAGAGAAAGAAATCAAAATCAAGACGCAACATGAGAAGAGGCAGCAATGGTTCTTACGCTTTAACAGTTGCCAATGTTCTTACTGATAAAACTACTGGCGAATTCAAACTTCCTCATCACATTTCTTTAGATGGGTTTTACGACGGAAGAGAAATCGTAAAAAAGAAAAAGAAAAAAGCTGCTCAAGAAGAGTAACCAAATAATTTAGTCCTTACTAGTGTCTAAAAAACATACTGTAGCACTAGATTGTATGGGGGGAGATAGAGCTCCCCACTCGGTCATTGATGGAGCTCAAATTATTGCCAAGGCAAATTCGGAAATCCACTTTTTGCTTTTTGGCGACTCCACGAAAATCACTCCCATTCTAGAGCACTGCCCCGATCTTAAAGCTAGACACACTTTAATTCACACCGAAGAATTTATTTCATCTGATGAAAAGCCTTCAACTGCTTTACGCAAAGGCACAAAATCAAGTATGCGTTTGGCAATTAATGCTGTAAAAGATGGCGAAGCTGATATTGCAGTTTCAGCTGGCAATACTGGTGCTTTAATGGCAATTTCTAAAATTGTTTTGCGCACCCTGCCTTCGATCGATCGTCCCGCAATTGTTACTGCAATTCCCAACCAAAAAAAAACCGCTACTGTTTTATTGGATATGGGAGCCAATGTTGAATGTGGCCCCGATGTACTTTTCCAATTTGCCGTTATGGGTCACGCTTTTGCGCGAGTTGTTTTAAAAGTTGAAGAACCGACTATCGGAATTTTAAATGTTGGATCCGAAGATTTAAAAGGTTCGGATTCTGTAAAAAATGCCGCAATTTTACTAAAAGATAGCGATCTTAAAAATTCTTTTTACGGCTATGTTGAAGGCGACGATATTTTAAAAGGCACAGTTGATGTAGTTGTAACCGATGGCTTTACTGGCAATATCACTTTGAAAGCCATTGAGGGCACAGCAAAATTACTCTCTTCTTTAGTGAAAGAAGGTTTTAAAAGTTCTTTAATTTCAAAAATCGGCTATCTTCTTGCCGGAACCTCAATTCGTAACGCCACAAAAACCATGGATCCGCGCTTACATAACGGCGCAATGCTAGTTGGCTTGAATGGGGTTGTAGTAAAAAGCCACGGCGGAACTGATGCGCTAGGATTTTCCAACGCTATTCGCGTTGCCATCTCTCTAGTTGAAAATAAAATTAACGAACGCATCACTGAAGAATTAAGAGCGTCATCAATAAATTCTAATAGTGACGCCGAAGAAAAACTCTCTAGCCATGGAAATTAACAGCAAAATCATTTCTACGGGTTCTTACCTGCCAGAAAAATTTCTCACTAATTTTGACTTGGAAAAAACCGTTGAAACTACTGATGCTTGGATTGTTGAACGTACAGGAATCAAGAAAAGACACATTGCTGCCGAAGGAGAATTAACTTCTGATATCGCTACTCAAGCCGCTTTAAGAGCAATCGCAAATTCTAATATTACAGCCGCAGAAATCGACATGATTATCTTGGCAACCACAACTCCCGACCTGACATTTCCAGCAACCGCCACAACTGTTCAAGCCAAAATTGGTGCTAACGCTGCTTTCGCTTTCGACATTCAAGCTGTGTGCTGCGGTTTTGTTTACGCTCTGGCAACTGCCAATAATTTTATCAAATCTGGCCAAGTTAAAAATGCTTTGGTAATCGGCGCTGACACTTTATCTCGCATCGTCGATTGGACAGATCGCAACACTTGCGTACTTTTCGGCGATGGCGCCGGCGCAGTAATTTTACAAGCAAATAGCGAAAAAAACTGCGGTATAATTTCGTCAAATTTATATTCTGACGGCTCGCTAAATAGTATTCTTAAAACCAGTGGCGGCACTGCTTCAACACAAAAATCTGGCTTTATTGAAATGTCGGGAAAAGAAGTTTTTAAAAATGCGGTTGAGAAAATGTCAAAATCGGTTTTTGCCGCTCTCGCCGCCGCCAATCTAACTGTTGAAGATATTGATTTATTAGTTCCCCACCAAGCAAATGACAGAATTTTATGCGCAGTTGCCACTCGCCTTGGACTTCCCAAAGAAAAAGTGGTCGTTACAGTTCAAGATCACGCCAACACTTCTGCCGCTTCAATTCCTCTTGCTCTTGATTTCGCCAATTCACAAGGTCGCATCAAAAAAGGTGACATTCTTGTTCTTGAAGCCCTAGGGGGCGGTTTGGCTTGGGGATCGATTGTTTTAAAGTGGTAATTTCAACCATGATTAACATCGGTACAAAGCCAGCAATTCGGCTTTTGTGACAATTACAGAAATATAAAAAATTGTCGAAAATGACCAAGCAAAAAAATCCCAAAATAAGACTAAAATTTTCCACAGCTTGAATTTTTACAACCGCTGCTAAAAATTTCCAACAGATAGATCCACCTTTTTGCAGAGACACTCTGCAACCCTTCAAAGTTAATTTTATTAAAGATGTTTTTAATACACAGAAGTAAGAAAGCTTTTTCTATTATCGAGATCGCTATGGTGATTGTCATAATTGGCATTTTAATAGCTGGAATAGCTTCCCTAAATGGTTTTGTATCAAAATTTCGCATAACCACCGCCCAGTCTTTGACTCGCTCTTCTCCCATAAGCACCATCAGAGACAATTCTCTCTGGCTTGAAACTAGTATGGAAAACAGCTTTAATGATATTGAAAGCAAAGACCAATCTGCATTAACAAATTGGTATGAACAAAGAAATGCTGCTAATAAAATAGCCTTACAAGCTGTAAATGGCGGCCCAACTTACTCAAATAGTATCAACAAAATTCACGCCGTAAAATTCACTTCTTCGGGTGGTTATTTCACCTTTGATGCCAAATTTTTGAACAACACCGACTATACAATCACGATTCTTGAAAACAGGGAAAGCAATTCAAGTGACAACTATTTTTTAATTCATAATTCCATTTCAAGTCCAAGCGTCACAACTGCAAATCAAGATCTATTACTTGGTTACAATACTGATGGCCAAATAATTCACAGCCAAGGCGGCATCAGTTCTTACAATTCCAACGTTAGCAACTACGGAAATTCTAGCGGCTTTCCAAAAATAATTACTTTTACTCACAGCTCAACAAAAGGGAAAAAGATTTATATTAACGGAATGCTTGCTGCAAAAGACGAGGCCAATAAAAGCAACTTAACTGGCATCACAACTCTTGCGCTTGGCAAAGGATATACTGGTCAAATTGGCGAAGTTATAATTTTTACCAGAGCCATTGAAGCATCTGAAATTAGTGCAATTGAAGATTATCTTGCCCAAAAATGGTATATAAAAATCGATCGCAATACATCCGACTGCACAACTGGAGTTGCAACCACTTCTGGATGTGATACTTCTTCTGGCGGCAGTGGTGGCGGTGGCTCAGTGACTTGTCCCGTTTTAGTCACTGGCGTAACTAGCACAACTCCGGTAAATAGCGGCGCAGGATCTTTAAATTGCGACGCCACAAACTTTGATGGTGGCACAATTTCTTATGATTGTTCGGGAGGCGTATTGACGCCAGCATCTAGTTGCCAATGCGCTGTCGGATACATCCTCTCTGGTAGTACTTGCGTCTTGAAACCTACTTGTTCTGGTGGAACTGAAACAACAATAGGCGGCGAAAAAATCCATAAATTTACTTCTTCTGGAACCCTCACTTGCACTAACGCAATTACTGGAGCAAAAGTTCTTGTTGTTGGTGGCGGTGGCGGTGGCGGTTGGAGGGGCGCTGGTGGTGGAGCTGGTGGCTATGTTTACAACTCAGCTTTAGATTTAGCTTCTGGATCATACACAATAGATGTTGGCGCTGGTGGCGCTGGTGCAATTGGCTCTACTAATCAGCCTACCGCTCAAGGATCTGACGGTCAAGGATCATCGATAAAATTGGGTGCAACGTCAATCATTACCACAGTTGGTGGTGGTGGTGGTGGAGCTGGTAGCGCCGGAACTGATGCTCTTGCTAGTGGTCGTAATGGTGGTTCTGGCGGCGGTGGAAGTTATTGGGGAGATTATAGAGCTGCTGGCGCTGGAACTTCGGGACAAGGTTTTGCTGGTGGTGGCGGTAGTACAAGTACACCATGTTCTGGCGGTGGTGGTGGAGCAAGTTCTGCCGGATCTGTTGGTTCCACCGTTGGTGGTAACGGAGGCGCAGGAGCATCTAATTCAATTAGCGGTATCACTCCTACGCCTTATTATGCTGGAGGCGGTGGTGGCGGATGCCATACTTCTACTGGCGGACTTGGCGGAAGCGGCATTGGCGGTAATGGCGGTTCTAGAAATGCGCCATCAGATATACCCGCGACTGCTGCTGTGGCAAATACTGGATCTGGTGGCGGAGGCGGTAATAGCGGTAACTACGGTGGTAGTCAAAACGGCACCGCAGGTAGCGATGGTATTATCATCATACGCTATTAGAGAATTAATCGTAACTTCGCAGATCACCATTTTGATAAAATTGTGGCGTTGGCGAAGGAGCTTTGTTCAAAGAAAAAAGCGTCAAAACAAAGCAGCCAAGAAATTGAATTATGGACTTAGTTGATGCGTTACTAAAAAAAGCGGCGGTGATTATTGTGACAGATCGCAACAGCTAAAGCATCAGCTTCGTCTTCACTTTGAAAACCCGCTTTTGGCAATAAAATTTTTATCATCATTTGTACTTGTTGTTTTTCTGCGCGCCCTACTCCGACAATGGTTTTCTTTACTGCTGTCGCTGAATATTCTGACACTTTTAATCCGCATAACCCCAAACTTAGAATCAACGCACCTCTTGCGTGACCAAGTTTTAACGACGATGTAGGATTGGTATTTATAAAAGTTTCCTCAATTGCTGCCTCGTCGGGCTGATGAATTTGAATAAATTCGGTAAGAGATTTATGAAAGATCTGCAGGCGCTCCGACAAAGGCTCTGAAGGCTTGGTGTGGATTGTGGTGGAAGCAATAAAATGGAGGGAATTATTTTTAACCTCAATAATTCCAAGACCAGTTTTGGTAAGCCCCGGATCAACTCCAAGAATTTTCATCTAGGAATAAAATTTCTGATTTTTTTCGACCATTTCGATCAATAGTTTGCTCACAGCAAAACGCGAACCATGCTTGCCGTTAAGTTCACGCAATTGATCGACAACTTTTTGTAAACCGTAAGAATCGGCGCAACGCAATATTCCGCCACGAAAAGCTGGAAATCCAGCGCCCATAATCATTGCCATATCAAGATAGCTGGCGTTTTTAACAACACCTTCTTCCAAACATTTGGCGGCTTCGTTGATCATCATTAAAACGCAACGATCCACAATTTCAGCATCGGTTAGATTAACGCGCGAAATCGATTTAGCTTTTCTTAATTTATGCAGAATTTCGACAACTTTTGGATTTACTTGCGCGTGAGATTTCTCTTTTGAACTGTGCAAATAAAAGCCTTGGCCAACTTTTTTGCCGAGCAATTCTTTATGATTTTCATAAAGCTCATCCAAAATATCAGCAACTCGCATCCTTTCGCCGAAAGCTTCGTGCAGCGAATGCGCAACCTTGACACCAACGTCAATCCCAACCACATCCGCCAAAACAAAAGGACCCATTGGCATTCCAAAAGTTTCAATCAAATGATCGATGCGCTGAATCTCTGCGCCCTCTTGAAGCAAATATGCGGCTTCGTTCATGTAAGGTAATAAAATTCTATTCACCAAAAATCCGGCGGAATCTTTTACGACGATTGGAGTTTTACCGAGTTTTTTTGAAAGCTTGACGATCGTGCCAATAGTTTCGTCAGAAGTTTTTTCACCGCGAATAACTTCCACCAAAGGCATACGATTTACCGGATTAAAGAAATGCATTCCAGCAAAACGCTCAGGATTTTGTAGGGATTTTGCCATTTCAGAAATTGACAAAGATGATGTGTTTGAGGCAATTACGACGTCTTTTCCAACTTTAGTTTCAGCTTCGGCGAGAATTTTTTTCTTCACTGCCATATTTTCAACAACCGCTTCAATTACAAAATCAGCAGCGTCAAAACCAGCGTAATCAAGACCAGAGGAAATTTTATCAATCTTCGACGCAGCTTGAGCTTCAGTATATTTTTTGATTTGTTTAAGCTGTTTATAAATTTTGATAACCTGATTGTAACCAAGAGCTATGGCATTTTGCGCAATATCTTTAACACGAATATTGATGTCGTAATTGCTGAAAAGCCAAGCAATTCCGCCGCCCATCACGCCAGCGCCAATTAATGCGGCATTTTTAATTTCTTTAACTTTGATGTCACTTTCAACTCCCGAATCTTTTTTTAAAGCTTCTGAGGTAAAGAAAATTTCGATCAGATTTTTTGAAACTTCGCCAACAGCTAATTCGCAAAAAGCCTCGAGTTCAATTTTTAAACCGCACTCTTCTTTTTGAGATCCGTAAGTTCTTCTGATAACTTCCAAAGCATAAAATGGTGCCAGATATTGGCCTTTGGTTTTTTCGAATAAATCTTTTTTAGCCAAATAGAAAACAAAAATTTTCCCCAGCAAAAAATTTTCAAAAATACGACGTTTTTTGGCAGCTTTGTAACGCAGTGCTAAAAATTTATTTTTTTCACCTTCTTGTAAAATTTCTGTAATAAATTCGCTTAACTTTTCTTCTAAAAATTCTTCGCGAACGATTTGATCTAAAAGCCCAATTTGAAAGGCTTTTCTAACGTCAATTGCTTTGCCAGAAAGAATAATTTTTAAACTTTGTTGCAGGCCAACTAATTTTGGTAAACGCTGCGTTCCGCCAAATCCAGGAATGATTCCCAAACTTACTTCTGGCAAACCTAAAACCGTTTTATGATTCACAACTCCAACACGATATTTGCAAGCCAATGCCAATTCCAAACCGCCGCCAAGACAAGCTCCGTCAATTATGGCAATGGTTGGAATTTTTAATTTTGAAATTTTTGTTAAGATATTTTGACCGCGAGAAACTTTTTCTAAAGCATCTTCCGCGCTAGAAATCGCTTTGATTTCATTGATGTCAGCACCAGCGATGAAAATGTCTTTTTTTTCAGAAGTGATCAACAAAACGCGAATTGCTTTATTGCCGTCAATTACATTAATTGCCTTCTCGAGCTCTTCTAATACTGGCGCTGAAAGCTTATTAACTTTTTCATTAGGCAAATTGAAAATCAAATTCGCGACGCCGTTTTTTTCAATTTCTAAAGAGAGTGCGTTCATATATTAGTGGGCTAAAAATTTTTCGATTTCCAAAGCTGCCATACAACCAGTTCCGGCAGCCGTTACAGCCTGACGGTAAATTTTATCTTGAATATCGCCAGCAGCATAAATGCCAGAAACACTTGTGGCTGTTGAATTTGGCTTGGTTAAAATATAACCTTCAGCATCAATTTCGACGCCAGTATTTTTAAATAAATCAGAATTTGGTTTATGTCCAATCGCAATAAAAATTCCATCAATTGGCATTTCACGAATCTCGCCCGTAACAGTATTTTTAAGGCGCGCGCCCGTTACGGTTTTTGGGGTTTCGCTTCCCAAAACTTCATCCAAAGCATGATTCCAAATCACTTCAATTTTTGGATTTTTAAACAAACGATCTTGCAGAATTTTTTCTGACTTAAATTTGTCGCGACGATGAACTACATAAACTTTTTTGGCATGATTGGTTAAATATAAAGCCTCTTCAACCGCGCTATTTCCGCCACCAACTACGATAACATCTTTGTTCTTAAAGAAAAATCCGTCACAAGTTGCGCATCCTGAAACCCCAAATCCTTGGAATTTTTTTTCTGATTCTAATCCCAACCATTTTGCTTGTGCGCCAGTTGCAATCACAACAGCATCGGCTTCGTAAACATCTTCCGATTCACCAAATAATTTGAAAGGACGAGAAGAAAAATCGACTTGCTTGATGTGATCGTGAAAGATTTTTGTACCAACGTGAATTGCCTGTTTCTCCATCTGTTCAACCAGCCACGGACCTTGAATTGCATCAGCAAATCCGGGATAATTTTCCACTTCCGTGGTGATGGTTAATTGCCCTCCGGGAGTATTTCCATTGATGATGATCGGTTCAAGATTGGCGCGCGCGGCGTAAATTGCGGCGGTGTAACCGGCTGGACCGGAACCGATGATTGCTACTTTTGTTTTGTGAGTTGTTGGCATTTTGAGTAATTTATTTTGCCTTCTTCGTGCGCTGACTTGAACAGAATTGAAACCAGCGCAAGAAAAAAGAACTGCAGTTAATTCATGAACATTCCGCCGTTAATATGCAGAGTGTGGCCCGTAATGTAAGAAGCATCTTCGCTTGCTAAGAAAGCAACTCCTTTTGCAATATCCGAAGAGTCGCCCATTTTTCCGGCTGGAATTTTTGTCAAAATCGCTTCTCTTTGTTGATCACTTAAAGAATCGGTCATTGGACTAGAAATAAATCCCGGAGCCACGCAGTTTAGAGTAATTCCACGAGTTGCAACTTCTTGCGCTAAAGATTTTGTCATGCCAATCATACCCGCTTTGGAAGCAACATAATTACATTGCCCTGGATTGCCAGTAACACCCACAACTGAAGCGATATTGATGATGCGACCATATTTTCTGCGCATCATTTTTTTAATCGCGTTACGATTTAAGATGAAAGTTGATTTCAAATTCACATCCAAAACTTGACTAAAATCTTCATCTTTCATGCGAAGCACCAGCCCGTCTTTAGTGATTCCAGCATTACAAACTAAAATATCGATTTGTCCGCCCGCAAGCTCTTCGGCCTTGTCGAATAAAGCTTCAACTTCCACGAAGTTTGATAAATTGCAGGTTAAATATTTTACATCGCCACCAATTTCAGCAGCTAATTCTTTAAGCTTATCTTCTTTTGTTGATGACAAAACTAATTTTGCACCTTGCGCCGCTAAAGCTTTAGAAATTGCGGCTCCAATGCCACCAGTTGCACCTGTTACCAACGCGTTTTTTCCTGTAAGTCTGAACATATTTTTAAAATTTAGTTTTTAGTTTTATCAATAACGTCGATCAGGCGACCCAGCTTGTCGATATTTTTTTTATCGTAGCCAGTTTCCTTTTCGATTTTGTTATGGGTTTCGTTAATAATTTGATCTTGCTGTTCGCGATCTTTTTTGTCATCAACCACTGGTTTATTTTTATCTTCGTCAATCGTTTCGTCAATTTTATCATCGAGAGTTTTTGGTAAAAATCCCGGTTTTTCAAAATTCTTGGTAATGGCGCCAATAAAGGCTTCAACTGCTGGATCAATAATATCGCCAGTAATTTTTAAAATATTACCGCAACGCGCTTCAATCATCCAATCTGGAACTTTTTTTCCATCGGAATCTGGTTTTTTTCCAAGTAAAAATCCGTAAAGATTGGCAATTACAGCGTAGAATGCACCGAAGATTAATAAGGTTTTGCCGATACCATATAAAACGCCAAGTGAACGATCCAAAATTGGTGGCATTTTTTCTTTTAAATTTTTGACCAAGCCAGAAGTTGAAAGCAATAAAGCGAAGAAAGTAACAATAAATAACATCGTGCGCGCAACAATATCGAGCACCATTTTATTGCCAGAATAAGAAGTCAGAAATTTAGCTAATAAAGGCGCTCCGAAGTAAGAAACGCCAAGAGCAGCAATCCAAATTAACAAGGAAAATAATTCTTTGACGAAGCCACGAAAAAAGGCCACCACAATAAAAATTAAAGAAAATGCAATAAAGATTAGATCGAAAGTATTAAAGGTTGCGGACATGATTATTTAGATTTTATTAGCCTGAAAAACGGTAAATTTTTAACGATTTCTTTTGGAGATTTTAAATCACCATTTTCGTTTAAAAAAGTTGCAGTAACAATTTTTTTTACCTGCATTTTACGTTTCTCGAATTTCATCACGTTTGCAATTTGAGAATCAATAAAGTTTTTGGTTCTTGTAAAATTTTCTGAATCGTCTTTCACAAAGATTAACGAACTGCGCAAAATAATTTTCGCCAAAGTTATTCTTTTAGTATAAAAATTGAAGTCAGTTGATTGATCGCGAACTTCTCTCCAAATAAAATCGGCAATTTTAAAACAATCTCTCATTCCTTGTATAATCGGTTTTGCGCCCACTTCGAAAGAAGTAAAATTTTTTGGATTTAAATAGAAATTAATCAATCTTTGGATCGCAACTTGATGATCTTTTTCAATTTCAAATCTGGCGTAGAGTGCCAGACGAATTTTATCGCGAATTTTTTGAGTATGAAAATTTTCAATCGCTTGAATTTTTTCTGACACTTTTTGGTTTTGCGACCAAATATAAAATTCTGCGATTTCTAAACAGCCATTTTCAAAAATTAAATTAGTAAAACTTTCAGAAATTCCAGAGTTATAAACTGCCTGCGAAAGCGCAGAATCACTCCATCCGTCGAAGGTGCAAATTTTTAAAAATTCTGCCAAAACTTTTTCTTTAGTTTCGCGTGAGTCAAGAAGCACAAAAAATAATTTTAGATTTAATATTTAAGATTTAATTAGGCGCACAAATCTAAACTCAAAATCTTAAATCTTAAATTAATAATGACCACTTCCACAAAACTTCTTCCCGTACACAAAAGATTCGATGTTACATTTTCTCACGGTGAAGGAGTTTATTTATTTGATGAATCGGGAAAAAAATATCTTGATTTCGGCGCCGGCATTGCAGTGAACGCTTTGGGTCATTGCCATCCAAAAATGGTTGCCGCGATTACAAATCAGGCCAAAAAATTATGGCATGTTTCTAATATTTATAACGTTTCTGAGTTAAATCGTTACGCCGAAAAATTGGTGAACGCCACCTTTGCCGATTATGTTTTCTTCTGCAATTCAGGCGCTGAAAGCATTGAATGCACAATTAAAATGATTCGCCGACATTTTTATGTGAAAGGTCAGCCACAAAAAAATCGCATCATAACTTTCACTGGCGCGTTTCATGGACGTACGATTGCCACAATTTCCGCTGCAGCAAAACGCAAATATCTTGAAGGTTTTGAACCAGCTTTACCCGGATTTGACAATGTTGAATTTGGCAATATTGAAGCCGTAAGAAAAGCAATCGACGAAAATACCGCCGGCATTCTAATCGAGCCAATTCAAGGCGAAGAAGGCATTAAAGTTTCTGATAAAAATTTTATTTTAGAACTAAGAAAACTTGCCGATGAAAAAGGTTTATTACTGGCTTTCGACGAAGTGCAATGCGGCATGGGAAGATTAGGACATCTTTTTGCTTACGAATATTATGGCGTAAAACCAGATATTGTCGCCACTGCTAAAGCCATCGCTGGCGGCTTTCCTTTGGGCGCATGTTTGGCAACTAAAGATGCGGCAAGCGGTATGACATTTGGCGTTCACGGCACAACTTATGGCGGAAATCCCTTGGCTATGGCAGTTGCTGAATCAGTTTTGGATGTGATGCTGGCTGATGGATTTTTAGAAAATTCTAAAAAAATTGGCGATGAATTAAAAAATGAACTGCAAAATTTAGCGCAAAAATTTCCGCAATTTATTCAAGAAATCCGCGGCGTTGGCATGATGCTTGGAATTAAACTCAGCGACAAAATTGAAAATACCGAAATGGTAAAGAAATTAATTGAGTTGGGATTGTTGGTTATTCCAGCTGGCGAAAATGTAATCAGAATTATGCCACCTTTGTTGATTACGTCGGAACATGTGAAGGAAGCGGTGAGTAAGATCAAGGCAGCGATTAGTAGTTTGTAAAAATTATCAACTCACCACGGCTGAAATTCTATATTTTTAGAAGCGCCTTAAGATTTATTACACTTGGCATAAAAATAATAAGCCATTCCCAAAGCCCCGCAAAACAGCGCGCATCCCAAAATTATCAGATTAATATATTGTTTAATCAGCTCGCGATTTTCTCCGATTTCATAACCCAACATCACCAATACGGTAGTCCAGAACAATGAACCGATTGTGGTGTAAAAACAAAATAGCTTCATATCCATTTTAGCAATTCCCGCCGGCAAAGAAATAAAGTGACGAAATCCTGGTAAAAGCCTGCCGATAAAGACCGAAATCGATCCGTGATTTTTAAAATATTCTTCAACTTTTATGATGGTTTCAGGCTTCACGAATAAATAATTGCCAATTTTAAACAACATTGCCCTGCCCGCAAATGCAGCTAAATAATAGCTAAAAATTGCACCAATAACATTTCCTAAAGTGCCAACAAAAATAATCAGAAATAAATTCATTTGACCTTGCGAAGCGGCGATTCCAGCAGGAATCACGATCAATTCACTTGGAAGTGGAAAAGCGGTACTTTCTAAAAACATCCCGATAAAAATACCGAGATAACCAACTTGCCCGATAAAATGAACAAAAAAATTTATCGCTGAATCAACAAGTTCATGCATATTTTTTAAGATAAATTTTGAGAAACAAATTTTTGCAAATCGGATTTTGAGATTCTGCTACTACGTTTACTTTCAATGATGGAGCGGATTTTATTGTAAGTGGTATTCAGATCGTCATTTACCAAAATAAAATCATATTCGCCAAAGTGGCTGATTTCATCTTGAGCTTTTTTCATGCGACCTTGAACCACTTCTTCTGGGTCTTGAGCGCGTCCGCGCAATCTTCTTTCTAATTCTTTTAATGAAGGCGGAAGAATAAAAATTGAGACCACTGAATCAGAATCAAATTTTTCTTTAATTTGTCTGGCACCTTGCCAATCAATGTCGAAAAGCACGCAATTGCCGTTTTTTAATTCATCTTCAATTAGTTTTTTTGGCGTGCCGTAATTATTTCCAAAAACATCGGCTTTTTCTAAAAGCTCATCTTTTTGCGCCATTTCGTCGAATTCGTTTTTGCTGACAAAGTAATAATGTTGACCGTGAACTTCTTGCGGTCTTTGGGCGCGAGTTGTAACTGAAATTGAAATTTTAATCAGCGGGTCGTTTTGTACTACCATACGACAAAGCGTTGATTTACCCGCGCCCGATGGAGATGAGATGATTATAAGAAAAGGGTCGTGATTGAAGAACATAATCTGCAAAATAAAAACCGCCGGTTTTTGCCGGCGGCTTAAAATTATTCACCATCTTTTACGATTGAAATATCGGGAGCATCTGGAGCTTTCATGCCAACAACATGGTAACCAGCGTCGACGTGAAGAACTTCACCCGTCACACCAGATCCAAGTTCACTCAATAAAAATACGCCAGCACCGCCAACATCTTTCAAATCGATATTACGACGCAGAGGAGAATTATATTCGTTCCATTTGAAGATTAATCTGAAATCGCCAATTCCACTTGCGGCAAGAGTTTTTACTGGACCAGCGGAAATTGCATTAACGCGGATATTGTCCTTACCCATATCCATCGCCAAATAGCGAACCGAAGCTTCAAGAGCGGCTTTAGCAACACCCATAACGTTGTAATGAGGCATAACTTTTTCTGCACCATAGTAACTTAAAGTAATCACGCTTCCGCCGCCAGCTTTTTTCATCAAAGGTTCCGCTTCTTTAGAAACTGCAACTAGTGAAAAAGCTGAGATATTCATAGTATTGGTGAAATTGCTTGGGCTGGTGTCTAAGTATTTGCCGCGCAATTCGTCTTTGTCAGAGTAAGCGATGGCGTGAACTAAAAAGTCCAACTTGCCCCATTTTTTTTCAAGAACTCTAAAAACTTCTTTTACTGATTCAGGATCGTTAACGTCGCAAGGAAGAACGATGTCAGATCCAACTGATGCAGCCAAGGGCTCAACACGCTTTTGCAAAGCTTCGCCTTGATAGGTGAAGGCTAATTCAGCACCATATTTTTTTGCTTCTTCGGCAATTCCCCAAGCAATTGAGCGATTATTTGCAACGCCCATGATTAACCCTTTTTTTCCTGCTAAAATTGTCATGTTTTAAATGATAGTTTGGTTGGTAAATTATGCGTAAAGCCAAGAAGTTTCTTGCCTGTTACGTGTTTCAAAATTTTTGATTTTATCTTCTTTCTTCAGCGTCAATCCAATATCGTCAAGCCCTTCAAGCAAGCAATATTTTTTAAAGCTATCGATTTCAAATTTATAAATTTTATTAGCGGCGCGCACTTCTTGTTTTGGCAAGTCTATCGTCACGCTGTTGCTTTCGTCGGCGGCAAATTCCAATAATTCAGCAACTTGGTCCGAGGGAAGAATCACTGGCAAAATGCCATTTTTAAAGCAGTTGTTAAAAAAGATGTCGGCAAAAGATGGCGCGATAACGCAGTTAATTCCAAAATCAACTAAAGCCCAAGGAGCGTGTTCTCTGCTTGATCCACAGCCAAAATTATCTTTCGCGACTAAAATTTTAGAATTTCTGTAAGCTGGTTTATTTAAAACAAAATCTGGAATTTCTTTTTCATTTAAATCGAAACGCATTTCGAAAAAAAGATTTTTGCCCAAACCAGTTCTTTCAATGGTTTTCAGAAATTGTTTCGGAATGATCATATCGGTATCAATATTGATCAAAGCTAATGGCGCAGCAGCGGAAGTGACTGTGTTAAACTTGTCCATTGATGGAATTTTAAATTGATTTGTCGAAAGAGGAGAAGATTGCGAAATAAAGCAACAACTCGGTTAAATTACAAGCTGGGATTTACCTTTTCTCGAATAATTTTTTTACTTCTTCTTGAACTATTTTTTCAACCAAGCCGTGTAAATGTTCATCAAGCCAAGAATCAAGTTTGGGCTCTAAAATATGCATCGCTATTTCAGCAAAATTTTGATTCTGTAGCATCGCTTCTAAATTGTCGTCGGGACTTTTGTAAGGTTTTTCTTCGTTTTTTTCTTCTTCAAAAACATTTTCCATATCCAAAGGAGGAATCGCTACTTCTTCCTTCTTTTTTTGTAATTCAATTTCTAACTCGTCTTCTAAAATATCTTGCGACTCAGAAGAGTTTTTTTCTTGAAGTTGAGATTTGACCTCCGGCTCTGCATCCGCAAATATTTTATCTTCAATATCGTCAAGCTCATCAAGATCAATATCATCGAGCAATTCGTTGGTGATGGAATTTTTCGCTTCCAGCTTTTGAGGTTGAGAAGCTTGAGTTTTAGCTGGCGCTGGCACCGAAATATCTTTCAAAAATTCTTCATCATCAATATCAATTTCTTGGCTTGGTTTAAGAGTTGCAGGCTTTGCTGGCGAAGTTTGTTCGGCTTTTTTGTGAGCAGCTTCTTCTTCCGCCAATAATTTATCTAAATCAAGATCGTCAATTTCCTGTTCAGTTTTTTTCTCTTCTGGTTTTTTTGCTTCAGGCTCTGGAGCTTTTGTTTGAGATGGCTCTGGCTGGTGAATTTCTTCATCCAAATCCAAATCTAAATCCAAATTAAAATCTAAATCATCATCGGCTTCTTCAAGATTCTTTTCTTCAATATCCAAAGATAGGTCATCATGTTCTGCCACAATTTCCTCCGCTTGAACTGGAGCTTTTGACTCTTGAACTGCTGGTTGATGATCTTCCAAATCACTAAGATCATCTAAACCAAGGTCATCTTCGATATTATTAACTGCAGATTCTGCGGCAGCTTGCTTGGCGTCAATCTCAGCCATAGTCTTCGCTGCGACATTTGAAGCTGCAGCACTATTATCAGCAACTTCAATCTTAACATCAGATTTAGCTTTGCTTGATGGAATATATTCAAACTCATCATTAATTCCGGCGACGGTTTCGATCTTTTTTGGCTCTTGATCGAATTTCTGCATTTTTTTCTTGATGTTTTGCAAAATCGAAAGAGTATTTTTTTCTGTCATGAGTTCTTGTAGATGATTGATTTTATTGGCTGCAGGCGATATAACTAAATTGAGAACCAGAGCATTATTAATGATGTGACGCAGTTTTTTGATCACGAAAAAAAATACAACTAAAATGAAAAAAGATTTTCGCGAACTACTCGCATGGATTATTATTGGGATTATTGGCGCTATCGCTTTTGGCGGAATTGCCACAATTCGTGGCGAACATATTTCCTCGCTCTGGCTTATTGTAGCTTGCATTTGCACTCAAATTACCGCCTATCGTTTTTACGGCGCATGGATCGCATTAAAAATTTTACATATCGATGGAAGGCACAGTACGCCTGCTCGCAAGATCAATGATGGCAAAGATTTTATTCCTACAAATAAGTGGATTGTTTTTGGTCATCACTTCGCGGCCATTGCAGGCCCTGGGCCGCTGATTGGTCCAACTTTAGCGGCACAATTTGGATATTTACCAGGAACTTTGTGGATTCTGGTTGGGTCAATTCTTGGTGGCGCAGTTCAAGACATGATTATTTTATTTTCTTCGGTACGTCGCGACGGAAAAAGTCTTGGCCAGATGATTAAAGACGAAATCGGTGCAACTGCTGGCTATGCAGCAATGATCGGAACTCTCGCCATCATCATCGTTTTAATTGCCGTTTTAGCATTAATTGTCGTCAAGGCTTTGATGCATAGCCCATGGGGTTCTTTCACGGTTTTTATGACAATTCCCATCGCGATGCTTATCGGAGTTTATCTTTCTAAAATCAGAATTGGCGCGGTTTTGGAGGGAAGCATTATCGGCATCGCACTTTTTCTTCTCGCAGTTTATGGCGGAAAAATCGTCCATTACGACGCCACGCTTTCACATTTTTTTGATCGTGATGCCAAATTTTTAGCCATCAGCATTATTATTTACGGATTTCTCGCGGCAACACTTCCAGTTTGGCTTTTATTGGCTCCGCGCGATTATCTTTCATCATTTTTAAAGCTTGGAACCATCTTTTTATTAAGCGTCGCAATTTTGATTTTCCGTCCCGAAATTCAAATGCCTGCACTCACTCAATTTATCGACGGCAATGGTCCCGTCTTCAGCGGTAAGATTTTTCCGTTTTTATTTATCACGATTGCCTGCGGAGCAATTTCTGGATTTCATGCTTTAGTTGCATCTGGCACAACACCAAAAATTATTTCTGACGAAAGAGATATTCGTTTAGTCGGTTACGGAAGCATGTTGCTTGAAGGCTGCGTTGCAATAATGGCAATGATCGCGGCTTCTGTGTTACAACCCGGCGTTTATTTTGCCGTCAATTCTTCTGCAGCAGCTCTTGGCGGAACCGATCCCCAAATTGCGGTTGCAACAATTTCATCTTGGGGCTTTCCCGTCACGATTGAAACCATGACAAATCTTGCAACTGACATGGGCGAAAATTCACTATTCTCGCGTACAGGCGGCGCTCCGTCGCTGGCTTTAGGAATGGCGAGTATTTTTTCTTCCGCCTTTGGCAGTGGCATGTTGTCGCTGTGGTATCACTTTGCGATTATGTTTGAGGCAATTTTTATTTTGACAACTTTAGACGCCGGAACCCGCGTCGCACGCTTCATGCTACAAGATATGCTTGGAAATATTTACAAACCTCTTGGCAATAATTCGTCAAATTTTTCAGCGATTTTCTCGAGTTTTTTAATCGTCGCTGCTTGGGGTTACTTTCTTTATCTTGGCGTAATTGATCCACACGGCGGCGTAAATATTTTATGGCCTCTATTTGGAATGTCGAATCAGATGCTTGCTGGAATTGCGCTTTCTTTCGCAACTGTGATTATTGCCAAAAGCGAGAGGCGAAAATATTTTTTTATCACCGCAATTCCGCTACTTGCTTTACTCAGCATTGTGACGACCGCGGTTTTTGAAAAAGTTTTTTCTGAAAATGTAAAAATCGGATTTTTCGCTATGGCAAAATCGCTTCAGACCAAACTTGATGCCGCAGAAATTATTGGCGCTGAAAATATCGCTTTAACGCAAAATATGATTTTTAATCAAAAGCTGATCGCTTTTATCGCTCTAAGTTTCATGGCGATTTTATGGGTTGTGGTTTTTGAATCGGCTAGAAAAATAATTAAGAAATGAAAATTTTTACCTTCCTAAAACTTCTAAAAAGCTATATCAACGGTGATTTTGCTTATCAAAATTATTTGCAGCATCGCGCCCAAGGGCATTCAAATTCAAAACTACTAACCAAAAAAGATTTCTTCGCGGCGCAGCAAAAACACAAATGGACCAAAATTAATCGCTGCTGTTAAGTAGCTTTTTGCTTTGCTCAACATCGTCTTTAGCGCAATAATCAAAACCTTTCAGATTTATCTTTGCTAAAGGATTTTTTACGCCTTGCTCATGAGCTTTCTTAAAACAAATATCGAGCAATTGTTTAGTTAATTTATCGCGACTTTTTGCCGTTGAACAACCTAAAACGATCGAAACAATTCCGAGATCTTTTTTCTTCGCCGCACTGACCAAATTAAAACCAGCAGCTCTGGTAAATCCCGTCTTCATTCCTTCCGCGCCTTTATATTCTAACAAAACGTGATTGTGACTTTCGTATTTTTGTCCGCGAAATGTAAAATTTTTTAAGCCAAAAAAACTATAATATTTTGGAAATTTTTTCTTTAACGCCAAAGCCAAACGCGCTAAATCATAACTATTAGTGTATTGCCCTTCTTCATGCAATCCGCTGGCGTTGCGAAAGCTGGTGTCAATCATTCCAAGTTCCGCCGCTTTTTCATTCATCTTACGCACAAATTCCCATTCGCCGCCCGCAACTCCTTCCGCCAAAGTTACCGCAGCTTCGTTAAATGATTTTACCGTCACCGCTTCAATCGCCTCTTTTACCGAAATTTTTTGGCCTTCTTTCAAATGCAAAGTGTTGCCGTTATTAACTTTGGCGATTTCTTCACCATAAGCCGAAACCGCTAATTCTTGATTCAGGGTCAAATGCTTCTGTTCTAAGGCTTCAAAAGTTAAATAAAGTGTCATCATTTTCACCAAAGATGCTGGATAAGAAATTTTATCCGATCTTTTTTCGTATAAAATTGCACCAGTTTCTTCTTCAATCACCAAGGAAGAATAATCTTTGCTGCAATCATGCTCTTGCGCAAAAACTGGTGCAGAAATTGCCAATAAAGTTAGAAATAAAATTAGGTTTTTTATCATTTTATAAAATTTTTAGAATTTCTTTAGCGGCTTTAAAGCTGGGATTTTCAGCACTTCCCAAGCCCATTAATTTTAACGCTGCCACACTTTCATCGATTTGTTTTTGTGCTAAATTTTTATCGTCGAGCAATTTTTGCATTTCGCAAAAAAGTAAATTTGCACAACATTTTTCCTGCAACATTTCCGGAATAATTTCGCGGTTTGAAATTAAATTAATCAAATTAGCGAATTTAATTTTGACCATTCTTTTCACCAAAAAATGAGTGATAAAATTGATCTTATAAGCAATCACCATTGGCAAGCGATAGAGCGAGATTTCAAGAGTATTCGTGCCCGATTTTGCCAAAGCAAAATCTGCCGCAAAAAGCGCAGAATTTTTCTCGTCTTTTTCGATTAAAAAATATTCCACTTTTAAATTTTTTGCCATTTCTGAAACCAGATTTCGCGTCTTGTCAATCAAAGGAATTACCACTTTTAAATCTGATTTTTTTTGAGCGAGCAAATTTACTGCGCCAATAAATTCTGGAAAAATTTTTGTCACTTCACCATTTCGACTTCCTGGAGTTAAAGACAGAACTATCGCGCTTTTGGCGATATTATATTTTGCACGAAATTCATCGCGAATTTTTTCTTGTCTGCCAAAATCTGGTGCATTTTCAACAATCAAATTTCCGATAAAAACCGTCTTGAGTCCGTATTTTTCAAAATATGGCGGCTCGAAAGGCAAAATCGTCAAAAGCAAATCATAAAGCTTGGAAATTTTTTCGGCGCGGCCCGAGCGATAAGCCCAAACTGAAGGCGCGATAAGATGAACTTTTTTTATCGATTTAAAATCTTGCAACTTCTTAATTACTCGAAAACAAAAATCTGGCGAATCAATCGTAATCACACAATCGGGATTTTGCGAAATAACCGACGCGACCGTTTGTTTGATGCGCGCCAGCAGTTTTGGAATATGCGGCAAAACTTCTAAAAATCCCATAACCGATAATTCTTCCATCGCGAAAATTGACTTGAGTCCTTGCTCTTGCATCAGCTTTCCACCCACTCCAACGAACTCAGAATTGGGAGTTTGTAATTTTAATTCACGAATCAATTTTGCACCAAGCAAGTCGCCAGAAGCTTCGCCAGCAATTATGAAAAATTTCTTCATTTAGGATTTAAGATTTAAGATTTCAGATTTATGATTTTGAAGCGCTTCCAATCGCAGCGCTAACATCACAATTTCTAAATCTTAAAATCTCAAACTAAATCAATTTATGTCTAAAAGAAAAATCGCCGTTGCCGGCGCAACTGGAAATGTCGGCCGTGAAATTTTAAATATTTTGGCGGAAAGAAAATTCCCAGCTGATGAAGTTGTTGCTTTGGCTTCTGCCAATTCGATTGGCAAAAAAGTTGCTTATGGCAACAAAGATTTAAGCGTGCAAGTTTTGGACGATTACGACTTCACCGGAACTAAAATAGGTTTATTTTCGCCAGGTGGATCGGTTTCAGCAATTCACGCTCCAAGAGCTGCCGCGCAAGGTTGCGTTGTAATTGACAACACTTCGCATTTTAGAATGGATAAAGATATTCCACTTGTTGTTCCTGAAGTTAATCCGGAAGCGATTTCAGAATATAAAAAACGCGGAATCATTGCCAATCCTAACTGCTCAACCATTCAAATGTTGGTGGCTTTAAAACCTTTACACGACATCGCCAAAATCAAACGTATCGTAGTTGCAACTTACCAAGCCACATCTGGTGCAGGAAAAGAAGCGATGGATGAACTTTACGATTCAACTAAAAAAATCTACGCCAACCAATTTTCTGAACCAAAAAAATTCAGCAAAAGAATTGCCTTCAACGTAATTCCACAAATCGATTCTTTTATGCCCGACGGCGTGACCAAAGAAGAATGGAAAATGAAAGTTGAGACCCAAAAAATTCTTGGCGCTAATATTAGAGTTGAAGCAACTTGTGTGCGAGTTCCAGTTTTCAACTGTCACTCTGAGGCCGTAAATATTGAGTTTGAAACCCCAATTTCAGTTGCACAAGCCAGAGCTGCGCTAGATAAATCTGATGGCGTAATTGTTATTGATCGTCCCGCTGAAATGGGATTTGTAACCCCAGTTGAAGCTTCAACCAAAGATGCAGTTTTCGTTTCCAGAATCAGAAAAGATGAATCAATTCCACATGGTTTGTCACTTTGGGTTGTCGCCGATAACCTTAGAAAAGGCGCGGCTTTGAACGCTGTTCAAATCGCTGAACTTTTAGTTAAAAAACACGGATTTTAAATCCTAGTCATGCCGAGCCTGTCGAAGCATTTCTAAAGCTATTCCAAGCTGGACGGAGTTTTAAACTCCGTCCACGCGTTCATTTTCAATTATAAACAAAATGAATTCCAAACCCCCTTCTTCAGCCAAATCCCTTCCCCAAAAAATCAACTTAAGCGGAAAATATTGCCGCCTTGAACCTCTAAACGACTCAATCCACGGCAATTTACTTTGGAAAAATACCGGCAGTTTTAACGAGCTTTGGGATTATATGATTGACGGCCCATTTCACGGTGAAGAAGAATTTCGCACTTGGCTAAAAACCCGAGAAAACAACAATATCCGCCACTACTACGCCATAATCGATCTCAAATCCAACGAAGCTTTGGGCGCTTTCTGCCTGATGGATTGCCACCTCGAATATGCCACCTGCGAACTTGGAGGAATTGTCTTCTCGCCAAAATTACAAAAAACCCGAATCGCCACTGAAGCGATCTATCTATTATCCAAATACGCCTTCGACCTTAACTACCGCCGCCTGCAATGGAAATGCAACATCCAAAACGAAGCCTCTAAACGCGCCGCCAATCGCTTCGGATTTACCTTCGAAGGCATCCTGAAAAATCACATGATATTAAAAGGTAAAAATCGCGACACAGCAGTCTTTTCAATCATCAACAACGATTGGCCAACATATAAATCAGCTTTTGAAAATTGGCTAAACGAAGAAAATTTTGATAAAGAAGGATGGCAAAAAAAACGTCTGGAAGACTTCAGATGATTTAAAGAGATAACTCTAAGAAAAGCGGCGCGAGTCAAAATGCTAATTTTTTATCGCAAAATCAAGTTTTTTTAAGGCTTCTTCAACTCCCAATGGATGCTCCCAAACGTAAGAAATTACAGCCAAAAAGTCAGCACCGGACTTTACTAATAAAGCGCAATTTTGATCGGTGATTCCGCCGATTGCGACGATTGGAAGATTTAAGATTTCACTACTCCATTCAAGAATTTCTAAAGTTGGTTTGCCGCGGGATTTTTTGGTTTTGCTCTCATAAAATGCGCCAAACGAAATGTAGTCAGCGCCTTGTTCGCCAGCTTCCATAGCGAGATGTCTTGAGTCGTAGCAGCTGGCACCAATTACAAAATTGGGGTGAGATTGTTGGCGAGCGAGTTTTATCGAACCATCTTCAGCGCCCAAATGAACGCCATGCGCTCCAATTTCTAGCGCCAATTCAAAGTCATCGTTGACGATGAATTGCGTATTGTTGGAATTGCAAATTTTAAGTAATTCTTGGGAGATTTTTTTGATTTCCGACCTTTCAAAACCTTTTAGGCGAAGTTGAAAAACTGGAACTAGTCCAGTTTTTAAAGCCTTTTCTAATTGCGGCAAAAAATCTTTAAGTTCAATTTTTGGCGGACTGATCAGATAAATCTGAGACATTATTTAATTATTTCTTCTTCTAAAAAAGGCTGGAACGTTCAAAATATCGTCTTCGATTTTTTCATCGACTACTTCTTTTTCTTCGTCAAAAACTGTCGCTCCAAAAAATTCTTGATGTTTCTTGGCTGCTTCTTGCGACTTTTCTTGAGTGATTACCGGCTGTTCTTTTTGCAAGACTGGAGCAGCTTTTTGTAAAGCTGGCATAACTTTTTGAGAAACTGGCTCGGGCAGAATATCGGTGAATTTTATTTCTGGCTCTTCTTGCAAATCTTTGCTTTTTGAACCATTCATGAAGCTGAATAAACTAAATCCTCCGGAATCTTTTTTATCTTTTTTAGATACCGCTGGAGACGCTGTTTTTGCTGGTTTAGCCGGCTTTACAAAAACTTCTTTTTCTTCAATTTCTTCTTCAATTGTCTGTTCTTCGTTAGCAAAAAAACTTGATTGATCAAATTCTTTTTCTTCAAAAGTTTGCGGAATTTCTTGGCCGTAATTTGGATTAGGCTCTTTCAAGAAAGTTTGTTTTGGTTTCAAATCGACTTCAGCAATTTCTTCAAATTGTTGCACAGCTGGCGCAGAAATTGTTCCTGGATTGAAGAAACTTTTACCCAAAGCTGAGCCGTTGGATTTAGATTCTTGCGCAGCTTCAATTTTGAAGCGTCCCGATTCTTTAATTTCCTGAGCTCTTTCAACATCTCTTCTATATTCTTCAACATCGATGCCCGTAGCAACGACAGAGATTCTAATTTTACCTTTCATGTTTTCGTTAAAGGCTGAACCAAAAATAATATTGGCGTTGGAATCAACTTCTTTGCGAATTGTGTTCACCGCCAAATCAGCTTCAAACAGTGTCATATCTGGACCGCCAGTCATATTTACCAAAACACCTTTGGCGCCTTTGATTGAAATATCATCAAGTAATGGATTAGAAATTGCAGCTTCGCAAGCAGCAATAGCGCGGTTTGGACCTTCTGCCTCGCCAGTTCCCATCATGGCTTTACCCATTTTGGTCATGATTGTTCTGATGTCAGCAAAATCTAAATTCACTAAACCAGGCATTGTGATTAAATCGGTAACACCGCGCACGCCAGCGTGAAGAACGTCATCTGCCATTTTAAAGGCAGATTCAAAAGTTGTATTTTCGTTAGCGATTCTGAAAAGATTTTGGTTGGGGATTATGATTAGAGTATCAACGTATTTCTTCAATTCTTCGATGCCTGCCTCAGCAGTTTCCATGCGATATTTTCCTTCAAAATGGAAAGGTTTTGTGACAACTCCAACCGTTAAAACATCTCTTTCGCGAGCAAGTTTAGCAATGACGGGAGCCGCACCAGTTCCAGTTCCGCCACCCATTCCGGCAGCGATGAAAACCATATTGCTTCCTTCTAAATATTTTTCGATTTCTTCAATATTTTCTTCAGCTGCAACACGTCCACGATCAGGAAATGAGCCGGCTCCAAGGCCTTTGGTTGTAACAACTCCAAGCTGAATACGATTGGGCGCAAGAGCGCTGGCCAAAGCTTGCGCATCGGTATTAGCAGCAACAAATTCAACACCTTCAAGATTAGAGCGAATCATATTATTGATTGCATTTCCGCCCGCTCCGCCAACGCCAAAAATTGTAATTTTTGGTTTCAATAGTTCAGGGGCTGGAATGTTGATTTTCAAGGACATATCGAGGCTTTTTGATTTTCTAGTTGATTTCATGGGAAGGAAAAATTTTTTCAGCGAATACTCTAAGCGTTTTAATAGGCAAAAAAATAATCTGCAATTTTTTCTAGGACAGATTTAGTGACTAAAGATAACATCATTAATTTTATGGAAAAATTTCGTTTTTTTTGACAAAAAAACTTGTATGTCCAATGACAACTTAAGCAATCAAAGTGCAATTGTAGCCAATCCTAGCAGCGTCAAAAAAGAAAACATGTCGGTCATTGTTGTTAAAAAAACTCCCGAAGAAATCGCTGGATCAAATTTTAAACGATATAAAATTAACGGAATAAAAACACCAAAAAAGCCTGATAGAGTAATTGCCGCAAGAATCGCCGAAGCGAAAACTAAACTTAGCAGAAGATTGTGTTGCCAAAAATAACATGCCGTGGCAGCTACAGCTGCAAGAACCAAGCCATTCATAAAAGCGACCGACATTTCTTTAAACATAATTTTAAAGAGTGAGATATTATCGATTTCTTTGGTGGCAATTGCCCTTACCAAAACTGTCAGCGCTTGAGTTCCCGAGTTTCCAGAAAGCGATGAAACAATTGGAAGTAGAGCCGCAAGCGCAACGATTTTTTGAATTTCGCCCGAAAAAAATGCGATAATTCCCGCCGAAAATAAGTTAGTTACTAAACTAGTTCCAAGCCAAGAAACACGCGACTTTGCAGTGGTAAAAGATGATGCGTGTAAGTTGATATAATTTACACCGCCAAGTAGCAAAATATCTTCTTCAGCTTCGTCTTGCAAAATATCAATCACATCATTGGCATAAATTACGCCAACTAGAATTCCTTTTTCATCGACAACTGGCGCATAGTCGAGGGAATATTTACTAAAAAGCTGTGCGCCCTCTTCTTTGTCCATATTGGCGGTCAAAACTCGTAGCTCATCTTTTTTGGCCATAATTTCCGACATCACAATCTGTTTTTTATTCTTCAAAATTTTGCTAACGCTGACTTCTGAAATCGGACGAAAATCATCGTCAACAATCACGATATTATGAAAATCATCAGGAAGATCTTCCGTATTTTGTAAATGGTAAGTGGCTTGCGCAACGCTCCAATCTTGTTTCACGGCGATGAAGTTTTGTTGCATCAAACGACCGATGGAATTCTCTGGATAAGATAATGCTTCTTCGATCTCGCTTCTTTTTTCATCAGAAATGTGATCAAGAATGTCGCTGATACCTTCATTTTCTAAGGTTTCTATAACCTGTACCGCATCGTCAATTTCTAATTGATCGATCGCTTTCGCGCTATTTTCGCTGCCCAAAAGTTCGATAACATCACTTTTTAATTTATCGTCGAGATAAGTTAAAATTTCGGGATCGAATTCATTGGCAATAATAGCGACTAATTTGATTCTTTGTTCGAAGTTTAAAGACGAAAGAAAGTCAGCTTGGTCTGCAGGGTGAAGCTCAAGAAAGAACTTTTTTACTTGGCTGGTGAGATCATTTTCCAGCGAATTTAAAATGCGAACTTTGATATTTTGATCGATACCAAATTCTGATTCATAAGTATTTTCTTTTTTTTCGGTAGCCATTTGTACTCAGAATTTAGGTTAGCATCAATGGTGTTATCGACCTCGTCATGCGACGGGTGACAAGTTGATAGAGTTTGTTACCTTATCTTCAGCTTGCCCTTTCGTCGTATTAAGTGCTCTAGTTTTTTCTATGCAACCATCAAAGTCGCTTTAATGATCTCATCTTCACGATTAATCGCGATCGAATTATTTTCTTTATTCACCAAAAGTTCGAAGAAATTGAAAACGTTTTTAGAAAATAATCGACTTGCATCGCTGGCAACAAAACTTGGAAAATTTTCGTGGCCGATAATTTTTACACCTTCAATTTCAACAATTTTTCCTTTTTGAGTTAACGCGCAATTGCCACCATTTACTGCCGCAATATCAACAATCACTGCGCCTTGCTTCATTAATTTTACCATTTCTTGGGTAATTAAAATTGGAGCGGCTTTTCCAGGAATTAGCGCAGTTGTAATTATTACGTCCTGAGTTTTAAGAGTTTCTTTTAATAATTCTTGCTGGCGTTTTTTGTAATCTTCACTCATTTCCTGAGCATAAACTCCGTCAACTTTTTCATCAGATTTTACTTCAATAAATTTAGCTCCAAGGCTTTGTACTTGCTCTTTAGCTGCGGCGCGAACATCAAAAGCAGATACAATTGCACCAAGTCTTTTTGCGGTTGCGATCGCCTGCAATCCAGCAACGCCAGCACCAAGAATTAAAAATTTTGCCGCCGAAATTGTTCCAGCAGCCGTCATCATCATTGGCACAACTTTTGGCAGATTATGAACCGCTTCAAGAACCGCCACATATCCAGCCAAATTACTTTGCGAAGAAAGAACATCCATGCTTTGGGCGCGAGTGATTCGAGGGGTTAATTCTAAAGCAAAGGCTGAAATTTTTGCGTCAACCAAAGCGGCAACTTTTTCTTTTTGAAAAGCTGGATTTAGAAGTGCAAGAAAAACTAGATTTGGCTTAACTTTTGCAAGGTCAATTTCGGTTCTTTGAACGGAAATTACGACATCGATTTCCGATAAAATTTGATTAACATCTGCGACAATTTTTGCGCCGGCTTTTTCATAAACCTCATCTGCAATTCCAGATTTTTCGCCAGCTTTTCTTTCAACAAAAATTTCAACTCCCAGTTTTTGATATTTTGCGATTAGGTCAGGAGTAAGAGCTACGCGATTTTCACTGACAATAGCTTCTTTTAGAACTAGGAGTTTCATATAAAGTATTTTTTAGAGTATGTCTCAAGAGCCCTACTACGCTTGCTTTTAGAGCTACGGCGGGACATCCTTCGCTCTTAACATCTTCATCCAACAGTCTTCCGCTTGGGCTGACCTGTCAGTCTAAGTTCATAAGAGCGAAGGCTGGTGCGGTCGAGAAGATTTGAACTTCCACGGGTTTTACCCCACAACGACCTCAACGTTGCGCGTATACCAATTCCGCCACGACCGCATAAAAAAATATTACAGCAGTGTTGTAATATTTAGCTAACCAAAGGTTTTAAACGATTTAAAGCTACAATAAAAACCGACAAATCAGGATTTGGCTGAGACTTTAATTCCAAAATGAAGTTGTCAAAACGCTCAACTAAAAATTCAGACTTTTTTACCCAATTTGTCATTGATTCATTCTCGCAAAGAATTTTGTCTTTGCCGCTAGAATCAACGATGCTTTTAGCAATCTTCATCTGATAACTATAAAGATCTTCAAGGATGGTTTTACTAGAAAGCTTCTGCCAGTGATTTTCATAATTGACGCTAGAAACTTTGCTACGCAACCATTTTAAAGAAAATCTATTGCCCACGGAAAAATAAACTTGGGCGATAACTTTCAGATCGAAATTTGAAGCTGCTGAGATTTCAGCAATATCAAAAACTGAAGCTAGCGGATCAAGTGAAGCGACCTTATTTGCCAATTTACGGTCAACTCCGTTCAAACAATATCTTTCAATTTTACGTTCGAAAGATTCGCGCGAAGCTTGAGCCAATACTTCCGATAAAAGAGAAGAAAGTTCGTTGGCGATTTTTCTGAAGCGAGTAATTACTGGAGAAATTGCCCCTTTTGATTGATTTCGCAACATCCACATCACCGATCTTTCCAACAACTTGCTTGAAGCCAAGAACATTTGCGATTGAATTTGTGGCGCAATTTTTCCATCAAGAGTTTCAATTTCTTCCCAGATTTCACGAAGTCTGAATGAATCGCAGGCAATGACCAAACTTTTTACCACATCGGAAATCGCAAAACCACTATCTTGACAAAGTTGATTGACGAAAGTGATGCCAGCGCGATTAACCACAAAATTAGTAATTTGCGTCGCGATAATTTCATTGCGAAGTTGATGAGTTAAAATTTCTTCAGAGAATTTTTTCTGCAAAATTTTCGGGAAGTAAGAAACCAATTCATGTTCGAAATATTTATCTTTAAGCAAATCTGAAGTCAGAAGCGCGTTATAAACATCCATTTTCGAGTAAGCCAACATCACGCAAAGCTCGGGGCGAGTCATGCCGATGCGGTCATTTTGTCTTTTATCGATTTCTTTTCTTGATGGCAAAAATTCAATTTTGCGATTGAGCAATCCTGATTTTTCCAAACGATCTAAAAATTGCGACTGATCACCAAGACTTGAGGCACCTTGTGAATAAGAAACCGAAATTGCTTGAGTTTGCAATCTGTTATCAGAAAGAACCAAGCGAGAAACTTCTTCCGTCATACTTTCCAAAACTTTATTTCTTTCTTCCAGAGTAATTTTTTTGCTACGCATTGCTTGAATCAAAGCGATTTTGATATTCACTTCATGATCTGAACAATCTACGCCCGCAGAGTTATCCATGGCGTCGGTATTGATGCGACCGCCATTTAACGCATATTCGATACGACCTTTTTGAGTGAAACCAAGGTTTCCACCCTCACCTACTACTTTGCATCGAAGCTCAGAACCATTGATACGCAAGGCATCGTTAGCGCGATCGCCAACATCTTGATTTGATTCATCGGCAGCTTTGACATAAGTTCCAATCCCGCCATTCCACAATAGATCGACTGGAGCTTTTAGAATTGCTTTAATCAATTCATTTGGCTCAAGCTCGTCTTCTTCGATGGCCAAGACCGCTTTAATTTCGGGAGAAATTACAATAGATTTGGCGCTTCTTTCAAAAATGGCACCACCTTTTGAAATCAAAGATTGATCATAATCCATCCAAGTTGAGCGTGGTAAATTGAACATACGAACACGTTCGACAAAAGATTTTGCCGCATCAGGATTTGGATCGAAGAAAATATGCATATGGTTGAAAGCGGCTACCATCTTGATGTGTGGCGACAATAACATGCCGTTTCCAAATACATCGCCAGCTAAATCTCCAATACCAACACAAGTAAAATCTTGAGTTTGGGTATCGTGACCCATTTCCGCGAAATGTCTTTGAACCGAAATCCAAGCGCCTTTCGCGGTAATTCCCATTTTCTTGTGATCATATCCAACCGAACCGCCAGAAGCAAAGGCGTCACCTAGCCAAAAATTATATTCCGCAGAAATTCCATTGGCGATGTCGGAAAAAGTTGCCGTTCCCTTGTCAGCAGCAACCACCAAATAAGGATCTGGCGCATCATGCATCACTACATTTTGAGGATGATCTATTTTACCTTCAATGACGTTGTCGGTAATATCCAAAAGTCCTCGCAAGAAGGTTTGGTAAGAAGTAATGCCATCTTTCAAAACTTCGTCACGACTTAAACCAGCTGTTGGTTTTTTTACCACGAAACCGCCTTTTGAGCCGACGGGAACAATCACAGCATTTTTCGTCATTTGCGCTTTCATCAAACCAAGAACTTCGGTACGAAAATCTTCATGACGATCCGACCAGCGCAAACCGCCGCGCGCAACGCGTCCACCACGCAAATGAATTCCTTCCATTTTTGAAGAATAAACAAAAATTTCGGCGTAAGGAAGTGGCAACGGCAAATCTAAAACTTGCTGGCAATCGAATTTGAATGAAACGTAACCTTTAAAACCACCTTCTTTTGAAACTTGATAATAGTTAGTTCTGAGAGTTGCTTTAATTACACTAAAGAATCTTTTAATCACCGCGTCATCAAGCAAGTCTTTGACCTGCCCTAAACTTTTGGCAATTTTTTCTGAAATGATTTCAATTTTTTTCTGCCTGTCAGAAAGACTAAGTTTGAAATTTGGATTAAATTTAACTTCAAAGAGCTCAATCAAAAGCTTGGTGATGTCTTTATATTTTACCAAAACATCGGCGATGTAGACTTGGCTGTATCTAAAGCCAGTTTGGTAAATATATTTTGTGTAAGCTCGCAGTAAATAAATTTGCTTCCAATCAAGATCCGCAACTACAACCAAGCGATTTAGCATACTAACATCGATTGCTTTATTCCAAATTAATAAAATAGTTTTTTCAAAATTGATCTTGGTTTTTTCAGAAAATTTATCGCCTGATTTGCTTAAATTTAAATGGAAATAATGAATCCAAACCTTTTTCTTCGGATTAATTCTGTCATCTTCTTCGGCCGTTACAACGTAAGTATGTTCTTGAATTACGTTAAAACCAAAACTCTCAAGAACTGGCATCACATCAGAGAGAATTAATTCTCTTTGCGGATTATAAATTTTTAACTCGGTAATTTCTTCAGACAAAGCTTCGGAAGAACGATATAAATTAAATAAAATCGAGTCTTTTTTTAAACATTCTTCGATGCGCGCGATGTCAATTGCAGCGCGCTTCGGATCGAAACGGTTGGCATAGCTAACTGAAAAAGCGTTCTGATATTTTGCAAAAAGTTCGATACGTTTTTCATTTTCGAATTTTGCTGAAATCGCTTCTTTAAGATCGTCACTCCAAACTCGAGTCATGTTAGTGATTTCGCGCTCAACTTTAATATTATCCACGGCTGGAATACGGCCGTCATTAGTGCGAACAATTACATGAAATCTGGTTAATTTTGAGTCGGTAATTTCAACAAAAGAATCCGCGATTTCGCCGTTATAAATTTCAGCCAAATATTGTTTTATTTTCTCTCTTAAGTCAGAATTACTGCGGTCTCTTGGCGTAAAAATTAAGCAGCTGATGAAACGATTATATTTATCCTTGCGTGAGAAAAATCTGACTTGCGATCTGCCACAAATTGCCACGATTCCAGTCGCAATACGAAGTAAATCGTTGGCATTGGTTTGAAATAATTCGTCGCGCGGGTAAGATTCAAGTACCGAAATTAAATCTTTGTGATTGTGACTTCCTTTGATAAACCCAGAATCTTCGATGATTTTGGCAATTTTATTACGAACCAGTGGAATAGTATTTGGGCTGTGGTTGTAGGCTGAAGAGGTAAATAAACCAACGAATCTGAATTCGCCGACAACTTTTCCATTTTCAGAAATTTTTTGAATTCTGATGCGTTCAGCATTAGAAATTCTGTGGATGCGCGATCTGTAGCGCGATTTTAAAATTTCGATTACATAAGGATTTTTTACCGAATCACAAACTTCATCAACCGATGAATTTAGAACTTCCGGCCTTACGTCAGCGTAAGGCGAAGAAAAAACACCAAGACCAGAATTCTTAACCTCTTCCAATTTGCAAGAACCTTTCTCAGCTTCTTTTACGTTAAATTCTTTAGCGCCCAAAAGAATAAAATTTCCAGCGATAATCCAATTTATAAAATCTTTAATTTCAGTAATTTCTTTTTCATCTTTAACCAATTTTTTGGCATTGTGTATTTGGTCTTGAGCCTTTGTGATTAAAGCGATCATCTTCTTCCAATCACCAACAACTAAAACTAAAGTTTCGATGATTTTGGTAATATTTTCCTGCAACATTTTGATGCCAGAATCAGAAGTAATTTTATCCAAATGAAGCTGGATAATTGATTCTGGTTTGGCATTTTTTTTCTCGGTAATTGAAACCAATTTTCCGTTTTCATCGCGAATAGTTGAATAAATTGGATGCACTATATTCTTGATGCGAATACCAATTTTATCCAAATGTCCGACAATTGAATCAACCAAAAATGGCATGTCATCGGAAATTACTTCTAAGAAAGTGTTAACCGATTCAAACCCATCAACATCTTTTGATGGGTTATGAATTCTAACTTTAAAAATGCTAGTTTTTTCAGCGGCGAAACTAAAGCTTAAAAAAGTGGCGTTATGAAGCTCTTCAATTGAATAATTTACAAAGTCACGACCATGATTTTGTAAATAAAATAATTTAATGAAATCCAAAAATTTTTCGTGCGAAAAATTTTTTTCGTATTTTTTTTGGCGAGAAAAACTAACGACTTGGTCGATAAGGTTTTGCATTTTTTCCATAAAACTTTGTTCGAATTATTTTTTTATAAGAATAACCACCATCTGCATCCCCTCTAGCCTGTGAGGCACTTCTGGTTTTGCGAAAATTTCAGTATCTCTCAAAATATCTTGCATCATTTTTTCAGCTAAATCTTGGTGAGTAATCTCGCGACCCTTCATTCTGATACTAACTTTTACTTTATTTCCTTTTTCGATAAATTCTTTGGTGTGGCGGATTTTTGTATCAAAATCACCCTTACCAATATTGATTGTCATCTTGATTTCTTTGACCTCGACGACTTTTTGTTTTTTCTTGGCATCTGCTGCTTTTTTCTGCAGCTCATATTTCATCTTACCAAAATTGGCAATTTTACAGACTGGCGGAGTCACGTTTGGCGATACTTCAACCAAATCTAAATCGACATCCAGCGCCATTTTTAGAGCTTCTGCAACTCCGACAACCCCAACCATTTTTCCTTCGTGATCGATAAGCCTAACTTCGCGGGCTTTGATCTGTTCGTTGATACGAAATAATTTATCGAAATTTTGTGCCGGATGATTTTTTGCTGGTTTCACAAGAGTTATTTGGGTTGTTAAAGAATTTTCTCACCAAGAAAAAAGCGAGAGGCGGCGCAAATTAGATATCAACTTCTAAATTTCAACCCTGTGCTTTGAATTAATTTCAACTGAGTTTTTTAGATCTTCTTCAAGCTATGGCAGTTTTATTTGTAAGCGTCCAGAAAGGCAATTTTTTAAGGCTTCTTAATGCCGCTATTGTTGACACGGATTAATCACCACATCCCACACGCCATAAGCTCCACATCTTTTTGTCGGCTCGGCTGGACCAGAGGAATAACCCAGACTTGAACAAGTTGGAGAAGTTGCAACGGCAATTTGATTATACCAAGATAACGGCCAATTTATCGTACCGCCGTAAAGACTTTCAGTAGTAGCTAAACAAGGAATTACCGACAGAGCATTAAAATCTGCAACAAAACTATTTCTGCTTTTGTAGAAAACCACATCATCAAAAACATCACTATTTCCCGAAGAAGAATATAAGGTGTTGCTATAAGCGGTATCGTTGCTGGTGGAAGTTGGAGAATTGCTTGCCTCTTCGGTATCAGTTGACAGAGCATTGCGCGAAGACGCGTCATTTCCATAAGCACCAGATTTATTTCCGCCAAAACTTATAATCGCAAAAACTGCAGCAGTGTTATTATTAGCAGCATCAGTTCCAGAAACTGTGGTTAGTTGCACCGCCGAAGATCCAACTTTTTCATAAATTAAAATACTGGATGTTGAAGAAGTTCCAAAATCACCCGCTCCGCTGCTTGGAATTGCTCCAGCACTTGCCACGGTATAATTTTTATCAACAATATATTCAAACTTGCTGCCAAATCCATCTTCCGCCATATCAAGAGGTAAGCCTAAAGTTTTGATTGGAATCATACCTCGCACTAAATTGCTTGAGCCGCTAGATTGCGAAACTCCCGAAGTACTAGCACATAAAGAAGTGCTCGCCGCAGTGCCGTAAGTTGCACTTCCTGATTTAGTGTCAGTGATCGGCGCCGGACATGGTAATTTTTTATTGATAATCATGTAGTTACCTAAGGCTTTATAGATTTCAGCAATACGGTCCTTAGTAACTTTATTTTTAGAATTGTTTATGGAATTTACTGAAACTGACAGAGCTCCAGTTATAAGAATTGAAACGATAATGATGACAATAGAAAGCTCGATCAGACTAAAAGCTTGCTTGCGATTTTTTCTGCAAAAATTTTTCAAAATTATTTTTTAAAATTTATTAAAAACATGTTTGACAAATTGTTCTGTCAATTTAAGTTGCGCGACCTTCTTGCTTTGGCAATCACTGCCGCTTGATTACACCGCATCAAATCAAAACCACATCAATCGAAAACATTTCGAGAGGGGATATAGCTCAGTTGGTAGAGCACCTGCTTTGCAAGCAGGGGGTCATCGGTTCGAATCCGATTATCTCCACCATTTCTTTCAAGACAAATTCAAACAAGAAAAAGCCATAGAAAAGCCGTCACGCGAGTTTAATTTTATTTAAACAAGGGCGCTGATTTTTGCTGCCACTAATTCTTAAAGAAAAGAGTGACAGCAAACCAGTAAACTAATTTACAGGAGTAACATTTTCAGCCTGTAAACCTTTTTTACCATCCACAACTTCCATGGTCACTTTTTGACCTTGTTGTAATGTTTTGCGGCCGTTGCCGTTGATAGAATTATAGTGAACGAACACATCTTTTCCATTTTCTTGCTCAATAAATCCGAAACCTTTTTCATCATTGAACCACTTTACTTTACCGTTTACTGTATTTGACATTTAAAAAAATAATTAAAAATTAAAACTTTACCACAAAAGAGCTGAGCTTTAAAACCCTTCTCTCCCTAGGACAAAAAAGGAAAGACAAAAAACTTTTTAGAGAATTTTGCTGACAAAACTTAAGAATAAAACTCTTGAATTTTGTCATTTTCCTTAGGCGTATTTCGCTAACCAACTTAAGAAAAGCAAGTATAGCTTGGCGACCAAGTCCAAATTGAAGCACTGATATTTCCTTAAGAAATAAAAGCTTTCAAATCTTCTGAATTCTGAATCGATCTTGATTTGACGTTAGGGCAAGTTCTACCAACTAAGCCAGCCAAAACTTTTCCAGAACCAATTTCAATAATCTCTTCAACTCCTTGAGAAGCAAGAAATAACATTATTTCGCGCCATCTTACTGAGCCAGTAATTTGTTGCGCTAATAAATCACGAATTTGATTTGGATCGGTAACCAAATTCGCCGTAACGTTTGCTACCACTGGCACGATCGGTGATTGTACATCGGCTTTTGCCAAAGCAATTTTCATTTGATTTTGCGCTTCCAACATCAAAGTCGAATGGAAAGCGCCACTTACGGGAAGTGCAATGGCGCGTTTAGCACCTTTGGCTTTAGCAATTTCTAAAGCACGATCGATTGCAGATTTAGATCCTGAAATTACCACCTGCCCTACGGAATTATCGTTAGCAACTTGACATACTTGTCCTTGAGCCGCTTCGCGCGCGATCTCGTGCGCTACTTCAATTTCAACTCCCAAAATCGCTGCCATAGCGCCTTGAGTTTGCTCTCCACATTTCGCCATTTCGCGACCACGAACTTGCAAAAGTTTCGCGGTTTCTTCCAGTGAAATTGATTTTGCAGCACAGAGTGCGGAATATTCACCCAAAGAATGGCCAGCAACAAAAGAACAAAGATCAGTGATTTTTTTACCAAATTCTTTTTCTAAAACTTCGATCAAAGCCACTGAAACCGCCATCAAAGCTGGCTGAGTATTTTCAGTTTTAGTAAGCTCTTCCGACGGACCTTCAAACATGATTTTGGAAAGATTGACTGATAAAATATCGTCAACTTTTTTAAAAACTTCGCGTGCTGCCGAAAAATTTTCTGCAAGATCTTTTCCCATTCCAACCACTTGAGAACCTTGACCTGGAAAGACTAAAGCTGTTTTCATAACTTATTTTGAATATTTTTTTAAGATTTTTTTTACATCACTTTCAATTGCGCTATTAGCCAGTGCGAAGGCAATATTAGCTTCGAGATAACCCAAAACATTTCCACAATCAAAACGAACTTCATCAATTTTTTTGTAGTAAAAAGGATGCTGTTTGCACATTGATTTCATGGCATCAGTCAGTTGAATTTCGCCACCAGAACCAACTTCAAATTTCGCCAAATATTCAAAAATTTCTGGCTGCAAAATATAACGACCCGTAATTGCCATATTTGATGGAGCCACTTCTGACTTTGGTTTTTCAATCATGTCAGTAATTCTTTCCTGACCCTCAACTTTAATAATTCCGTATTTATTAGCGTCTTGCATGTCGATTTCATCAATAGCGACAATGCTGGCGGTTTCTTCTTTTCTTTCATAAAGATCAATCATTTCGCCCAAGAAATTTCTTTTACGATTCGGACTTTGTTGCATCATTTCATCAGCTAAAATCACCACAAAAGCTTCATCTTTAGCGATAAAATTACGTGCGCACCAAATTGCATGTCCCAAACCGAGCGGTTTTTGCTGACGCACAAAAGCCATCTGACCAGCTTCTGGCAACCAACCCATAACCTGTCCCAATTCTTGCGACTTGTTTTTTTCATCGAGTTTCGATTCCAATTCGTAAGCGTGATCGAAGTGATTATTGATGGCATTTTTGTTGCGGCCCGTAACGAAAATAAATTTCTCAATTCCAGCGTCACGAGCTTCTTCAAAAGCATATTGAATGATTGGTTTATTGGCGATCGGCAGCATCTCTTTTGGCATCGATTTAGTTGCAGGCAAAAAACGCGTTCCAAGTCCGCCGACTGGAAAAATGGCGGTTTTAACTTTTCTCATTGTTCGATTATTTTTAATTTGCGATAAATTGTCGAGCGACCGACATCCAATTGTTTAGACACTTCAGAAAGATTGCCATTATAAATATCGACTAATCTTTTGATGATTTCTTCCTCAATGATATCCAAAGTTTTACATTTTCCTTCATCATCGAAAATGTCGATTAATTCACTGTTGATATCGGAATTATCTTTGATCACAGCTTTCGATTTCGTCAGGCTGTTATTTTCTTTGTTCAGTAATTGTGGAAAATGTTCGGGCTTTAAAAAATCTTCATCACATAAAACAACGGCACGAAAAATTGAATTTTTCAACTGACGAACATTGTCTTCCCATTCGTAATTAGCCAATAAATATAAGGCATCGTTGCTGATGCCTTTGATTTTTTTATTTTCGTTACTACTAAAATTTCGGCAGAAATTTTCTGACAAAAGCTTAATATCTTCTTCGCCACGATCGCGCAAAGATGGCATACTAATTGGAAGCGATGCGACGCGATAACGCAAATCTTCGCGAAATTTTTTTGCTTCAACCATTTTCGATAAATCGCGATTAGTCGAAGAAACGACGCGCGCATTAACACGAACTAATTGCGTTGAACCAACTGGTTCAAATTCTCCTTCTTGTAAAAAGCGCAAGATTTTAACCTGTAAATCCATTTTTAGCGCATCAATTTTTTCGAAGAAAATTGTACCGTTATTTGCTTCGCGAATTTTTCCGATATTTTTGGTTGTTCCATCAATACCAACCTTATCTGAACCAAACAATTCTTCTTCGGCGCTGTTATTTTTTAACAAATCACATTCCACCACAACGAAAGGCTTTCCTGATCTTAGGCTTGAACCATGGATAGCGCGCGCCAGCAGTTCTTTGCCAGACCCGCGCGGACCTTCAATTAAAATTGGAATTGAAGAATTGATCGCTTTTTTAGCTAATTTTACGACGTTAGAAATTGATGAACTTTGGCCGATAATGTCAGAGAAGGCGACTTGATCTTTGCCTTTTCTGGCCAAATGCGAGACTTGGTATTTTAAATTTTTCTTTTCAATCGCATTGCTGATTGAAGCAGTGACGCGAGCAAAGATATCTTTTTCACCTTTGACGATGTAATCAATCGCGCCAAGATTGATGGCGCTGATAGCTCTGGAAATATCTTTATTGGCGGTAAGAACAATCACTTGCAGATCACCTTTAAGAGGATTGATTTCCTTTAAAACTGTTAACCCGTCAAGATCTGGCATCGATAAATCGAGCAACATTACGTCCACATCGTGACACGACATTCCGTCGATTACCTTCTTATTCATAAAAAAATCCACAACCTGCATCCCGCTATTCATCACTAAATAAGAGTGACCCATATTGCCGATAAACTTACTTAGAACCTTACACATGGTCGGTTCATCATCTACGATTAGGATATTTCTTTTTACCATCTTTTGATGAGAGAATTGTTAGTATTGAAATTTGCTTTAGAAATTACTCTATAGGACGCCTCTAAAAATTACCCAAAAGGCAATTTTTAGAGGCGCCCTGTTTAAATACAGGCTTTCGTTATAAGTTTTTTACCCCAGATTTTGGCATATTTTTAGCGCTTTTTTGACAAAATTACGACGAGTATCTGGATATATTTGGAGTAAGTTTGTCAAAAAATAAGCAAAAATAGAGCGAAATATGGGGTTAAAAAAGACTTATGATGGGTTCTTTAGACTTATTTTTCTTTTCTTGGGTTAACTGTATGATTTTGGCGGCTGTTTCTTCCACTGATCTTTTTGTAACATCAATTACAACACAGCCAAGTTTAGAAAATAATTTTCGCGATTCAGCAATTTCGCCTTTCACCGCTTCAATGTCAATGTAATCGCTTACAGTTTCTTGACCCAAAGAAGTCATTCGGCTTTGTCTAATTTGCACCAACTTTTCAGGATTAATGGTTAAGCCTACAACCAAAGGCTTTTTTAAATCATAGATAGTTTGCGGAATGGTCATAAGCGAAACAAAAGGCACGTTGGCAGTTTTGTAGCCACGACAAGAAAGATAAACCGAAGTTGGCGATTTTGAAGTTCTCGAAACGCCAACAATCACAATATCAGCGTCATATAAATCCCAAGCTGATTGACCATCGTCGTGATCAAGAGTGTAATTAATTGCTTCAACGCGCGAAAAATATTCTTCATCCAAAAGATGTTGGCGACCAATGGCCTGAGAAATATTCATGCCTAAATAATTCGAGAATTCAGTGATGATGCGCGATAAAACTGGAATGCAGGGAATCTGCAATTCGTAACAATGATTCTTTAAAGATTCGATCAAATCATCTTGTAAAATGGTGTAAAGCACAATTCCCGGCGCCTTATTGATTGACTCCATCACTTTTTCAAGCTGCGATTTATTTCGCACCAAAGGCCAAATGAAGTCATTGGATTCTACGCCTTCAAATTGCGATAGAACAGCGCGCGCCACAGAACTCAAAGTTTCACCAGTTGAATCTGAAATTAAATGCAAATTTATTTTTTTGGTTTTTTCCGTCATTAATGGCTCGCAACAATAGAAGGAAGGTTCATATCAGAATTAACAATAACCGTAATTTTAGTACCTTGAGGCACTGTAATTACTGGGTTGATGTTAATTGAGTTATTTACAATCTGTCCCGCGGTATCAATAATTGTTTTAGTAACATCGGCCACCGCTTGATTTGCCGCACTTCCAGTTGTGGTGGTTGAACCGTTGCTGGTTGTGGTTGAAACGTTGCCGCTATCTCCCAGAATTTTATTAGCCGCAGCTGCACTTCCAACCGCAAGAACGCTGGTTAAAAGAGATCCGGCAATGATCGTGCTATACTTGTTATCAACTTCACCAGGAATTCCAGATCTGCCAAATTGGTCAGAAGCATTGAACGAGATTCTCAAATCAACTCCGTCAGGTCTTATTAAACGAGTCCAAGAAATGTTAACTCGTCCCTGCCCTTTGGCAATTGTGCTGGCATAAGATCCGTACAATCTGGAACCCTTGGGAATTAAAACTTCACTTCCCGCCTCGCCATAAACGTCACGACTTACAATACCGCGTACCGATCCCGGAATTTGAGTATTAATTGCCGTTTCAAGAACCGCAGTAATTAATTTGCCTTGAGTAATGGCGTGAATACGGTCGCCAACGTAAGTGGTTTTTACACCAACTTTACTTTTATCCAATTTTTGGATCGGATCTTCGTTTAATTTAACAATATTTTTGTCGTAACCCACGCCCAAATCAGGACCAGCGCCACCACCAGAAAACACCAAAATTGGCGCATAGCGCGGATCAATATCTTTTTTCTTTTCTTCTTTTTTACCATCCGCAGCAGAATCAACCGACTTTTCAGCAGATTTAGCAGCAACATCTTCGGGTTTCTTTGCGATAACTCCCGGAAGAGCAGCTTGATCAGGAATTGGAGTTGGCGCCGCTGGATTTAAAGGCGTTGGAGGCGGTGGCGCCAAAGTTGGATCAATCTGTCCAGCTACTCCTTCAGGCAAAGAAGGAATCTGCGGAACCGCAGGCTTATCTAGTAATTCAACATCTTCTTGTTTTTGTTTTTCTTTCGGAACATCAATTTCAAAAGGAGATTTTCCATCTTCATTAGCTGCAACATTTCTGGTTGGAGGAACTACAACTTCCTGTAATTTTTCTGGAACTTTCTGCGGCGGACCTTCTTTGATAAAAATAAAATAAACTACTATCGTGATCAGCACCGAAGCAAAGGCGATGACTATGATACGATTTTTTTTAGCAGCAGCAATCGCGGGACCACCCGCCTCTATTTCGGAACTCTCTTCATTTTCGTTCGCGTCATTATCTTCAGGTTCTTTCTGCGCAGAAAGAACTTTGGTGAATTTACTTTTCATTAAAGGAAATTTTGGATGTAATTAAAGAGTCCAGAAGACATGTTTGGTTAAACTATTTTCGCCTATCAAAAGTTACAACAAATTTAGCTTAAAAAAGAATGTTTTGATCATGTCAAAAATTTCCTCTTTGTTTTCGCCGCTAAAAATACAGTGATTGGAAAGATCTGGTTCAAATAAAAATTTATTTTCCGATTTGATTTTTCCAAAAATAATTTTGCCGCTATTTGGATTAACGACCGGATCACGTTTGGCCTGAATTACTAAAGCAGGAGTAGAAATATTCTTTAAGTTCTCATCGCATTCTTCCATCAATTTTCCTAATTGTTCAACCGCTTTTAAATAGTTTCGACTATAATTTATTTGCGGATTTTCTGGCTGATCATCTACGAATTCCATTTTGCTTTTATTGATATTGAGCTTTTCCAACATCTCGTTCCAAATATTAATTCCTGGAACAAATCTAGTACGAATATCCAGCAATTTTAAAGCAGAATTAATCGAGACAATTCCTGCAACATTTGTTTTTTTATTGGCGCAAGATAAAAGCCCCAAAAGCCCGCCAGTTGAGAAGCCAACGATCACAACTTTCGCACAACAATTTCTTAAAGCGGCATATCCGCGCTGCAAGGAATCGTACCATTCTTGCCACGAAACATCTTTCATATTTATCGGAGCAGTTCCGTGACCTTTAAGGCGCGGGCCGTAAACTCTAAATCCAAAACCATTAATAAATTTTGCCAAATCGTGAATTTCTCTCGGCGCTGATTTGTAGCCATGACAGACCAAAATTCCGGTCTTTTTAATTTTTGCAGAAGCGCGCGCATTGCCTTCAAGAAAAAATGGTGATCCGACAGATTTATCTTTGGAAAAATTTTGGTCGAAAAAAGTTTGGTAATCGTGATCAAAAATATTCAGATCTTTTTCACGAATCTCTTCAAAAACTCTTTTGCGCAATTGATGATCAGAAATTTTAGAATTTTTTATGACAATTTTATTAAGATCTTCGAGCAAAAAGAACTCATTGGCAATAACGCGTAAAGTATTCTCACGCCTGATTTCGTGAAAATCATATTTTCTGTCGAGATTATTTTTGTTAATCCTGATTTTACCCTCACCAATTTCAGAAATTAGATTTTGTTTTTTTGCTAATTCAAAAACGCTGTCGAATTCTTTATGGGCTTCGTCGATAAAAATTTTAAATAAATTTTCTTCAAGAATGCTGCGATTTAAACGATATTTACGCTCATCAATCATAACCGCAGACAAATAAATCACTCGTTTTAGGCGATCAATTTCAATTTCATTTTCAGGAATATGATGCAGTGCCGCACTAAAAAGATGATCCAGATTAATCCGCAAATCTGAATAAATTCTATCCATAAAATCGTTGGTTAAGCGATATTTAAAATATTTTAAAATGAAGTTATCTTTGGTTTCGCTTTTAATCAGTGGCGCTTGATTAATAAGTGCGCGCACTGGTCTGATATAATCCGCTAAATTAATTGGCTTGCCGAAATGCAAATTAATGTCGGCATCAAGAAGTAAATTTCCTTCAATTTCTAGCTCTTCAGCAATTTGCAACGGGATTTTTTTTATCATTCGCGCCACTAATTTTTTGATTTTATTTTCACCGGGACGAATTGGGTAATAGCTGATGTTTAGCGGCACAATGTAAGTATTAACCTTCTTAAACGAGCCATTATATTTTACGCCCGTATCTTTTTCGAGCCGCTCCAGTTCTTCTAATTTATTTTGAACGAAGGCCTCGTTCATATTGTCGCGATAAAGCTGCGATTTTAGCGCCATCACCGCTGAACCCGTGCGTACCGGCCCCACACGACTTGGCGTATAATTAACAAAACCACTTTCTCTTCTGGTTTCTTTGCTTTTGATCATACTGCCTTCGGGATAGATCATCCAGTCGTAATTGGCCTGCATCAGATCTTTCAAAATAACATTGTCGCGATTGGGATTTTTGGTCGAAATGGCGCCGACAGAATTTAAAAAATTTCCTAAAATCCCAATAAAAAGCCCAGAATCAGCAAGACATCGAACTTGTCGGCCAGTGTGTTTGTAGATTATATAAGGAACAACAAAAGTTTCAAAACGGGTAAAATGATTGCTGACAAAAAGAATCGGTTGATCAGGCAAATTATTAATTCCTTCAACCGAAAATTTTGAACCTAAAATTTTTTCTAAAATTTTTAAGCCAAGAGCTGTATACTGGAAGGCTTTAGACGCCATGAGGTTTTTATTTTAAGAAAAATATTTTGGAAAAACCGCTTCGTTTAAATTCTGCAATTCTTTAACAGTGATTTCTTCTGCGCCGATTTTAATTTTTTCTTTGATGACATTTCCAACTTTAAAAACTGCGATATTTTTCTTTTCCGCTTTTCTCTTAAAGTCGGCAACTATTGATGAATCAAGAGTTACAACGTAACGAGCCTGATCTTCGCCGAAAAATAAATGATTTAAATCAATATCAGCAGCGCTTTTGAGGGCAGAAATATCAAGGTCGCAACCTAATTCTAAACCGCACATTTCAAATAAAGAAACTAACAATCCTCCGTCGGAAATATCGTGACAAGCGTTGATTTCACTGCCTTCAATTAATTCGCGAACAAATTCGCCATGCTTTTTTTCTTCTTCCAAATTCACTTTTGGCGGATTTTTTTTGCTTTCAATTTTTAAAATTTCTTGCTCGAAAAGCGAGACGTTAATATGGCCGGAAGTCTTGCCAATCACGAAGATTTCGTCGCCAGATCTTTTAAAACCCGCATCACATCTTCTGCTTAAATCTTTTAACAAACCGACTCCACCAATTGCTGGCGTTGGCTGAATTGCTTTGCCATCAGTTTCGTTGTAAAGAGAAACGTTGCCAGAAACCACCGGATAATCCAAAGCTTTGCAAGCTTCGGTAATGCCGTTAATTGCGCGCACAATTTGGCCCATAATTTCGGGTTTTTGAGGATTGCCAAAATTCAAACAATTAGTGATTGCGAGAGGTTTGCCACCAACTGCGGAAATATTTCTGTAAGTTTCTGCAACTGCTTGTTTAGCACCTTCAAACGGATCAGCTTCAACGTAACGCGGCGTACAATCTGCCGTCATCGCCAGAGCTTTATTGGTTCCGTGAACACGAACAATCGCCGCATCACCACGAGTGTAGATTGTGTCATTCATCACTTGCGAATCGTACTGCTCAACGATCCATTTTTTTGATGCCAGATTTGCAGATTGCAAAAGAGATTGCAGATTTTTGAGAATCATTTTTTAAAAAAATTAATTTTTAACTCCTCCTTTGAAAAAGGAGGCAATTTTACCGCTATTTACAACTATTTAAAACCACTTCCACCCGACCTTCCCAGAATTCTTGCATCACAACATTGGGATGGTATTTTTTTACCACCTCTAATTCGATGTCACAAGGATATTGATTGGTGTACAAGGCATAAGAAAAATGTTGAGAAACGAAACGGAATAAATCACCAAAATAAGAATCTTGGTAAACAAAAAGTCGTGGCAGATTTTTATTGTAGTTAGAAAAAATTGTCACGTTGTGAAATTTCTTTTTTTCAAATTCATTGGCATCAACCGAATGAATCGTTTCTTTAAATTTGGGTGAAAGCTCGTAATTCAAATTGGAAGCACCATTTCCCATGATGTCAGAAATGTCGCCCTTGATCCACTCCTCTGCCACATCGTTAAATTTGCTACGTGGATTTGGAGAGATCTTCAATTTTTTCATCATCGCCATATAAGTTGCATGAGCGCCACGACGATTCCAATGCGTATCGGTTTCTTGATAAACTTTTTCTTTCAGTTTGGCTTGCAACAAAATTGGGCGCGCATCAATCACCGGAAAGTCGGGATATTTTGCTTTCAGCGCATCTAAAAATTTATCGATACGATGATTTCCAAGTGGAGTTGGCTTAATGTAATCTGGTAAAAATTCTGGATAAATTGAAGTTTTATCCGCCGCAATAATCAACAAATAAGCCATTCCCAAATTTTCAACTTCTTTGCGATTTTTTTGAAAATGCTCAACGCCGCGCGCAATTAATTCATCAGAAATCGTCGCCTGACCTTCGGCATCAAGAACTGAATTGTAATTGTTAAAATAATACCAACCTTCTTTTCCGATCACAACTCGTGCACTTGGAGATTCGTCAAAAATCTTGTCCATCAAGGCGCTGTGCCATGCAATTAAAGTTTTGCGCATGCCATAATTATCGTTAAAAAAGGCATCAAAACTTTTTGAGAAGTTGATTAAATCGGCAAAAGATTGTGGAAATTTTGGCGCAACCACTTCTTTTCTTTTTTCAAAAAGCTCTTTGACGGGAGAAAATTTAAAAATGCTGTCCAGCGCTGGAGTCACTAAAATCAAGGCAAAAGCAATGATTATAAATTTGTTTTGCTTCATCACTAAAACTGAAAATAAATGAATGGATTGTGAGTTGAGGCTGAAATGCGAATGATCGCAACCACCAAAACCGCGATCAAAAATGCGTCAGAGGCAATCAAAAAAGTTTTATTTTTACGAATTAACTTTAGTGCCTGATTTTTTACGAATGGCGAAAAGCCAAGAAGCGCAAGGGTAAAAGACATCCAAACAAAATGCGAATGCAATAATCTGACCACATCAAGACTGCTTTGGGTTGCAACAACGTTACCAAACATTGTGCGCAAATAATGTAGCGAAGATGTTAAATCAGGACTGCGGAAAAATACCCAACCAATCATCACAACAAACATGGCGTAGAAATTTTGCAAAATTTTTGGCGCTGCAAAACGCGACGGAACAATTCTTTCTGCCACCAAAAAGAAACCGTGAAACATGCCCCAAATAATAAAATTCCAGCTGGCGCCGTGCCACAACCCACACAAGAAAAATACCAAAACTAAGTTGAAATATTGACGCGATAACGAGGTGCGATTTCCGCCAAGAGGAATATAAACATAGTCGCGAAACCAAGCAGAAAGAGACATGTGCCATCTTCTCCAAAATTCTTTAATTGAGCGCGAGATGTAAGGATGGTTAAAATTTTCAGGAAATTTAAAGCCGCAAATCCGCGCCAATCCAACTGCCATATCGGAATATCCCGAAAAATCGAAGTAGATTTGCAAACTGTAACAAACAATTCCAACCCAAGAAAGTGGCGTGCTTAAGTCAGTTGCCGGAAGTGCAAAAATCGCGTCAGCCATTTCTCCCAAAGGATTGGCGATGATAACTTTTTTTCCCATCCCGATCAAAAATCGTCGCACTCCATAAGCGGCAAAAAACAGATTGTGGCGGCGATTGTTAAGATATTTTTCGATAAAATTGTAACGCACAATCGGGCCAGCGATAAGCTGCGGAAAGAAGGCGATGTAAAGCGCAAGGTCAAAAATATTTTTTTGCGCATGACATTTTCTGCGATAAATATCGATCAAATAAGAAATGGCGTGGAAAGTAAAAAACGAAATTCCGATGGGAAGATGAACCTTGGCGAGCGTGATTGGACTTGGTAAAATCTGGTTTAGATTTTCAACAATAAAATTGGCATATTTAAAATATGCCAACAACAAAAGGTTAAATGTGATGGCTAAAAACGCATAAAAATCACGCGATTTTTTTTCAATCGCAATACCGAAAAAATAATTTCCAACAATCGAAATCAGCAATAAAATTAAATATTGCGGCTCGCCCCAAGCATAGAAAAGTAAGCTCGCGACTAAGAGCAAATAATTTTTGTATTTTTTGCCCGCCAATTTTTCTGGCGCCGCGAAATATAAAATCAAAGTCAGAGGCAAAAATAAAAACAGGAAGATATTTGAGCTGAAAACCATTTTGACTAATTTTTAAATTCTTTTTCAATTTTTGAAATTACCACACAAGCTGTGGCATTGCCGATCAAATTAGTGATGGCGCGGGCTTCAGACATAAAACGATCAATTCCTAAAATTAAAGCAAGTCCAGCAAGCGGCACAGTTTGAATTACTGAAAGCGTAGCCGCTAAAGTTACAAATCCACTGCCAGTAACTCCCGCAGCACCTTTGGAAGTGACCAATAAAACAAAAATTACGCTTAAAATTTGTGAGGTGGAAAGATCGATGTTGAAGGCTTGAGCGATAAAAATAATCGCCATCGTGAAATAAATGCAAGTGCCATCAAGATTAAATGAATAGCCCGATGGAATCACTAATCCGACGATAGCTTTTGGACAGCCGAACTCTTCCATTTTTTTCATCACTGTTGGCAAAGCCGATTCGGAAGATGAAGTTCCTAAAACCAAAAATATCTCTTCTTTAATGTGACGCAAAAGCTTGAAAATGCTGGAACCGCATACTTTTAAAATTAATCCCAAAACTATAATTACGAAGAAAATGCAAGTGGCATAAAAAGAAATCATTAATTTTAAAAGTGGTTCTAAAGCTTCAATTCCATACTTTCCCACCGTAAAACTCATCGCGCCAAAAGCGCCGATTGGAGCAAGTTTCATTAAGTAAGAAATTATTTTAAAAAGAATTTCCGAAACTTCTTCGATGCCTTTAACTACAGTTGTGGTGCGCTGCCTTAGCGATGACAAAGCTAAACCAAAAAGAATTGCAACTAATAAGATCGGCAAAATTTCACCAGAAGCAAAAGCTTCAAAAATTGTGGTTGGAATGATGTGTAAAAGAAATTCGATGAAGCCAGTTTCTGGTCTGACGTAACTGGCAATTTCTGAAGAATCAACATCAGTAAGATCAATATTTAAGCCAGCTCCCGGCTTTAGGATTGTAGCAATTACTAAGCCAATTAATAGCGCGATACTGGTTAAAATTTCGAAATAAATCAGGGTTTTAACTCCCACTTTTCCTACTTTTTTTAAATCGCTTCCGCCAATAATTCCCAAAGTGATTGTGCAGAAAATAATTGGCGGCACACACATTTTGATTAAGGCAATAAAACCATCGCCTAAAAATTTCATTTCTTGAGCAGCTTGCGGAAAAAGAAAGCCAAAAATAATTGCGAAAATTACAGCGCAAAGAACTTGCAGGTAAAGCGATCTAGGGATTATTTGCAGAGTCATCAAAATAATTTAAATAAGTTGGCTTGATACCAAAAAATAATTTAAGGTTTTTTGTTAAGAGCTTGGTCCTAAGGACGATTTAGGTTATTTATGAACCTCTGAAAAACCAAAATTCCTCGAGAAAGATGTTTTTTCAGAGGTTCTTCTAAAGCAAAAATGGGGAATTAAATAAGCAATACTATCCCTTATTTCCCGAAGAAAGCTTCATCCCACCAGTTCTTTCGATTGGTTTATTATTTCTTTTTGGTCGCGGTCTTTCTCTATTTGACTCTCTTTTTTCTGGTCTTGGCGGATGTTTTCTTTCTGGATTTTTGGCTTCGGGTTTTTTGCTCAACTTTTCACCTTTAAAGAAATTTAAAATTAAATCTAAAATCCCAACTTTTTTCTTTTTTGGTGCTGCGTGATTTTCTTTGTGCGGCGGTTTTTTTTCGTCAAATTTTACAGCTGGTTTTGCACGAGATTTTTCACCAACATGTTTCGCAGCAGGCGCGCGCGACTTGCTGGCAAAAGCGTTAGAATCATCAACTGGAATTTTAAAATTAATCGCCTTTTCAACAGCCAGCAAAAGAGTATCGTCGTGCGGATCACAAAACGAAATCGCCACACCTTGTCGGCCAGCTCTGGCCGTGCGCCCAATACGATGAACATAGCTTTCTGGATCAGAAGGAATGTCATAATTAATCACGTGACTAATCGCTGGAATGTCAATTCCGCGCGCTGCCACGTCGGTTGCTACTAAAACTTTAATCTTGCCTTCACGAAATCTGTTCAAAGATTTTTCGCGCTGATCTTGATCTTTGTCGCCGTGAATTGCGGCCACCGAAATACGATTACGGTCCAAAAATTCTTCCACATCATCAGCGCCATGCTTGGTTTTTGAAAATACAATCACGCTGGTGGCGTCTTCTTGCCTTAAAATATTACGCAACAACGCCAATTTATCGCGCTTTTCAACAAACATCACTTTTTGATCGATGCGCTCAACCGTTGTCGATTGTGGAGTTACTTCAACTCTTACTGGATCAGTCAAAATTGATTTTGAAAGAGTGGTAATCGCCGTTGGCATTGTCGCCGAGAAAAAAAGCGTCTGTCTTTTTTGTGGAATTTTGGCGATAATTTTATTGATGTCGTTGATAAAACCCATGTCAAGCATGCGATCAGCTTCATCCAAAACCAAAACTTCAACTTGCATAAAACGAATATAACCTTGCGAAGCCAAGTCCATCAAGCGCCCCGGAGTTGCAATCAAAATATCAACACCGCGTTGCAAAGATGTGATTTGTGCACGATCAGAAACACCACCGTAAATTACCGCGTGACGCAGATTTAAATCTTTGCTGTAAGCATCAATATTTTCAGAAATTTGCGAAGCCAGTTCTCGAGTTGGGCTTAAGATCAAAGCTCGCACGCAACCGCTTTTGACGGATATTCCGCTTTTGGCAAGATTGTGTAAAATTGGCAAAGAAAATGCTGCGGTTTTTCCGGTTCCGGTTTGCGCAATTCCCAAAAGATCTCTGCCATCAAGAACTGATGGAATGGCCTGAAGCTGGATCGGAGTAGGAGTAATGTAGCCCTTTTTTTCAAGAGCAGCGAGGATTTTGGGATTTAAGTTTAAATTTGAAAAAGATGTCATGGATAAAAAAAGATGAGATAAAAAACGATGTTAGCATTATCGCAGCAAAGATTTCTAAATACTAACCAATATTAAAGATCGCGAGTGACGAGCAATTTATTTTCCCCGCGAAAATTTTTCAAAAAGATCGGGGCGGTTTTTTTTGGTGATTGTAATTGCTTGCTCTTTGCGCCAGTCGTTAATTTTTTTATGATGACCTTGGGTCAAAATTTCCGGAACTGCGCGGCCGCGCCATTCTTGAGGTTTGGTGTAATGCGGATATTCAAGCAAATTTTCAAAATCATCACCAGCAGCAGCGCCAAAAGATTCTTGCGCCAGCGATTCATCAGCTCCAAGAACTCCTGCAACATTTCGCAAAACTGCATCGATTAAAACAAAAGCAGCAATTTCACCGCCGCTTAAAACGTAATCTCCGATCGAAATTTCTTCGATTTCATATTCATCTAAAACGCGCTGATCCACGCCTTCGTAGCGTCCGCATAGTAAAATTATTTCTTGTTCTTGAGCCAGTTCGCGGGCTTTTGCTTGAGTAAAAGCTTTGCCGCGTGGCGACAAATAAATTATTTTTGGCAGTTTTTGTGAAGTTTCAATCCTACGCAAATCATCAATCGCATCGGCAATTATATCTGCCCTCAAAACCATCCCAGCTCCGCCGCCGTAGGGTGTGTCATCAACAGTTTGACGTTTATCTTTGGCGTAATTGCGAATGTTAATCGCTTCAAGTGACCATAATTTTTTTTCTAAAGCCAAGCCCGTAACCGAAGCCGCAAGCGGTCCCAAAAAAAGATCAGGAAAAATTGTTAGAACTTTAAAATTAAGCATTGGCAAAAACTTTTTTTAAAGCAGCAATAGCGCGCAAGGTTTCTGCCTCATTTCTGATCAAAGAAAATCGCACAAAACCTTCGCCATTAGCGCCGAAAGAACTTCCGGGAGTCAGCACAACTCCAGCTTCTTCAATCATTTTTTTGCAGAACTCAAAAGAGCTCATGTGCGCAAATTTTTCTGGTAAACGAGTCCAAATAAACATGCTGGCTTTAGGTTTTTCAACATGCCAACCCAACTCATTTGCTAAGATTTTGCATAAAAATTCGCCGCGATTTTTATAAAGTTGGCGCAGATTTTTTAGATATTCGTCGCTTTTTTGTGACAACGCATCAACCGCCACCATTTGCAGCGGATTGAACGATCCGTAGTCGAGATAAGATTTAATGCGATACAATGCATCGATCAAAGTTGGATTGCCAACTGCAAAACCAACGCGACATCCCGGCATCGAATAGCTTTTTGAAACCGAAGAAAATTCAATGGCAATATCTTTGGCGCCTTCTATTTCAAGGATTGAATGCGGTTTGTCTTTTTCGTCAAAATAAAGTTCGCAATAAGCAATGTCAGAAATGATGTAGATTTGATGTTTTTTGCAAAAATCGACCATTTCTTGATAGAATTCCAAACCAACAATTTCGGTGGTCGGATTGCAGGGATAATTTACGATTATAGCCAAAGGTTTGGTCTCGCCTTTGGCGATTTTTTCTTCCACAAATTTTTTGAAATCGCGCAAAAATTCGCTCGATTTAATTACGGGCAAATGCACAACATTACTTTTTGCAAGCGTGAAAGCGAAAGTGTGAATTGGATAAGCAGGAGAAGGCACGACGAAATAATTCTCTGGACCTGAAATTGCAGTTGCTAGTGATGCAATTCCTTCTTTGGCGCCAATTGTGACCAGCGCTTCCGACTTCGCATCCAGTGCCACAGCGAAACGACGTTGGTAATAATCACAAATTGCTTCCCGCAAAATTTGAATTCCACCCGTAACTGAATAAGCGAATAACGATCCGTCGCGCGACAAATCCGCCAATCGATCCATCACAAATTGCGGCGGTGGCGAATCGGGAGTTCCCATTCCAAAATCAATAATTTCAACCCCACGCGCCGCCGCATCAGTCTTAAGCTTGTACATTGCAGCAAAGATGTAAGGCGGCAACTTTTCGGTAAGGTAAAATTTATTTTGCATTGATAGAGAGCTTTGAATTGCGGATTTTGTGTTGATCGCGACGTTAGCCTAGTGTCTATGGTTGAAGCGATAATTCTTGGTCATGATTAACTTCATGACGGATTTTTTTTGCTGCATTGGAAGGTACACTTACTG
>CAYSUM010000003.1:0-62134 GCA_964434225.1 uncultured Rhizobium sp.
TTAATATCGCAGTAGCAGTGGAATGCCGCTCTTGAAAAGATGACGACCCACCAACTTCTACACCAACTCCAGATCCCATTCCTCCACCAACTCCCACCCCCGTACCAGAACCGCCTCCTACAACTAGTCCAAGATTATTATGCTTATTGAGCACTTCCATAACCTGTGGTGGTAAAAAACCTTCTTCCGTAAGACCAAGATGAGCAAATCCTTCGTATGTTTTTCTATTTAACGAATAAAGATTCTCACGCTCTTTTCTAGGCTTATCAACATTCAATTGGTTAAATTGAAATTCAATTTGAGCCATAAAATCTTTAACTTTACCCACTAATTCTGTACTTTCTTTATCAATGTGCGTCTTATGTTCTTTTAATTCTTTTAGAGTTGAAACTTTTTCTTTATATCCGTCTACCGTTTTCAAGGCAACTTCTAAACTTTTTTTGCGCTCTGAAACCTCATTCTTAATAACGCTTTGAATGATATCTTTATGCCAGTTTTTTGTTTCTTTTAAGCAATCCAAAAATGGATCATTATATTTTAAATCATCAGATATTTTGTTAAAAATATCTTCTAAGTTCCGATCTTTTATTTTTTTGATAAAATCTGTATTTGCTTTATAAGAGTTGCTTTTAAGCACTTCTTTTCTGCCTGCCGCCAAATTAAAATTAAAATCATCCTTAATTCCTTCCTTACTAAATTCAGCAATAAGATCTTTATAATCCTCTTTATCTGATTTTACATCTTTATCAAAAGAAGTAATTATCTTCTTAATATCCTTTAAAAGTTTTGCGACTTTTTTTAATTCTTCACCTTCCGAACTTTCTTCAGCTTTTTTTATTAACAAATCCGCATACGATTCCTCCCCTTCAAGTTTTTCATATAACAACTTGTAAAAAGATGCGGCTTCGGTTCCTTCTGCCTGACTTATGCAAAAGTTTCTAAAAGAAGTCTTTTGTTTCTCTTCCTGCGCTTTTGATTTAAAATCTACAACAATCTGATTTTTAATTTTTTCGTTGAATTGCAATTCATCAGCCGATTTTTCATTCAAGACCAAAGTTTTTGCAGCAGTAAAGTAAGATGCATTAAATTTTTTATAGACCTCAATATCTTCAGCAGTGATTTTTGGAGTTTTAATTAATTCGTAAGATTCATCTTCGCTCAGCGCCATATAGTTGAAACTCTGATCATAAAGATCACGAAATTTCTGCGAAGATACAATTTGGCTCAACGATTCTATAAAATCGTAGTCTGACAACGATGATTTAGCTTTTTCGATTGAATCTATCGCCAGCACGAATTCTGTCATCGATTTTATATCAGGAGTTTTTTCTTCTGTTATCGTTTCAGAATCACCTTCTGCTAATTCGGAATCGGAAGAATTTGTTGAGGCACGCTGACTTTCTTCATAATCTTTCAAAATTAAATTTAGTGCTAATCTAAAGCCTTTTTCTGTTGTTGAATCATTTTTAATTTTTTCTCCTTGATCATCTGTGAAACTCATTTTGGTTGGATCAGGGGTCTCGATTCCATCATTTTTCATTTCTGATAAAATGCTCTGAATTGGCACTCCACGTTTTGCCAGTATTTGGTATTTATTCAAATCTTTTTCCAGAAATTTATCTTCCTCAACATCATCATTTGAAGCCCCCGAATTATTTACTACGGCCAATTCTTCTCTTACTTCATCTTTTAACTTCAGTTTGTCATTATCAACTTCGTAAAAATCACTTAACTTAACTTCCTCACCCTTTAAAACTTTAATCAATCTTTCTTGTGTTGAATAGATGCCTGCAACATTATGTTTATTTGCATAATCAACCAACCCACTAAGTTTTTCCAGATTAGATTCCGATTTACACTCTAATCTCTTTCCATCCTTAATCGTAAAAAACCCACTAAAATTTTCCTTAGTTAATTCACCGCCAAAAACACTTTTTACCCCTTCATATAGCTTAGAAAATTCTTGCGCCTCTTCATTCTTTTTTGTAATAATGTCTTTTATTGCAGTAAAACATTCCTTCTCTTTGCTAGATGGAGTAATTTCCACCTGCTTTCCTTTTAAATCCTTAATTAATTTATTTTTATCTGAAAGAGATCCAGAAAAGTTGCCATTCACGTGAGCAACAAAATTTTCTATTTTCTTAACTTCTTCTGGCACTATTTGATCAAGCACCTGATCTTTGTCTAGAGTGATCGATACAACACCCGATTCGCGTTTTATTTTGAATATTCTGAAGAACGCTGCCAAATCTTCCTCATCTTCTGGTGATTTATGTTTTTGGATTTTGTCTATAATATCAACATAGTCTTCTTTGCTTTTTTTTCTTTTTTTTATCTCCTCTCTTAAGGAATTTATCACAGCAACTTTATTAGATTGCGCTAGCGATTCAAAATCTATTTGGCTTTTTTTACTAAAACATGCTTGAATCGTTTCTGAATAAGCATTAGCCGCTTCTTCAAGAAGAATAATTTCTGAATTCTTACTGTATTCTGAATTACTAATAATTTCATCTCTCTTAGTCGGCAAAAATTCTAGTTGACCTTCTTTGATTCTAAAAAATGAATCAAAATTTTCATTTTTTAATTCACCGTCAAAAACACTTTTTATGTCTTCGTAACTTGAGTCAGCAGCTCCTGCAGCAATAGTTGCGCCATTAATAATATTTTGTAAACCATCTAAACCCTCTAAACCCGTTAGAATTTCCTTCAGTTTGTTATTTTCCCCAACTAAGTGAGGAAGACTTAAATCAAGAGCGTGGATATTTTTATCAACTATTTTCGCTCTTTTAGCACTTGTTTCACTTACTTCTTTTTGAGATTTTTTGATCCGCGTATCTAAAGGTTTAAGGTCTACTTTTTCTTTTATTTTGCTAAAATCCAATTTCCATTTTTCATCCGCTGACGAATTTAATTTCGCACCTTCTGCAACTCTCTTGATAAGAAAATTTACACGATCAGTATCTAAAATTCTTATTTTAGTTTTTTTCTCATCTTCATCACTAAGACTCGAAGATTCTGAGATTTTAAGTTCTATTTGCTCCGAAAGAGGCTTTTTCGTGTCAACACTTGCAGATCTTCCAACAGATCCCCTTCTTTGGCTGCTTTGTTCTTTTTGTTTTTTTCTTTCATCCTCTATTGCCTTCCTTATTGTGGCTTTTCCATGCTCACTAAATTCGTATTCAGTTGAGCGAATTCCTTCACCCTCAACACTTAAAAGTTTCAATATCTCTTCATTAAGAGCTTTTGCGTCTTTATTTTCTTTATTCGGAATAAATTTAATGACGTCAAACCTCTCTATAAGGTCATAAGCATTTCTTGTTCTTTTTTTTATTGATGCTGCATCTTCTTCTAGATCTAACTTTGATACAAGTTTAAGTTCCACAGCATATCCGATATATGCTTTTTTAACCTCAAGCAATCCTTTATCAACCACTTCATCAGATTGTGCTTCGCGATTTTCATCATTTGCATCACTAGCTCTCGAACTTATTACTGACTTCCTTCTCTTTTCTTTTTCTTCTTTTTCTAGTTCCAACGCTCTTTCTTTAAATTTTTTCAGATCTTCAATAGGTAAGCTCTTATCCAAGACTTCTTTCAAAATATCTAATTTATTCTTGGCATTTTCTGCCTTTTCCACCTTAGCATTCAAATCATTGACGTATTTTTCTTTAACATACCGATGAAAATCACCTTCGTTGTTTGTATATGGTATTATTTCAGGAAATGCCATTTTGAGATATAATAAAATTAATTTTAATTTCAGCGGTCGCATAAAAAACGGGACGGCTTTAAAAGCGCGTCCCGTTCATTTCGAACTAGTCGAAAATAAAAATCAACTATTCAACAATTTCATAGCCAGCGAAGAAGAACGCAATTTCGTTTTTGGCGTTTTCTAAACTGTCGGAACCGTGAACTGAATTGGCTTCGATTGAAAGAGCAAATTCTTTGCGAATGGTTCCAGCGTCGGCATTTGCTGGGTTTGTGGCGCCCATGATTTCGCGATTTTTAAGAACGGCATTTTCGCCTTTAAGAACTTGCACAACCACTGGACCAGAAGTCATAAATTTTACCAAATCGCCATAAAATGGACGCGCTTTGTGAACAGCGTAGAATTCTGCAGCCATTGCATCTGAAAGTTGCATTCTTTTTTGAGCAACAATTTTAAGGCCTGCATCTTCGAATTTGGCATTGATTTTGCCAGTAAGATTTCTGTCAGTCGCATCAGGTTTGATGATCGACAATGTCATTTCTGTAGTCATGTTTTTTAAAATAATTAATTGCAAAAAGGTAAAAATTTTCGGGGCGCGCAAAGTACGAAGGCAAAGCTTTTTGTCAAGAGTTGCGAATAATTTTCTGCTAAAAAATCTTGCGCCTTAAATTCAGATTTTTCAAATAGTACCAATAGATAATATTTTTAATATTTTTGATTATGCAAAAAAATACCAGCGTTACTCTTGGAAGTCATTTCGACAAATTTATTACACAGCAAATTAGCTCGGGATATTACGGATCAGTAAGCGAAACTATTCGCGCTGGCTTAAGATTGCTCGAAGAACGTGAAATCAAACTTGCCGCCTTACGCAAAAATCTTTTAGAAGGAGAAAAAAGCGGCAAAGCCAAATATTCACTTTCATCACTAAAAAAAGAACTGAATTCAAAAAAATGAATTTTCATCTCACCACAAAAGCAAAAGAAGATTTAAAAAATATAGCACTCTACACCCAGGAAATTTGGGGCGTTGAACAAAGAGATTTTTACCTAGAAAAAATTGATCATGCCTTTCATTTAATCGCCAATGCGCCAAATAAAGGACAAGCCTGCGATTATATCAGGCTAGGATATTTTCGATATTACGTCGGAAAACACATAATTTTTTATCGCCAATTCAGCAAAAAAGAAATTCAGATCGTTCGTATATTGCATGCGAATATGGATGTTTTTCCGAAGCTCTGACTTGCATTTGAAAGCCGCGTGCTTAAGTTTTTTTTATTACTTTTTCTAAAAATTCCCTCAAACAAAATGCCAAAAAACCAACTTACTCTCGAAGAGCTATTCACAACGATCCAAGACAAAATCGCGCGCCAAGAAAAAAATTCTTACTCTTACGAATTAGCCAAAAAAGGTGTCGAAAAAATTACACGAAAAATTGGTGAAGAAGCCCTTGAGGTTGTGATTGCCGCATTTATTAATGACAGAAAATCCAGCAAAAAAACTCGTGACGAATTAATCGGCGAAGTTTGCGATTTATTCTATCACAGCTTAGTTTTATTGGCGGCGCAGGATATTGAATATTCTGAAATTTTGGCAGAATTTGCCAAAAGAAATAAAAAGAAAAAATAAAATGAATTCCGTAACAATCACCGAGTCAGCATTATCACGCATCCACGAGATTCAGCAGAAAGAATCTAACCGCGAAAAGTTTTTAAGAATTTCAATCTCGGGTGGCGGATGCAGCGGTTTTCAATATATCTTTGAATTAGATGACAAGCGCCTTGAAGGCGACATTAAACTTGCCGAAACAGATTCACAAATTTTAGCGATCACCGACGAAACTTCTTTACCATTTTTAAACGGCGCTGAAATTGAATTTGTCAAAGAGCTCGGCTCCTCTTATTTTAAAGTTAATAATCCCAATGCCAAAGCCAGTTGCGGCTGCGGCAGTTCATTTTCAGTTTAAGTTTTGTGAAATCTTTCCAAGAAATTATTTTTACTCTGCAACAATTTTGGGCTGCTCAAGGCTGCGCAGTCTTACAACCCATTGATATTGAAGTTGGCGCCGGAACTCTTCATCCCGCAACCGTTCTTCGCGCTTTGGGGCCAAAACCGTGGAAAGTTGCTTATGTTCAACCGTCGCGCCGCCCTACAGATGCAAGATACGCGCAGAATCCTAATCGCTTAAGTCATTATTACCAATTTCAAGTTTTGCTAAAACCAGCGCCAAAAAATATTAAAGATCTTTATCTGCAAAGCCTTGATTTGATTGGCCTTGATACCAAAAATAATGACGTGCGTTTTGTGGAAGACGATTGGGAAAATCCTTCTGTCGGCGCTTCTGGCTTGGGCTGGGAAGTTTGGTTCAATGGCATGGAAGTTTCGCAATTTACCTACATGCAGCAAGTTGGCGGCATTGAATGCGAAGTGGTTGCTGGCGAAATTACTTACGGTTTGGAACGCATCGCCATGCATATTCAAGGCGTTGATTCAATCTTTGAACTTAATTGGAACGGACTTTCGGGATCTGAAAAAATTTCTTACGGCGATGTTTTTAAACAAAGCGAAATCGAGAATTCGGCTTTTATTTTAGAGCATTCGAACACTGAAAATCTCTTTCGTAATTTTGCGGAAAGTAAGGAGCAGTCAGAAATTCTGGCCAAGAAAAATCTGCCAATTCCAGCTTACGAACAAGCTTTAAAAGCGAGTCACATTTTAAATTTACTCGATGCCAGAGGCGCAATTTCAGTTAATGAAAGAGCATCATACATCGGCCAAATTCGCGGATTGGTGAAAGCCAGTTGCGAGTTGGTATTAGCAAATAATTCATAAAAACATGATAAATTTCATCGATCAGTTCCATCATTTAGGCTTAATCACAGCACTTCTATGTGTTTTTTACGCTTATAAAAAACTTCCGATTCCATTTTATATCGCCACTCTGGCGCTTTATTTTTCGACACATTCACACAATTTATTTTTTTGGATTCTTTTTGGCGCAATCGCTGCAATCTTAAGCATTCCGGCAATTCGCAGAAATTTGGTTACCAAATATTTAATCGTTTTAATCACCAAACTTGGCCTTTTGCCAAAAATTTCTGAGACCGAAAAAATCGCCCTCACCTCTGGAAATGTTTGGGTTGACGGTCAATTATTTTCTGGTCGCCCCAACTTCAAATGGATTTTCGATCAAAAATATCCAAAACTTTCCGCCCAAGAACAAAGCTATTTAGATAACGAAGTTGAAGAAGTTTGTCGCATGTGCTGCGACTATGAAGTTCAACGCTTGCGAGACTTGCCTGAAAATGTTTGGAAATTCTTACGCGAGAAAAAATTCTTTGGAATCATCATCCCAAAAGAATTCGGCGGCCTTGGATTTTCAGCTTATGCTCACAGCTGCATCATCCAGAAACTTTCTTCACGTTCAGTTCCTTTGGCAATCACCGCCATGGTTCCAAATTCATTAGGACCCGCAGAATTATTAATGCATTACGGCACACAATCGCAACGCGATTATTATTTACCGCGCTTGGCCGATGGCCGCGATTTACCTTGCTTCGCACTTACCGAGCCAACAGCTGGAAGTGACGCCACTTCGATCATTTCTAGCGGCGTTTTGTTTAAAGACGAAAATGGCGAAATTAAAATTCGTTTAAACTGGAACAAACGCTATATCACTTTAGGAGCTTACGCCACCGTGATTGGCATGGCTTTTCAACTTCGCGATCCTGAAAAATTACTTTCACAAAATGAAGAAGTCGGCATCACTTGCGCTTTAATTCCAAACACAACAGCTGGCGTCATTCAAGGCCGCAGACATGATCCGCTTGCAACTCCTTTTGTAAATTCTCCACTTAACGGCAAAGATGTTGTGATCGGTTTAGACGCGGTTATCGGCGCCGAAGCTGGCCTTGGTAAAGGCTGGAAAATGTTGATGGAATGTTTGGCTGCTGGTCGCGGAATTTCACTTCCTTCAACTTCAAGCGGCGGATCAAAATTGGTCGCTCGTGCCGTAAGTTCTTACTCTGCAATTCGTCAACAATTTGGCACTTCAGTTGGAAAATTCGAAGGCGTGGAAGAAGTTTTAGCTCGTATCGCTTCTCGCACTTATGCCTTGGATGCCATGCGTGCGTTCACTGCTGGCTCGATTGATTCTGGCTCAAAACCTGCAGTAATCACCGCAATTGCCAAATATCACGCTACTGAAATGTTCCGCCAAAATATTAATGACGGCATGGACATCATGGGCGGACGCGCCATCATTCGTGGCCCGCGCAACATTTTGGCTAATGCTTATTTTTCAACGCCAATTTCGATTACAGTTGAAGGTGCCAATATTATGACTCGCAGTTTGATTCATTTTGGACAAGGCGCGATCATGTGTCACCCTTACGCTTACAAGGAAATTGAAGCTTTGGAAAAAAACGATTTGAAAGCTTTTGATCAACTTTTTCACGCGCATATTCATCATTTGATCAGCAATTTTGTGCGCTCAATTTTATTATCCTTGTCGCGCGGTTATCTCATAAAACCTTTCAAAAGCGGTATAATTACGAAATACGAAAGAAAAATCGCTTGGTGCTCGGCAACTTTTGCTTTGCTTGCCGACATTGCAATGGCGCGCTTTGGTGGCAATTTGAAACGTAAAGAAAAAATCAACGGCCGTTTTGGCGACGTACTTTCTGCAATGTATATCGCAACTTCGACCTTAAAAAAATTCGACGAAAATGGTCGCAAAAAAGAAGAAGAGGTTTTGGTTGAACATGCCCTTAAAGAGCAGCTTTGTAAGGCTCAATACGCGATTGAAGGTCTTTACCAAAATCTGTTTGGCTGCAATACAAAATGGCTGTTATTTCCTTTTACAATGTGGTCGCGATTCAACGCCTTCACATGTCCAAGCGATGATCGCTTAGGTCACCAAGTTGTGAAAAATTTTATTAAAAATGGCGAATTACGCGATTCACTAACTGACGGAATTTATATTTCGAAAGATCCGCAAGATAATTTAGGTCGCATTGAAAATGCTTTGATGCTGCAAGAAAAAGCACAAGTTGCGGCAGATAAAATTAAAGCGGCGATGCGCGATAAAATTTTGCCACGTGGTCGCACCGAAGATTTTATCGACGCGGCGAAAGAAAAATCTGTAATTACTTCGCAAGAATTTGACTTGCTTCGCGCCTCTCAGGCAGCGGTTTTGGATGCGATGCAAGTTGATGAATATAGCTTGGAAGAGTATAAAAAAATCTAACACCTTCCGGCAATTATGATCCTGTTAATCGACAATTACGACAGTTTTACTTACAACCTTTATCACTACTTAATTCAAGCTGGCGAAGCAGAAGTTTTGGTAAAGCGTAACGATGAAATTTCCGTTGAGGAAATTAAAAAACTAAACCCACGCGGAATCGTACTTTCCCCAGGACCTTGCACGCCAAACGAAGCGGGAATTTGCTTAGAAGTGATCGAAAAACTACAAGGAATTTTTCCAATTTTTGGCGTATGTTTAGGACACCAAGCAATCGGCCAAGCCTTTGGCGGCAGCATTATCAAGACTTATCCGATGCACGGAAAAATCAGTGAAATTTTTCATAATGGTGAAAATTTATTTAAAGACTTGCCTTCTCCATTCAAAGCTACGCGCTATCATTCATTGATTATTGAAAAAGAAACTTGCCCAAAAAATTTACAAATTACCGCACAAACCAAAGATCAAATCATCATGGGAATTGCCGATGAAAAGCTAAAAATTTTCGGCGTCCAATTTCATCCCGAATCAATCGCCTCAGAACACGGACATCAGATAATTAAGAATTTTTTGGATAGAATTTAATGGAGCTACAACATCTCGCGCCGCAAAATTTTGAGGAAATTTTTGATCAAATTGTTGATTTAAAAATTAGCGAAGAAGCAATTAAAAAATTCTTACTAGATTTAAATATCGCTGGACTTCCAACCAACGCCTTTACTGGCGCGGTTGCTTCTTTAAAAAAAAGAATGAAGCAAATTTCTGCACCCCAAAATGCCATCGATGTTTGTGGAACTGGTGGTGATAAATTAAATACACTTAATGTTTCCACCGCCGTTTGTTTTGTGGTTGCCGCCGCAGGAATTCCGGTCGCCAAACATGGCAATAAAGCGATTTCTTCAAATTCTGGTTCGGCAGATATTTTTTCCGAATTAGGAATTAGAATTTCTTCCGACATTGCCGAAATTGAACAGAATTTACGCGATAAAAAATTGTGCTTTTTATTCGCACCTTATTTTCACGAATCGCTGAAAAATGTAGCGCAAATCCGCAAATCTCTTGGAATTCCCACAATCTTTAATTTTCTTGGACCGCTTTTAAATCCAGCCAATACTCATGCGCAAATGATTGGCGTTTCGCGCCGTGACGTGATGAGAAAAATTGCAGCCGCGACTAATTCAGAAAAAACTTATATTGTTCACGGTTTTGATGGTATGGACGAAATTACACTCAGCGATGATTCTTATTTATTGCGCTGTGAGAATGGCAAAATTTTTGCCGAAGAAATTGTTGATCCAACTAAATTTGGCTTCGAAAAAGTTAAGCTTGAAACCTTGAAGGGAAAAGATCCGAAATATAATGCTAAAAAATTAATCGCACTTTTGGAAGGCGAAAAATCGGCTTACCGCGATATCGTGATTCTGAATTCAGCCTTCGCACTCAAGCTTGCCAAAGCTGTCGATAAAGTTGAAGATGGCGTGGAATTAGCGAAGTTTTTGATTGATAGCAGTAAAGCCAAAAAAACTTTGGAGCTTTGTATCAAAAGCTAATTCATGCCGGTGATCAAATGTCTGACGTCGTTAAATGTGGTAAAAATCATTAAGGTAATCACCAAAGAAAAACCGATTTGGAAGCCGATTTTTTGAATTTTTTGCGGCAAAGGTTTGCCGCGGATAATTTCGATAATGTAATAAAATAAATGTCCGCCATCAAGCACAGGAACTGGCAATAAATTCATCACACCAAGATTGACTGAAATCATTGCCACAAACCACATCACCACCAAAAATCCCATCTCCACGGTTTTGCCAGTATATTTGGCAATTTTAATTGGGCCGCCCAATTCCTCGACACTTCTTTTACCGGTAACTAATTCGCCGATCGCTTTGAAGATGGCGATTGAAATGTGGTAAGTTTCTTTATTGGCTTGAAAGAAACTTTGGCTCAGATTTAAAACTTTATGTTCACCTTCTGCACCCATCACGCCAATCATTCCTACCTTAACCTCTTCGCCAAAAATATCTTTATTAACGCGAGTTTTTGGCGTCACCGCAACCAAAATAATTTCGCCGTTGCGAGAAATTTTTAGGTTGAGAGTTTTGTCAGCGCTACGCGCAATCACTTCGCGAATTTGATCGAAGCCGTCAATTTCTTGCGCATCAATTGCCAAAATTTTATCGCCAGTTTTCAATCCCGCTTCAAACGCAGCTCCGTCAAATACAACTTCACCAATAATTGCTGGCGCTGTGATTAAGCCATTTGTACGCAGCAAAAAAGTAAAGATTACAATCGCCAACAAGAAATTCGCCAAAGGTCCGGCACCAACAATTGCGATGCGTTGAAATACGTTTTTACCAATAAAAGAAATTTTCTTTTCCGCTTGCGACATCTTGACGACAGCTTCTTCATCAGGAATTGAAGCACCGTTTTTATCGCCAAACATTTTTACGTAGCCACCAAAAGGAATTGGACAAATTTTCCAACGCGTACCTTTTCTATCAGTAAATCCAAAAAGCTCTGGGCCAAAGCCAATTGCAAATTCTTCAATCTTTACACCACATAAGCGCGCCACATAAAAATGGCCGAATTCGTGAATAAAAACGATGAAGGAAATTAATAAAACGAAAGAAAAAAGATTTTGCAAAATGAGTTCCGCGAGTGCCATTTTAATCGTAATTGTTGAGGGAAGTTTTAGAGATTTATCTCGCCGTCATTGCAAGTGTAGCGCGGCAAAAAGGTAAATAGGTAATTTGAAAGATGTAGTTTCTGCAAAAAAAATGCAACGCTTCTTCCACAAACCAACAAAAGATCTTGAACAGGTTCTAAGCTTCAAAGAAATTTTTATAATGTTGCGGCCAAAATAATTGGTTCACAAAAACAAAATCAAAACGAATTTGATGATTTTGCAATTTGGAATTACGACTTAAAAAAAACTCCGCAGCTTTTCTGATTCTTTGCATTTGTCGCGGTCGCAAAACTGTTTCAAAATCGCTTTCAATCTTGCGCGCTTTAACTTCAACAATCGCAATTATTTTTCCTTTTTTTGCCACAATATCAATTTCACCAAAGTAGGTTTTATAACGCCAAGCCAATATTTGATAGCCTTTAAGGCGCAGAAAAATTATCGCAATTCTTTCGGCAAGAATGCCAAATTGGTAAGTTTTTTTCTTCATAATTTGTGGTGTTAGTTTTTTACTTCTTCGCCATTGCAAGCGCGATTTTATAAATATCTTTCTTATTCAAATCATAAATTTCTGCCAAATTTTGCGATAAATCTTTCACGCTAAATCCAGCTTTCAAAGCTTTTTTGATTTCGTCAGCCAACTCTTCGTCACTCAAACTTTTTTCATCGCGCGCAATTTTTTCTACGATCACCACAAACTCTCCGCGTAATTTATGCGGAGAGTTTGCAAAAAATTCCTGCACATTTTTTACTTCGTCGGAAATAATTTCTTCATGTAATTTTGTAAGTTCGCGAGCCAGCGCCACTCTTCGATTTCCAAGAGTTTCCGAAATCGCTTCCAAACTTGCTTCCACTCGATTTGCCGATTCAAAAAACACCGCAGTAAAATTTTTCGGCAGCGATTTTAGTAAGTTATTTCGCTGAATTTTTGTCGTTGGTAAAAATCCTAAAAATAAAAAATTATCACAAGCCAAGCCCGAAGCGCAAAGAGCTGAAGTGACCGAAGAAGCTCCCGGAAGTGGAATTATTTTGCGGCCATATTTGCGTAAATATTCGATCAATTTATGCCCCGGATCTGAAATCAAAGGCGTTCCCGCGTCGCTCACCAAAACGGCCGATGCGCCTTGAATCAAAAAATTCAGAATTTTTTCCCGCACTTCCAAGCCGCAATGATCGTTATAAACGATCATTTTTTTCTCGGTAATATTGTAGCAAGATAATAATTTTGCGGTGACGCGACTATCTTCACAAATTACATAATCAGCATCGCGCAAAATTTGCACCGCGCGAAAAGTGATATCGCTTAAATTACCGATCGGCGTTGCTGCAATGTAAAGTGCATTTTCTAATTTTTGCGGATTAAGTTTCTGGAAAAAATCTTGCATATTTTTTGGTTTTTAAATTAGTTTAGGAACATCTCGTCTATCCGCACAAATCATTGATTCAAATCATGCAAAATCTATTTAAAAAATCAGCACTGTTTTTGGCATTCTTCATTTTTTCTTGCCAATTTCATGAACAAAAAATTGTTACCAAAAAACCAATTTCCGATCCATATTTGCAAGAACAAGAAGCTTTAGCCCCAAAAACTAATTACGATTTTTTGGAAACTCGCGATTTAGCAACCATCAAATCTCAAAAAGAAAAAATGAAAGTGGCTTTATTTCTGCCTTTTTCTGGCAAAAATAAAGAATTGGGTTGGCATTTATTTAACTCCGCAACTTTGTCACTTTTCGACAATGATTTAAATAATAATATCGAATTAGTTTTGATCGATAGCGGCGAAACTCCGCAAGAATCAGCCAAAGCTTTTAAAGAAGTTGTGAAGCAAGATATTAAAGTTGTAATCGGACCAGTTTTTAGCACTTCCGTAGAAGCAATTGAAGCAGACGTTAAAGCCAACAATATCGTGGCAATTTCACTTTCTAACAATCCGAAGTTGGTCGACAAAACCACCACCAAAGGCGGAATATTTTTAGGCGGAATTATGCCCGAAGCACAGATCGAAAAAATTGTCAGCTACGCCATCGACCAACAAAAATCAAGCTTCGCCGTCATTGCTCCCAATAATCAATATGGCTTAATTATGACCGATTTGATGAAAAAAACCGTCAAAAGAAAAGATGGAAATTTCATCACTTCTGAATTTTATGAAACCAATACCAAAGATTTCAAAGGTATTGCTGGACGGATTATCTCTTCATTTAAAGCACCTTCAAGCTTTGCCGAAGGTGGGAAAAATAAGCTAAAAAAAGATGCAGCCACCCTCAAAGATTCTGACCGTATTTATCCAAAAATTATTTTTATTCCTGAGTCAGGAAAAACTTTGTCAAAAATTGTCGAAGAAGTGAAAGCGCAAAATAAAGATGAAAGAGATTTTCAAATCGTTGGTTCCGCACAATGGGACGACATTTCCAGCCTTACCGATCCAAACTTAGTCGGCGCTTGGTTTTGCGCTCCTGAAAGCGAAAAATTCCATACTTTTGAGCAATCTTATTTCCAAACCTTCAACAAATTTCCACCAAGAATCACTTCGATTGTTTACGATTCTGTAGCGGTGATTTCTGATCTGGCTGAGAAAAAGAAAGATTTAAAAATTGAGATCGGAGATTTTACAGCCTACACCACTTGGCCCAAAAATGGCTTTCAGGGAATCGACGGTTTGTTTAGATTTTTGCCAAATGGCTTAGTACAAAGAAATTTAGCAATGTTGCAAATTAAGAGAGATCGCTTCGAGACAATCGATAAGCCAGTTGAGAAGTTTTTGAGATATTGAGAAAACGGCCTAAACGGCCCGTTTTCGGCCTGACACATTCTTGGCTGGATGGGTTTATGCCAAAGGCCAGCGCGCTTTCGGTTTAAAATTTAAATCATCTATCATCCCCAGCTTAAACCTTTCAACCCCAGCCCAAGCAATCATCACCGCATTATCGGTGCACAAATTTATCGGCGGCGTAATTAATTTTAAATCCCGCGGCGCAGCCCAATTTTCTAATTCATTAAAAATATAACGATTCGCCGCAACGCCGCCCGCAATAACCAAATCAGTCACCACAAATTTGGAATCGCGCAAAACATTTTCTAAACGATCCAAAATAATCTGACAAACCACGTGCTGAAAAGAAGCGCAAATATCGGCTTTGTCTTGAGCAAGAATTTTTTGCGACGTTGTGAAATGCGAAAAATCTTCTCCCGTTAATTTCTCAATCTCGCGGCGCACCGCAGTCTTCAAGCCCGAAAATGAAAAATCGCAAAGATGGTCTTTGTGTCCAATCAAAGGACGTGAAAATTTGAAACGATTTTTATTTCCCTCTTGCGCCAATTTTTCCACCGCCGGCCCGCCCGGATAAGGCAATCCCAACATCTGTGCAATTTTATCGAAAGCCTCACCAAGCGCATCGTCAATTGTTTCGCCAAGTTTTTCATAATCACCAATTCCTTTCGCCAACAGAATCTGACAATGTCCACCCGAAAGTAAAAGCAATAAATAAGGAAATTCTAAAGCAGAAGTCAGCCGCGCTGTCAAAGCGTGCCCCTCCAAATGATTCACTGCAATCAAAGGTTTTTTATAAACTGAAGCCAAGCTTTTTGCCGCCATCAATCCCACAATCACGCCGCCAATCAAGCCCGGTCCAGCAGTTGCTGCAAAAGCATCAATATCTTCAAACTGCAAATTAGCTTCATCCAAAGCCTGTAAAATCAACTTATCCAAAATCTCAACATGTCCACGCGCCGCCACTTCCGGCACCACGCCACCATATTTTTGATGTAGCTCAATCTGCGAATTCAAAACATGCGACCACACTTTTTTTTCATCATCCACAATCGCCACCGCCGTTTCATCGCAAGAAGTTTCAATTCCAAGAATTTTCATTTTATTTGTTAAGTAAATCTGAGTGAGATCCTGTCCGTTATAAGATCAGAAGATTTGAAGAGATTTTGTAAATCAATAACCAATCAGGTTCAACATGGCAATCTCTCCAACCTTTGTAAGCGCCAGATAATTTATATCTCGATATTTCTGATCTAACTTTACGCCTTCCTTTAAATATCCGATAACTTTTTTGATCTTATCTAATTTTTTACCTTGCCTAACCATTCTGGCATAGTCTTTTTCAAAGGTTTTTGTGGTGATTATTTCGAGCATTTTAATTATTTTTTTGCTATTTCATCCAATTTGGCAAATAATTCCTCTGAACTTTTATAAGAAGTGAATCTGCCTTGTTCGTAGTCTTTAAAGGCTTTAACCGTAGCTTTATTTGGAGTCTTTTTTTTGAATTTCCTGCAATTTTAGATTTTTTTTCAGCTTCATCTTTTTGATTTTTCATCGAATTCGAGATCGTCCCCACCACATAATCTTTAATCGTAGAGCCATTTACCGCCGATTGGACCTTGATCATTTTATACAGATCTTCCGGCACATTAATTGTCATTTTTACGTTTTTCATAGATCACTAAATTTTAGTAATGGTGATGAACTTCCAAATTGCTAAATCTGGTGAATTCAGAATCGAAATAAAGATGCACGTTTCCAACTGGGCCGTTACGCTGTTTAGCAATAATCACTTCGGAAACGTGGCGCAATTCGTTCATTTTTTGCGTCCATTGTTCAAATTTTTCTTGTTCATTTTCCGGCGGTTTTTTTCTTTCGTGGTAATAGCTTTCGCGATAGATGAAAGCTACAACGTCAGCATCTTGCTCGATTGAACCCGATTCACGAAGATCAGAAAGTTGCGGTCGTTTATCGTCACGACTTTCAACAGCACGCGACAGCTGCGACAGCGCGATTACGGGAATATTAAATTCCTTCGCAATTGCTTTTAAACCTTGCGTAATTTCTGAAACTTCCTGCACACGTCCATCTTGCGAACGCGTTGACGAGCCACGAATTAGCTGCAAATAATCGACCAATAAAAATGCTAAATTATGTTTGCGAACCATACGGCGCGTGCGCGTGCGAATTGCTGAAATTGAAAGCGCTGGCGTGTCGTCGATAAAAAATGGTAGCTTTGAAATCTCGGCCGAGCGCGTGGCGATTGCTTCCCACTCCATATCGTTTAATTGACCCGTTCTAAACTTTGTAGCGTTGATGCTGGACTCCATCGATAAAATACGAGCAGAAAGCTGATCAGAAGACATTTCCAGCGAGAAAAATCCCACTGCTTTTTTATCTTTAACATCTTCAACGTTCTGATTCAAAAACTTGCAGGCATTTACGGCTATATTGATTGCAAGAGCCGTTTTTCCCATTGATGGACGTCCCGCTAAAATAATTAAATCTGATTGCTGCATGCCCGATAAAATTTTATCAAGATCAGCAAGACCAGTCGAAACGCCGCTGATATGACTGTCGCGCTTTCTGGCGATTAAAGTTTTTTCTAAAGTATCTTTTAGCGAAGCAGAAATATTGCGAAAATCACTTTTGCCGTTTCCATGTTCTGAGAGTTTAAACAGCTCGCTTTCCGCCGCTTCAATTTGCTCAACCGCAGAAATTTTTGCGTCAGATTTATAAACATTGTTAACAATATCTTCGCCGACCATTGATAAAGAGCGCTTCAGCGCCAAATCGTGAATCAAACGACCATAATCTGCGATGTCGATAATCGCCGAGGCCGATCCCAAAAGATTGGAAAGATAAATCGCGCCGCCCATGGCTTTGATTGCTGGATCGGAATCAAAAAATTGTTTCAACGTAACTTGATTGGCGACGATATTGACCTTCTCAACATTGTGCAAAATCTGCGCGTAAATCTTGCCGTGCGCTGGCTCGTAAAAATGCTCTTCACGTAAAAATTCTGAAACACGATTTAAATATTCGTTATTCAAAATGATCGTGCCAAGAACGGCCTGTTCTGCTTCGAGATTATATAATTCTTTGCGAGTTTCTGCTTCTGTCATTTTTGAAATTATTTTTTTGGGGGGACAAAGAAAATATCCCGCACTTTGTTTGGCTGCAATTAAATTTTTTAACTCTGCACTCTTTTTTTCTCTAGTTTCCGCGCCAAAGTTCGACGATGCATTCCCAATAATCGCGCTGCTTCGGAAACATTAAAGTCAACTTCTACCAAGACTTGGTGAATATATTCCCATTCGATATTTTTAATTGAAGTTTTTTTGGCGGAAGTTTTGTCGGTTAACGATTCACCATTAAAAGCTGCAATTATTGCGTCAACATTTGCTGGTTTGGCCAAGTAGTAACAGGCTCCCAGCTTAATCGCCTCAATTGTTGTTGTGATGCTGGCGTAACCCGTGAGCATGACAATTTTTATCGCCGCGTCAAATTGGTGTAAGGCTTTGATGCAATGCAAACCTGATTCGCTGTTTAATTTTAAGTCGATCACGGCGCAACTTGGGTGAAATTTTTTTAAGATTTCGGTCATTTCTTTGCAGCTGCGCGCCACTTCAACTCTAAAATCACGACGCGCAAAAGACCGTGCCAAACTTGTCGCCAAATCTTCGTCATCTTCAACAATCAAAACTGATTTGTGGTTTTTCATTTTTGCTTTTTCGCCTCTTCAAGCCTTTCGCTTCCTGACGCCAAAAGAATATTTGAAACCGCTTTTTTGCAGCGCTCAACTTGCGATTCCATTAATAAAATATCTTGGCGCAGATGAATTTCAGAATTTTTTAAATCATTAAGAACTACAGAAATTGTATTTAATGGCGTTCCCAAATCATGCGCCGCAGCAGTTGCAAGCATCGCACTTCTTAAAAACTCTTGCTGTTCGCGTAAATTTTTTGACATTTGAGTAATAAAAATCAGCAGCAAAAACGCCGCAATAACATAGCTGAGCAGCATTCCGTGCAGATGCAAATTAAAGAAATTTTCGTCACCCAAATCTAATTCAATAAAATTGAAACTAAGCCAAACGTAACAAGCGACAGTGATTGCAGCGATAATCCAAGCATAACTCGCGCGAAGTAAAATCGCGGCGATAATCACTTGCAGCAAAAATAGCGAGATAAAAGGATTAGAAATTCCACCACTGAAATAAAGCTGAGCCGTAAGCGCGGCGACATCAAAAACCAGTTCGAAAAATAGCGAACGATTGGTAATAATTTTTTGATATTGATAACGATAAAAACTAATCAGATTCAAAATCAGCAAAGCAGAAATCACCAAATACATTTGCTGCGGCAGCTCGATTTCCAAAAAATTTTCAGCAAAAAAAATCGCGATCATTTGTCCTGATATTGCGAGAACTCGCAACAATACCAGCTGCAGCAGATTTTTTTTATTAGCGTCGTAAAAATTATGATTAGTCATTTTTTGATTTTAGAAAAATGGAAATAAAAAACGCGCTTGGACAAATTGTCTCAGTTGGAAAAATTATTTTGTGATTAGGCAGCGCGATTTTTAGAAATTCGTCGCAACTTTATAAACAATAATTTTTTCCATGAAAAATTCTTACAAAAAATTTCTCGCGACAGTTTTTCTTGTCTCAATAATTTCCAACGAAGCCCTTGCCTGCGCTTGCGGTTGTGGTGTTTTTAATATTGGAACCAGCACTTTAATTCCAAATGAACAAGGTGGTACGGCTTTTTTGCAATATGATTATATGAATCAGGCGCAGAATTGGCATAAAACTAAAGATTCCAACGAACATAATCACGATAAGCGCATTAATACCCAAACTGTAACCGCGGGAATGCAATATATGTTTAATCGCGACTGGGGCGCTGCAATTCGTGTGCCTTACATGACACGTGAACTAAAAACCAAACCGCATAAAAGCAGCCTGCAAGACGCCAGAAACAGCGATCTGGGAGATATTCGCCTCAACGGAATTTATTCAGGATTTTCTGCCGATATGTCGACAGGTTTGATTTTTGGATTAAAACTTCCAACTGGCAGCACCAAAATGTACGGCTTCAGTCGCAATACTCAAATTGGCACAGGCAGCACTGATTCAATTCTTGGCGCTTATCATGTTGGACGTATTGATAATGCGGGAAAATTTAATTATTTTGCGCAAGCTTCGTGGGATCATCCGCTTATGATTCATCAAGGATATCATCCGGGGGATGAAGTTTCGGGAGCAACTGGCGTCTCTTACAATGCGGGACAGTTTTTGGGATTCAAAAAAATTACGCCAATTTTACAATTTACCGGCTCAAGAAAAACTCAAGATTCTGGCTGGGCAACCGCAGATCATAATAAAGACACAGGATATACGATGGTGTTTTTTGCGCCAGCAATTGAGTTTAGTTTTAGTGATTTCAAGATTTACGCCGATATTGAATTTCCAGCTTATCGCAGCGTGAATGGCAATCAATTGGTAGCGCAGAATTTGTATAAAGTGATTTTGGGATATAATTTTTAAAACTTAAAAAACGCTGGTTGAGAAAAATCATAACCAGCGGTTTTTTTATTTTACTTAAAACTCTTCTTAATCTTCTCCAAATCCATCACCTTCGCAACTTTACCAACAGCTGCAAAAGTTGGCTTCGAGCCAGTGAATATTTTTTCTGCCACTTTTGTTAAATCGGACTTTTTCACCGCCAAAACTTTTTTCAAAACTTCTTCGTCAGAAATTAGGCGGTCATGCGACAAAATTTCGCCGCCGAGTTTTTGCATTCTTGTGCTTGTACTTTCTTTCGCCATTAAAAGCCCAGCTTCGAACTGATTGCGCACTCTTTGCAATTCTGCGTCCGAAACTTTTTCGCAGATTTTTTTAACCTGTTCGCAAGTTGCAGAAATCAACTCGTTAGTTTTTTCTGGCGTGGTTCCGGCATAAACGCCAAAAATTCCCGAATCGTTGTGAGCATAATTGAAAGCGTAAATTGAATAAGCCAATCCGCGCTGTTCGCGCACTTCTTGAAATAAGCGCGACGACATTCCACCACCCAAAACCATCGCCAAAATTTGCGACGTGTAATAGTCTTTATCCAAATAAGACAAGCCTTTGAAGCCTATTACCAAATTAATCTGCTCAAGTTTTTTCTCTTTTCTGAAATCGCCACCAACATATTTTGCAGCTTCAACAGCTTTGATTTTATTGCTTCCAAGTTGGTTAAAATATTTTTTCGACCATTTCACCAAATCGCTTTCTTTAATATTTCCCGCCGCAACCACGCACATATTTTGGTAATTATATTGTTTGCCGATGTAATCGACGAAGTGATCGCGTCCAAATTTTTTGATATTTTTTACCGGCCCCAAAATTGAACGCCCAAGCGCTTGTTTGGGATATGCCGCTTCTTGAAAATAATCAAAAACGATGTCGTCAGGTGTGTCGTTTGTCATGGCAATTTCTTGCAAAATTACGCCGCGTTCTTTCTCTAGCTCAACTTTGTCGAACGTAGAATTTTGCAAAATATCAGCCAAAAATTCGACGGCAAATTCTGCGTGTTTCTTCAACACTTTTGCGTAATAAACGGTTTTTTCTTTGGAAGTGTAAGCGTTAATTCTGCCGCCAATTCCTTCAAATTCTTCAGCAATTTGACGCGCCGATCTTTTGGCCGTTCCTTTAAAAGCCATATGCTCAAGAAAGTGAGAAATGCCGTTGATTTCAGGGGTTTCGTGACGACTTCCAGTATTTACAAAAACACCAACTGAAACCGTTTCAACATCTTTCATTTCGTCAACCGCAACACGCAAGCCGTTTGGCAAGGTAATAATTTCTTTTTTAGACATATTTGGAGATTTTTTTTAAGGAATTATAAAAAAATAATTTCGACTTTTTAAAACTTAAAACCTCAAGCGCAAACCAATTGAAGCAATAAAATTACTATTTCTTAATTTCTAAATCATAAGTTTTTGTCAGAGCTGGCACGGCTTGGTAGAATATTAATAAAATGAAGAGAAAAAATAATTTCATGGTTTAGAATGTTTCTTAAAGATGCGCTCAACTTAAATTTCTCCAAACACAAAATAAATGAAATCTTCTCCAATCCTTTCAATTCGTGAAGCGACGATTTCTTTCGCCAAAAAAATTCTCTTCGAAAATTTACACTTAAATCTTTTTCCTCGCGATCGCATTTGTTTAATCGGAAAAAATGGCGTGGGAAAAACAACATTGATGAACGCCATTGTCGGACAATTCGATCTTGATTGCGGCGAACGTTGGGTGATGCCTGGATCGGTTGTTGGCTATCTTTCGCAAAGTGAACATTTACCGCCAAATCGCACGATCTTTGACTTCATCATGGAAGGTTTAAAAATTGACGAACATAAATCTTACGTCGTCGACATCGTTTGCGAACATTTACAGCTCGAAAAGGAAGCTCTGACTCACACGCTTTCTGGCGGCCAAAAACGCCGAGTTAATCTGGCGCGCGCTCTGGTTTTAGAACCAGATATTTTGTTGCTTGATGAGCCGACAAACCATTTAGATTTGCATATTATCGAATGGCTTGAAGGTTATTTACAAAGCTTTCAAGGCGCGTTAATCGTGATTTCGCACGACCGAAAATTTTTAGAAAAAGTTTCCAATAAAGTTTTTTGGCTGCGTGCCAACAAGCTGCAAGTCAATTCTCAAGGCTATCGCGACTTCGATGAGTGGTCGCAAAAAATTATCGAACATGAACAGCGCGAACTCGATAACTTGCAAAAAAAAGTAAATTTAGAAAGCGGTTGGTTGCAGACGGGAGTAACCGGCAGAAGAAAAAGAAATATTGGACGTTTGCATTATTTGCTCGATCTGCGCAGCAAATTAGAAGCGCAAAAAAAACTGGTTCGTGCCAATCAAAGTTACATTAAAATCGATTCACCAAAAGCTGAAGAAGACGCGCCACAAGTGATTTTGTCGTTTACCAATGCGACGAAAAAATTTGGTGAAAAAAACATCATTGATCGCTTCACATTAAAAATTTTACGCGGCGAAAAAATCGGAATTATCGGCAAAAATGGTTCGGGAAAATCAACGATGTTAAAAATGATGATCGGCGAATTGGAACCTGATTCTGGAAAAGTTAAACCAGCTCGCGATATTGTGGTTTCATACTTCGATCAAGGTCGAACCAAAATTAAACCCGACTCAACAATTCAAGAAATTCTCTGCGATTCTGGCGGCGAATATGTCCATTTAGGAAATGGCAAAACTCGTCACATTTGTGGTTATATGAAGGATTTTTTATTCGATCCAAAAGATGTTATCACAATGGCCGGAACCTTGTCGGGCGGACAACAAAACCGCTTGCTTTTGGCAAAAACTTTGGCCAATCCTGGAAATTTTATGATTCTGGACGAACCGACAAACGACCTCGATATGGATTCTCTCGACATGTTGCAAGATTATTTAATCAAGTATGAAGGCACGCTAATCGTGGTTTCGCACGATCGCGATTTTTTAGATAATATCGCAACCAGCATTTTAGCTTTTGAAGGTGACGGCGTAATTGCCAATCACGTTGGCGGTTATTCCGATTATTTGGAATATAAAGAACGATACCAAAAACAGGAAATTATTCAAAAAGAAAATCAAGCGCGCGAAGCCAGAGCAAAGCTGGAACCGTCTGAAAAAAAATCAGAACCGCAAAAAAAAGTTTCGTATAAATTAAAATTTGAACTGGAAAAACTGCCGGCAAAAATTGAAAAACTGGAAGCAAAAATAAAAGAATTGAGCGAAGAATTGAGCGAAACCGATGATCGCTCTTCAGCTAATTTAGCACATATCGCAATGGAAATTGCCAAATATCAAAAAGATCTCGACGAAGCAGAGGAGCGCTGGCTTGAACTCGCTGCATAAAATACTTTTTTAATAAGGATTTATTTCACACCGTCATTGCGAGCGCACCGCTGCGCAAGGTAAATAAGGCTGCAACATCATAAAATCATTGGGCTTAAAGGGGAAAAGTTCGTCATCTTTATCGCTCTTTTTGCAAGTTCCTTCCGCTGCAAATAGCTTCGATCCTTTTTCAAAAAAGAAACATTCTTGATCATCTAGCAAACGTTGCGCTTCTTTAAAATTTTTGCCAAAAATATAAGCCTGCTCTTCTTTAAACTTATCTTTTGACAAACATCCAATCGCACCGCTTTTAGTGGTGATATAATATTCAACTTCCCGCTGATCTTTTTTTTCTTCTAAACCCGTAAAAAAGCCAAACATCTTGGCCGCCAGCATTGACAAAATCATTAATAAAATAATTCTAATCATTAAATTAAAACGACCATTTTTTCTTAAGCGAAGAGATATTCTCATTGGTTGCATCGCCTTCAATACGCTGCATTATTTTACCATTTTTCGCCACCACCAAAAGATAAATTCGATCATCTTTCATATTCATAATTTTTAAGAATTTTTCACGATCGGTGTAAACCGTGATCGTGCGTTTTCTTGCAATAGGATCAACCACACCGCGGCGCATGCCGTTATTGATAAAGGTTCGCGAAAAAGGATCTAGTTCATAAATCAGTGGAATTTCGTAAAAACCAACTTCTGGATATTTCTTCATAATTTCATCAGCCTCTTCCACCCAATCATCAACATCGTCTTGTTGATCGCGATGAAAAGCGATCACAACTAAATTTATTTTATTGTTAAAACTTTTTGGTAACCGACGCTTTTCGCCCTCCAAATCAATTCCCGTAAGCTTCGGGAAAAAACCGGTTTTGCGGTTAATTATGTCAGAATTTTCTCCAGCGCCGATGCCGCAAGAAGCAATGATTAAGACTGAAGCAATAATTAAAAATTTTTTCATAAATTTATTTGATTAAAATTTCCATTCTTCACGCACATGGTGACAAGTGTAGCCGTAAGGATTTTTTTTAAGATAATTTTGGTGATATCCTTCCGCCTCGTAAAATTTTCCAGCTTTGGTAACTTTGGTGACGACAGGCTTTTTAAAAACTCCCGATTTATTTGCTTGATCAATCACATCTAAAGCAATCTTTTTTTGCGCACTGTTTAGATAAAAAATTTCTGAACGATATTGAGTTCCAGAATCATGCTCTTGACGATTCAGCGTGGTGGGATCGTGAATTGTAAAAAAGAATTTTAAGATTTTTTCGTAAGAAATTTTTTGCAAATCGAAAGTAATTTCAATTGCCTCGGCGTAACCCGTAAGTCCAGTTGAGACTAATTCATAACTTGGATTTTCGCCCTTACCACCAATATATCCCACTCGACTTTTTACCACACCATCAACTTGATTTATCAATTCCTGCATCCCCCAAAAACACCCTCCAGCAAGGATTGCGGTTTCGTACTTTTGTGCGTTAGAGTTTGCAGCGCTAAAAAAAATCACAGAAAATAACAGACCAAGACGCGCGAATTTTAAGAACATATTAATAAACAATTCTGGTTAAGATTTAATTTTTATACTCTCCAAGGCCGTACTATACCAAACTACAAATCATAACCCTTCAGCCCCTTATTCTTCTGACAATATTTGATTGAATCTGCGATTATGCGCCAACGATCAAAGCGATCGAAAATATAATACCAATTCCAAATGGTCGGCGCGATAAAATACAAACCCTGATTTGATCTTTGATGGACGCGGTTTTTGGTTGATGTTTTGTACCTGAAATTTCTGGTGATCTTACTAGCTGGAATGGGTTTGTAACTCATTCCACACGTTCATACCCTATTTTAAATTAAGAACTGAACGTGAGGACGGGGTTACAAACTCCATCCTGCCAAATTCCTAATGGCGCTGTCGCAAATCAAGTTTTTCTAAGAAATTTTTGTGATTCTAAATTTTTTGAAAGGTAAGCGTACCTAGATGTACGTGCGTTTCAAAAAATTTAGAATTGCGAAAAGTTCGACGAAAAAGTTGATTTGCGACAGCGCCCTAATCTACTTTTTAAGAGATTTTTTAATTTTTTGATCAGTTTTATACTGACCAAGGGCATAAACTGACCATAATGCAGCAGGAAGCCAACCTATTACGGTTAATTGAAGAATTAGACAAATGATACCAGCAAATGGCCTTCTGATAGTAAAAAATTGTAAACAAGGCAAAAAAATAGCTAAAATTAAACGCATAATGCTTAGGTTTTTTGATTAAAAAGTCCCTAGTGCAGGAATTGGTCTCTGACCCGTTCCCAATGTTCATTTCCTTTTCACATTTTACATGAACGTGAGGATGGAGTTACAAACCCCATCCCGCCAATGGAATTGGATCGACAAAAGTATTACAACCCCGCTCTAGCCGCTGCCAATCTTGCAATCGGAACGCGGTAAGGTGAGCAGCTTACGTAGTTCAATCCTGCTTTGTGGCAGAATTCGATTGAGGCTGGGTTGCCGCCGTGTTCGCCGCAGATTCCCAACTTAATGTCTTTTCTAGTCGCGCGGCCTTTTTCGACGGCGATTTTGATTAATGCGCCGACGCCTTCTTGGTCTAGTTCGGCGAAGGGGTCTTTTTCTAAAATTCCGGCTTTTTGGTAGTGGCCCAAGAAGCTGGCGGAATCGTCGCGAGACAATCCAAAAGTTGTTTGAGTTAGGTCATTTGTTCCGAAGCTGAAGAATTCGGCTTCTTCGGCGATTTGGTCGGCGAGTAACGCGGCTCTAGGAAGCTCGATCATTGTGCCAACCATGTAATTTAGTTTCGCACCAGTTTCTTGCTCGACGGATTTCTCGGTTGCAACGATCAAACTTTTCAAAATTTGTAGCTCTTTTTTGGTCGCAACTAGCGGAACCATGATTTCTAAAAGCACGTCTTTGCCAGTTTCTTTCTTCACGATTGACGCCGCTTCAAAAATCGCGCGCGCCTGCATTTCGTAGATTTCAGGGTAAGAAATTCCAAGGCGACAACCGCGGTGACCCAACATTGGATTTTGTTCGTGAAGTTGACCGATGCGGTGTTTGACGTAGCTCACATCAACGCCCACAGCTTTTGCAACTTCGGAGATTTCGCTGTCTTTGTGTGGCAAAAATTCGTGAAGAGGAGGATCGAGAAGACGAATCGTCACCGGTAATCCGGCCATGATTTTGAAGATTTCAACGAAGTCAGCGCGCTGCATCGGCAAAAGTTTTGCCAGCGCTTTTTTGCGACCTTCCAGCGTTTCCGCCAAAATCATTTCGCGCACAGAAATAATACGATCTTCGCTGAAAAACATGTGTTCAGTTCGACAAAGGCCGATTCCTTCGCAACCGAAGTCGCGCGCGGTTTGGCAATCAAGTGGAGTTTCGGCATTGGTGCGAACTTTTAGCACGCGAACTTCGTCCGCCCATTTCATGATTGTTTGAAAATCATCAGATAAATTTGGTTTCAAAGTTGGCACCAAACCAAGAATCACATCACCAGTTGAACCGTTGATAGTGATGGTTTCGCCTTCTTTAACTTTTGTGCCATTGGCTGTAAAAAAATGATTTACATGATCGACCAAAAGACCTCCCGCACCAGACACGCAAGGAGTTCCCATGCCGCGCGCCACAACCGCAGCGTGCGAAGTCATGCCGCCGCGAGCAGTTAAAATGCCTTGTGAAACATGCATGCCTTTGATGTCTTCTGGACTGGTTTCAATACGAACCAAAATAACTTTGTCGCCATTTTCGGCACGTCTTTCTGCTTCAGCGGAAGAAAAAACCACAATTCCCGAAGCGGCACCCGGAGAAGCTGGAAGGCCTTTGGCGATAACTTGAACTTTCGCTTTTGGATCAAGAGTTGGATGCAAAAGTTGATCCAAACTTGCTGGATCAATGCGTTTTAGCGCATCTTTTTTGTCGATTAATTTTTCATTCACCATGTCGACAGCGATTTTCACCGCAGCTTGCGCGGTGCGTTTGCCGTTACGAGTTTGTAGCATCCACAGCTTTTTATTTTGCACGGTGAATTCGATATCTTGCATATCGCGATAGTGGTTTTCGAGTTTTTTGTAAATCTCAACCAGCTGCAAGAACACGTCTGGCATGGTTTCTTCCATTGCCGGTAAATTTGAAGCAAGTTGCTCTTTACCAGAAATTGTAATCGATTGCGGAGTTCTGATGCCAGCAACCACGTCTTCGCCTTGAGCGTTAATCAAATATTCGCCGTATAATTCTTTTTCACCAGTTGAGGGATTACGAGTGAAAGCCACGCCAGTTGCAGAAGTGTCGCCCATATTTCCAAACACCATTGACTGCACGTTTACCGCGGTTCCCCAGCTTGCCGGAATGTCATTTAATTGGCGATAAATAATGGCGCGATCATTCATCCAAGAAGCAAAAACCGCTTCAACTGCGCCCCAAAGCTGTTCATTTACGTCTTGCGGGAATTCACGATTTAATTCTTTTTTTACTTCAGCTTTAAATAGAACAACGATTTCTTCCAGATTTTCTGCGGTCAAATCAGTATCGGCAGAAGCGCCGAATTCGTGTTTCTTCTCATCCAAAATCACTTCAAAATTATGATGATCAAAACCAAGGACCACGTTAGAATACATTTGAATGAAGCGGCGGTAAGAGTCGTAAGCAAAACGTTTATTGCCAGATTTTTCCGCCAATCCCAAAACCGTTTTATCGTTTAAACCCAAATTCAAAACCGTATCCATCATTCCAGGCATTGAAGCTCTGGCGCCCGAGCGCACTGAAAATAAAAGCGGGTTCTTTTCGTCACCAAATTTGGCGCCGATTTTTTCTTCGATTTTGACCAGCGCAACTGCAACTTCTTTTCTTAGGGCGTCGGGAAATTTTTTGTCGTTCTTGTAATAAAAATCGCAAAATTCAGTTGTAATTGTGAATCCTGGTGGAACCGGAAGCCCCATTTTAGACATCTCAGCGAGGTTTGCACCTTTTCCGCCAAGAAGATTTTTCATCGAAGCATCGCCTTCAGATTTACCGTCACCGAAAGAATAAACGAATTTTTGCGCTGTCATTTTAAATAAGATCGAATTGAAGTTTTTGAAACTCGACACCATTTACAACCAATGAAATCATATGCTTTCCAGCATTGTGTTTTCTGGTTGAGAGATCGCGAAAAGAATGTTTTTTTGCAAAAACAAAAACCCCTTGCGCGAAACTTTTGGTTGTGATTTGGAAAATTTTTTTAGACCAAGTGCCGTTTTGCTTTAAAAAGTGAACGGCATATTCCAGTCGAATTTTGTGGTTTGGAGCTTGATTTTGTAAGGCAAAATCAAAGACCAAATCTTGCGAAATTTTTATCACTTCATTTTGTAAAGAAAAGCTTTGGATGGCAAAATTTTCTGACAAATTATTACAATCGATGCCAATAAGCTTGAGCGCTGATTGGTCGCCTTTTTTAAGCAAAGTTCGCAAAGCGTGTTTAATCAAATTTTCGCGAACTTTTTCTTTAGCCCATTTTTTTATCAAATCCAAAACCACTTGCGGATGATCTTTGGAAATATCATTCAAATTATTAGCGACACTTTTGCGGACATATTCTGATTCATCGTTTTTGAGATTTTCTAAAATCGGCAAAATTTCTCTCGGATCTTTCTTTAATTTTTGCAAAACCTCGCCCCAAGGAAGTCTTGGGCGACAACCTTCCGAAGCTAATCTTCTGACGTGATAATTTTTATTTTTTGCCCATTTGGTAAAAAATTTTAGAGCTCGTTTTTGGTCAAGTTTGATAAATTGACGCACTGCAAATTCTGAACTGCCAAATTGAGTAAAAAATTCTAGCGCTTCCATCGATTCGTCAAAATCGTTGAGCCCGAAGACTTCAACAAAATCAGGAAAAATAATCAGCGCCAATCCAGAAAATTTATTTTTAGGAATTTCGACGACGATTTTTTTTAAGATCGCAATTTTTTGTAAATAATTTTGTGAAGATAGTGATTCGTTAAGTGCAATTGTAACCGCGCGCATTCTTTGTTTAAGCTCTTTGGCAAACCAATTTTTGTTGGTAAAATTCTTGAGAAATTTTTTTTCATCAAATTTTTTGTCGATTTTGGACGCAGTATTAGCGAGGGTTTGGAGGAATTCTTGGTCGTAGATTTCTTTGAGGAGCATGGACTTGTAAAATAGGAAAAACATCTGGGTTGCCGCGTCGCTGCACTCGTCGCGATGACCTTAAAGTACAAGCCCAGTCGTCATTGCGAAGAATTCAGCGAGGCAGCAACCCAGACATTAAAATTTATTAAGAAATCTCAATCTTCGACAAATCCGCAACTTCATCAAACAACTGACGGATTTTTGACAAGATCAAAAGGCGCACAACCCGAACATGTTCATCTTTATCGTTAATCACCAAATGATCAAAAAAATGTGTCAGCGGCGCTTCCAAAACATGCAATAATTTAAACGCTGCCACAAATTCACCTTTAGTAATCAGCTTTCTAAAATCAGTTTGAATCTGCTTCACGCGACGATACAAGACCTTCTCATATTTATTTTTCAGCGACAAAGGTAGAATTTTTCCGCCATATTTTTTGCCATCTTTTTTCTCTTCGATCGATAAAATATTTGCCGATCTTTTGTAAAGTTCGATGATATTTCGATGCTGCGAATCGTTAACAAATGAATCTAAAAATCTGATTTTTTTTGCCAGATATAAAATGTCGCAACTCTTGTGAATTTCAAGATTGGCGAGGTAAGTTTCAATCACGACATTGACGATATCGGCGCGCAACATTTCATTTTCTTTCAAATAAAATTTCAGCCTTTCAACGAAGAATTTTATGATTTCTTCTTCCAAATCTCTTTTAACTTTTTCGAATTTTACCGCATCGCTTTTTAAAAGATTTTTGACCAATTTTATTTGATAAGCCGCCAAAGATTTTTGTACTAAAATGCGAATTGGAAAGGCAATATTATGTTCAAAACCAATTCGGATAATTCCAAGTGCGGCACGGCGCAAAGCGTATGGATCTTTTGAACTAGTTGGCTTTTCATCAGCCAAAAAGAAGCCAGCAATTGTATCGATTTTATCAGCAATTGAAAGTGCAATTCCAAGCGCAGTTTTCGGCAATTCTGCGTTCAAACCTTGTGGCAAATAATGTTCGTAAATTGCAGCGACAATTTTAGGATTTTCGTTTTGTTGCTGCGCGTAAAAACTTCCCACTTTGCCTTGCAATTCTGGCAATTCGGCGACAGTTTTAGTAACCAAATCGGCCTTGCACAAATCGGCAGCGCGTTTCGACAAAGTTAAATCGCAATGTGGCACAAAAATTGAAAGGAATTTTGTTAGCTGATTTAAGCGCTGAGTTTTGTCGTAAAGTGAACCAAGTTTTTTATGAAAAACAACTTGCTTCAAGCTGTCGAGCCTTTCAATTAAAGGCTTTTTAAGATCTTCGTTAATAAAAAATTGCGCATCATTTAAACGTGCGTGAACTAATTTTTCGTTATCTTTAACAATTTTTTGTGCGTTATTTTCGGCAATTGGAGCGTTGGAAATAAAAATAAATTTTGACGCCAATTCGCCATCTTCATTTTTTAAGCACAGATATTTTTGATTTAATTTTAGAGTTAAAATCAAAACTTCGTCGGGCAATTCCATAAATTTATGATCAATCTCTGCAACCAGTGCCGTCGGCCATTCGCAAAGTCCGGTGATTTCGTCAAACAACGCAGATTTTTCAACATCGTCGATTGTTGTAAGATCTAAATTTGCATTAATTTTTGCAACTTGGGATAAAATTTTTTGCCTTCTTTCTTGAGAATCAAGAATAACAAAATTTTCGGCGAGAATTTTTTTGTAATCATCCGCATCTTTAATTATCAACGCTTCAGACGATTTTAGAAAATGTCCGTAAGTTTGATTATTTGATTTTAATCCAGCGAATTCTAGCGCGATAATTTCCGATCCAAAGAGTGCTAAAATATTTCTGATTGGTCGAATCCATTTAGGTTGCTCAACACTTCCCGCCACATCCCATCGCATTAATTTTGGCCAAGAATTGGTCATTTTTTGCAAAATTGCAGGCAAAGAATTTTTGATAATATCGGCAGTTTTAATTTCTAAAGCCTTGCTAACAAAGGCAAAACAACGTGCGCCGTTATTTTCAACTTGCTCTAATTGCGATTCATCTTGCAATCCTGTTGATCTTAAAAATCCAGCAATCGCCTTTTTATCAGCGTCAATTTTTGGCCCAATTCTTTTGACGGGAGGAATTATTTGTACGGCTTGCAAACCGCTAACAATAAGGGTTAAACGACGCGGCGTGATGTAGGATTTTACCTGAGATGGATCGAGTTCTAAATTATTTTTTATAAAAATTTCCCACGCGATTTTGGCAAAATTTTCTGCGGCATTTTTTTGCATTACAGCCGGAATTTCTTCGCTGAGGATTTCGAGTAAAAAGTTAGTCATGAGAGTTTGTTTTATGGACCGTCACGCGACGGGGTAAATTTCAAATTAATTATTAAAATCCAGTTTCTTCAACACGCAAAAATCTTGCCTCTTTCACCAAGTTGGAATCAAGATTTTTTAAGATTGCAACTATGTCGCCTTCTTTTTGTGTGTCAGTTAAAAACCCGCAGATAATTTCCAAATCCGCATCAATAAAGGCCGCGCGCGCTACTTTAATTTTATCACCAAAAACCACTTCCGCTAAATTAGTTTTTTGCGCTAATTCTTTATTCACCACCAAACGTAAAAAATATTGTCCCTGACGTTGCGAAATGTTGATAATATTAGCTTGGCGCAATTCTGAATTTTGCGCACCAAATAAATAAGCACTGCGACCACAAGCAATATCAAGCAAATCAGAAACCACTGCCGAACCGGTAGTCAGGCCACCCGCGCCCCGACCAATAGAAATATTCCAACTGGCATTTGAAGTGTTCACAAGCACAGCATTAAAAGGTCCATCAACTTGGGAGATTTTTTCCGAAGCGGGAATTAAAGCAGGATAAATGCTTTGCTGCATTGAATCGCCAAGGTTTTTGTAAATTGCCAAAAGTTTAATTTTGTAACCAAGCTCTAAAGCAAGCTTCACGTCATCAATCGTAACTTCATCAACGCCTTCAACATGCACTTTCTTAAAATTTGGAATTGTTGAAGAAGCGATGCTCGACAAAATTACTAATTTATGTGCCGAATCAATTCCCTTCACATCCAAAGTTGGATCGGCTTCGGCGTAGCCAAGCGCTTGCGCTTCTTTTAAAGTTTCCAAATAATTGGAGCCTTCGTCGCGCATTTTGGTTAAAATAAAATTGCAGGTGCCGTTCAAAATGGCGTAAAATTCGATAATTTCACTCGAAACAAAACTTTCGCGGAAAGTTTTAATCACTGGATTGGCGCCTGCGGTTGAAGCTTCAAAACCAATATGGCCGTTGTATTTTTGAACTAAATCGACCATCTCAGAACCATATTCCGCCAGCAAAGCTTTGTTAGCGGTAACAACTTTTTTGCCGTTTTTAATTGCCTTCTCAACCAATTCTTTTGCGGTGGTTAATCCACCCATAACTTCAACAATCACGTCAACATTTTCGTCGTCAGCTAAATCAGTAACATTTTCGTAAAACTTAATTTTGGGATCGACAAAATCTTTTTTGCTGCGCGAGGCTACAGCAACAATTTTAAAAATGGTTTCACTTCTTTGAGTCAGAATTTTGGCGTCTTTATGCAAAATATCATAAACGCCTCGGCCAACAGTTCCAAGGCCAGCGAGACCAATTTTTAACTTTTTCATTTTTGATTTGAGATTTTAAAGCGTGACAAAGAAATGTGGCTAATTTCTAACTTTCGATTGACCTAAATTCAAGCGGTTTGTTATCCTGCGCGGGAAGAAGACCTTTCACAAAAATTTCCAATTAAATGACTAAAAAATCACATTACCCAGAAGCAAATCAAAACCTTGATTTTGCTTTGATGGAAGAAGAAATTCTGCGCTTTTGGCAAGAAGAAAAAATTTTCGAAAAATCGATTGAGATCAGAAATTTTTCTGGCGAAATTGACGAAGATAATATCTCGCCAGTCGTTGAACCATGCGCTTTAAAGAGTCACGTCAATTGTCGTCACAAAAAAGAAGAAAGATCAGAATTCGTATTTTACGACGGCCCGCCTTTCGCTAACGGCCTGCCCCATTACGGCCACTTATTAACTGGCTTCATCAAAGATTTGGTAGCGCGTTATCAAACCATGAAAGGCAAAAAAGTTGAACGCCGTTTCGGCTGGGACACGCACGGATTGCCGGTTGAAATGGAAACTGAAAAAGAATTAACCGCTCGCGAAGGCCGCCAAATTTCTGGCCAAATTGCAATTCAAGAATATGGCATTGAAAAATTTAACAACGCCTGCCGCGCTTCGGTAATGCGTTACGCCGATGATTGGGAAAATTATGTGACCCGCCAAGGCCGTTTTGTCGATTTCAAAAACAGCTACAAAACCATGGATTTGAATTACATGGAATCGGTGATTTGGGCTTTCAAACAGCTGCATGAGAAAGGTTTGCTTTACGAAGATTTTCGCGTGGTGCCTTATTCTTGGGCTTGCCAAACGCCACTTTCGAATTTTGAAACTAGGATGGATAACTCTTACAGGCAGAAGGCGAGCAAGGCGGTGACGGTTAAGTTTGAGTTGAAAAATTCTCCATTCGGCGATCGCACTTCGATGGTTGCTTGGACGACAACTCCTTGGACCCTTCCTTCGAATTTGGGATTGGCGGTTGGTAAAGAAATTGATTATGCAGTTCTGAAAAAAGGTGAAGAGTTTTTGATTTTGGCTGACGGATTAGTTGAAAAATTCGCTAAAGATTTAGGCGAGTTTGAAAAAGTAAAAACCCTGAAAGGCGCTGAATTAGTGGGTTTAAAATACAAACCGCTATTCCCTTACTTGGTCGAGAAAACCAAAAACTCTTTTGTAATTCTCCACGGCGATTTCGTCACAACCGAAGAAGGAACTGGCATCGTCCACATGGCTCCTGGATTTGGTGAAGACGATCAACTTTTGTGTAAAGCTAATGGAATTCCAACACTTTGCCCAGTTGATGAAGGCGGCAAATTTACCTCGGAAATGTTTGACCTGCCTAATCTTTCAATCAAAGGCAAACAGGTTTTTGAAACCAATGACGACATCATTAAATATCTAAAAGAAAGCGGCGCTTGGCTTAAAACTGAACAATATCTTCACAATTACCCTCACTGCTGGCGCACCGACACGCCGTTGATTTATCGCGCGGTTTCGTCTTGGTATGTAAAAGTGACCGACTTTAAAGATCGCATGGTTGAGCTCAACCAAGGCGTTAACTGGATTCCAAATCACATTAAAGATGGGCAATTTGGTAAATGGTTGGAAGGCGCCAGAGATTGGTCAATTACACGCAACCGCTTCTGGGGCTGTCCGGTGCCAGTTTGGAAAAGTGAATCGGGGAAGATAAAAGTTTTCGGATCGGTCGCGGAATTAGAAAAAATCTCGGGCCAAAAAGTTGAAAATCTGCATCGTCCTTTCATCGATAATATTACTTTTGAAGAAAATGGCGAAACCTTTAAACGCGTTTCCGACGTGCTTGATTGCTGGTTTGAATCGGGCTCGATGCCTTACGCGCAAGTGCATTATCCGTTTGAAAATAAAGAATGGTTTGAAGAAAACTTCCCTGCCGATTTTATCACCGAATATGTGGCGCAAACTCGCGGCTGGTTTTACACTTTGTTTGTTTTGTCGACCGCACTTTTCGATCGCGCGCCCTTTAAAAACGTGATTTGTCACGGCACGATTTTGGATGAGAAGTCGCAAAAACTTTCCAAACGCTTAAGAAATTACGCCGATCCACTGGAAATTTTCGCTACTCAAGGCTCGGACGCCATGCGCTTTTACATGATTTCGCAACCCGTAATGCGCGGTCAAGAATTGCGTATCGACAAAGATGGAAAAGCGATTCGCGACACTTTGCGTTTGTCGATCAAACCTTTAATCAATGCCTTCAACTTTTTCTGTCTTTACGCCAATGCCGACGGCATCAAAGCTCATCGTATCGAATATAAAAAAGATCTGAGCAATATTTTGGATCGCTATATTTTAGCCAAGCTGAAAGCAACAGTTTCTAAGATTGACGCTGCAATGACTAATTACGACACAGTGATCGCCTGCGAAGAATTCAATCAATTTTTTGAAGCCCTAAACAATTGGTATATTCGACGCAACCGCCAAAGATTTTGGAAAGGCGAAGTCGATCAAGACAAGCAAAATGCCTATGACGTGCTTTATACAGTTTTAGTCACAATGTGCGAAACCGCAGCACCGCTGCTTCCGTTCACTAGTGAATTTGTTTGGAAAAGTTTGCAAACCGAAAAAATTGCCAACTAAAATTGGCAATTAAGGCATAAGAAAAAGGATTATCTGGATTTTTTTACGATCATCTCAACAATGTCATGCAGCTTCTTTCCCACTTTTTCACAGGTATAATTCGCAAAGAATTTTTCGCTGGCTTTTGCAGCTAATCTTCTGGCGAAATCTTCATCTTTTGCCAAACGCTCAACCGCATCGGCGATCAATTTTGGCATTGCTTGTGCGTCTTCTCTTGGAACTTTTAAACCATCAACTCCGTCTTCAATAATCTCGTCTGGACCCCAGCTGTTACTGGTAATAATCGGCGTATTATAAAGCATAGCTTCAAGCAAAACGATGCCGAAAGTTTCGCCAAAAGATGGCAGAATAAAAATATCAATTGAGTCAAAAAATGCTTTTTTGTCAGAAGTCCAGCCCAGAATTTTAAAACTATTTTCAACGCCCAATTCTTTGGCCATGGAATTAAGTAATTCTTCCTGATGCCCCACCCCGCCAATCACATATTCGCATTCAATTCCGCGATCGCGTAAAATTGGAAGCGCTTGCACCATTTTATCAAAATATTTTTCTGGATAAAGTCGACCCAAAGATCCAATGCGCAAAGGCTTATGAAATGCTGGTTTGACGGGCGCGACAAAATCTGCCGGAACTTCTATCATATTTGGAATTACGAAAGCCGTTCCCGGAGCTTTTCCAGCTTTGATCAATTCTTTACTAAAATAAGAATTCACCGTCAAAACGTAATCGGCTTTTAAAAATTTACGCGGATTAATGCCGTGATCGATGGCGATGATGGGAAATTTTTTAGGACAAAAAAGACGTGCCGCACGAGTGAAAAACATCGCTCTGCCCGAATGACAAATTGCGGCGTCGGGCGCAAATTTAAAAAGAGAAAAAGCAATTCGCAAAATTGAGAAAATATCAATTTGACTGAAAGCTGGAACTTCAAGAAATTTCGATCCAGTTTCCTGAACATCTTTTTTAAAAACCATGCCGGTTTTTGTGATCGAAATAACTTCGCAACCGTTGAAAATTAAGTATTGAGCGTAATCAATAAAACATCTTTCAACGCCCAAAATTTGATTATCGTTTTTGGATTTTTTATGGTTAAACAGAATATTCGCGACCTTCATTAACGCTGCCTTTTGATTTGATTGGGAATATTTTTTCGATATTTATCGATCTCTTCCTTATCGGCATTGAAGCGCGCCAATTCTTTACCCGCAAGCTTTAATCCTGATGTCGCTTTTACTTTTGCCGGATTAATCGGCTTGCCTTTGTAAACCACTTCAAAATGTAAATGTGGTCCAGTTGAACGTCCCGTACTACCAACATAAGCAACCACATCACCTTGGCGAACATTTGATCCGACATGCAATTTTGCAACATATCTGCTGGCGTGGCCGTAAGCCGTTGAATAATCAGAGTTGTGCTGAATTTGTACGAAATTTCCGTAACCACCTTTTTTACCGTAATAGCTGATACGGCCACTTCCGGCGGCTAAAATTGGCGTTCCCATTGCTGCCGCAAAATCAATACCTTGATGCATTTTTGAATAGCCAAGAATTGGATGACGACGAAGACCAAAGGCTGAAGAAACCCGCGCTCCGTTGATTGGAGTTCTAAGTAATGATTTTCTAATACTGTTTCCTTTGGCGTCAAAATATTCAACTTTGCCATCAGTTTTGTGCATATAAAAATCAATCGAACGATTTTGCAAAGTAAGTGACGAGAAAAGCACATTGCCGTCTTTCACTTTTTTACCGTCTTGCGTGTAAAAACTTTCCACCAACATTTCGAACTTGTCGCCATTGTGAATATCGCGCTGGAAATCGACGTCATAACTGTAAAGCTGAATCATATTCATCATCGAAGTTGGAGAAATTCCCGCCTCAACGCCATCCGAAAAGAAACCGTTTTTTAGAGTTCCGTAATATCTGGAAACGTAACGCAATAAATTAATTTTAATTTCTCTGGCGTCGTATCCACCAGCATTAGTGAGCGAAACCACAATTTCTTGATCAGGAGTGGTATTAATTGAAATGCTATTGATGGTTACGCTTTTGCCAAGATTTTCGCCGCTATTTTTCTGAGATTGATCCAAGCCAACTTTGACACGATATTTAATCAAAACTTGATCATTTTTAGAAATATTTTTTGGATTATAAACTTTCTTCATCTCGTTTATAATTGTGGCCACATCAGCTTCTTGCGCACCCAAATTGATCAAAACTTTGGTCAAAGTGTCGCCTTGTTTAATGCGATAATCCAAAACTTGCTCTTCGTCAAAATCAAAACCAATGTCAGATCCGGAAATATTAATACGAATTGGAGTGGTTTGGTTTTTGCGAATTGAATAATCGTGATAGTCGTCGATCAGGCTTTGAGCATAGTCAAAACCGTTAATCAAAACGAAGCTAGTCAGAATAGAAATAACGATTGGCTTAAAGAGATTGTGCTCAATAATTTGATCAAAAAAATCTCGCAGGAAGATCTTATCGATTTTTTTGATTTTCTGGATTAGACTTTTCAACAGTAAAAATGTTGGGATTTGTATGAGCTTGCGTCTGGTCAGGCGTTATGTCGTGCCACATTGCAATATGAATTTGTCGCGCATTAAATCGTCACTTTTTTAAATTAGAATATTTTTTTTGAATTTTCTAAATTTAAACCTGTTTTATTCTTAAAAGGAATTTTCTAAATTGAACGACCTCACAAACTCTTTCCATCAATCCAATTTTTTTAAGCACAAATGCCTGCAAAAAAATCAAAAGCAAAAATTAAGCCTGCAAAAAAAGTCGCAAAAAATAAACCAGCGAAAGTTGTAAAAAAAGCAACGGTAAAAAAAGCTGTGAAGCCTCTAAAAAAGCCAGCGAAGAAGATTGTAAAAAAAGTTGTGACTAAAAAAATTGTGAAGAAGCCTGCAAAAAAAATCGTTGTAAAACCAGTAAAAAAAGTTGCGGCAAAAGCCCCAAAAAAAGAAGTTAAAAAAACCGGTAAATTAGCAAAAACAAAGGACCTAAAATCTAAAGTTAAAGGATTGGACATCAAAACTTCTGCAAAAATTATCGCTAAAGCCAAAACCGCCAGCAAAATTAAACCTGAAGTTGAAAAAATTCCGGAGAAAAAAAGCGAAGCTCAAAAAAATCTTATCATTGTAAAAAAACTTTCTGAATCACGTAATAAAATCACTTTTAAGTCAGAAGATTTCGCGGTTTATCCATCTCACGGCGTGGGCAAAATTGTTGATATCGAAAGAACTATGGTTTTGGGCCAAGATTTTAGCTGCTATTTGATGTATTTTGAAAAGGAAAAATTAACCATCAAAATTCCAGTAACTAGTTCAGAAAAAATCGGCTTAAGACATTTGGTTTCTAAGTCGCAAATGGAAGAAGTTTTCTCAATTTTAAGAAGCGGTGTTAAAAAATTAAAAGGCATGTGGAGTCGTCGCGCTCAGGAATATGAAACTAAAATCAATTCTGGCGACATCATGCTTTTAGCTGAAGTTTTACGCGATTTAACTCGCGACATTGAAGATGGCGACCGATCTTATTCTGAACGCATCATTTACGAAACTGCAGTTCATCGTTTAGCCGCTGAATATGCCGTAATCTATGGAATTGATTTCGAAGAAGCCAAAGACAAAATCATTTCAACCGCTAAAGATAAACTTGGCATCGAAGGCAAAATTAATCAGAAAGACGAGTTCGATGAATTCGATTATAAATCTGAAAAATCTGACGACGATGAAGACGAAGACGAAAATGAAGACGAAGAAGAAGAGGAAGACGATTTCGACTATGGCGGCGGTGGAAGCGATGAAGATTATGACGATGAAGATGACGACGACGATCGCCCAAAAAAGAAAAAGAGAAAAAAATAAATGGAAGATTTCGCTCTGAAGCTAATCGATATTCGAAAAAACTTCTCGCAAGCAGCGCAAGTTTTTGAAGTATTAAAAAGCGTCAATATAGAAATAAAAAAAGGCGAATTAGTTGCCCTTACCGGCCCTTCTGGCGCTGGAAAAACTACTTTACTTCAAATTGCAGGATTGCTTGATTCGTCAACTTCAGGGCAGATTTTTATCAACAGCATTGAAGCTTCAAAAGCCGATGATGAAACCCGCACCAAAATCCGGAAAAATCACATTGGTTTTGTTTATCAATTTCATCATTTATTACCGGAATTTTCGGCACTAGAAAATGTTGCTTTGCCGCTGCTGATTCAAGATAAAAGGAAGGAAGAAGCCTTTGCTGTCGCAAAACAAATTCTTAAAGAAGTTGGTCTTGAAGATCGCTTAAATCATAAGCCAGCGCAACTTTCGGGCGGACAACAACAAAGAGTTGCAATCGCTCGCGCCGTAATTTCAAAACCTTCGTTAATTTTAGCTGACGAACCTACTGGAAATTTAGATTCAGCAATTTCAGAAAAGATTTTTGAGATTTTGCAAAATCTGGTTAAGAGCTACAAAATTGGATGTTTGATGGTCACGCATAATTTGGATTTAGCAAAAAAAGCTGATCGAATTATTGCAATTAAGGACGGGATAATTTCTTAGAGCCCTGTCCTAAGTATTTTTTGCATATACCAAACTACAAATCTATTGATCGCATTAACTTCGTCTTTTTGGTAATAATTACGAAGAATATCGGGATATATTTGGAGCAATTTTATCAGAAAATAAGCAAAAATAGAGTAAAATATGGGGTTAAAAAGATCTGGGACAGACTCCAAACACTACAATTCGGATAAAAAAAACCCTCCGCTACTTTATGTAACGGAGGGTTTTTTATTACTCAAATCTTCACAAAAATTATCGACGATTTCTATTATGATTCGACATATCCTGATTGTAATAATAAGGAATCATGTCAGCTGGCCTTTGCCCTGTTCCCATTGTTGAATTTCCAGAAAAGCTACTGCTTTTGGGAATCGCAACATTGTAAGTTTTTTCTTTGAAATCACCGCATCTTTGAGCGTTATACATGTTGAAAGAAAACACCAAACTCATCATATCAAGAAAACATCTGGTTCCATCGGTAGTTCTTTCGCCATCGATTGTAGTTCTGATTGTTCCCCACCAAATTTCCATATTTAAATTCGCCGTTCCGTAACCTTCTTTAACTAAAACTGCGGTACGAGGCTTTGGCTCAAGATTCAAAGTTAATGGAGTTCTTCCATAATTTCTGCCTTCAATAAAAACATCAGCTCCTGAAGGAGTGCTATTAATTGCCACATCAACCGTTTTTGAGTTGAAGAAAGCACAAGATGAAGCCAAAGGAATCAATGCCAAAACGGCAATTGTGCGAAGTTTTAATTTCATAGTTTTTTATTTAATTTTCAAAAGTGTTATCGCTTCCAGCGATTATGAACCCAGAACCACTGCGCCGGATATTCTTTAATCCAGCTTTCAAGCTTCCGATTAATCTCAAGGGTTAATCGAACAACATCGTCATTTATGTTTTTGCCTCTTTGAAATTCAAGAGGTTTTTCGACTTCCGCTCTAAATTCAAAACCCTTTTTGGTTCTGATAATTCTAGCTGGAATTAAAGGAACATCGTAACGCAAAGCAATGCGAGCAATTGAAGTTGTGGTAACCGCCTGATCGTGAAAAAATTGTATTGGCTCACCTTCGGAAATTTTTTGGTCGGCCAAAATAATTACGTAACCACCATTTTTAATAATTTCTATGATACGGCGATTGCCTTGCGAACTTTTGGTAATCAATTCAGTTTCGCGAATTGAAGCCGTCATTTTTTCAACGTAAGGATTGTTCAGCGGACGATAAACTGTGCCAACTTTAATCCCCAAATTTAGAAAAGCTTTCGGCCCCAATTCCCAATTCCCAAAATGGCCAGAGACAACGATTCCGCCTTTTTTATTAGCTTTCATCGCTTCTATATTATCGATGGTTTCTTGCGAAATCGTAACAAATTCCATCATTTCCTGCGCCGTAAATTTTGCAACATGAGGATATTCACCAACCACGCGACCAAGATTATCCCACATTTCATCAAGTATTTTTTCTTTTTCTTCTTTACTTAAATCTGGCAAAGCATTGCTAAGATTTCCATAAGCCAATTTATGAACAGCGATTTTTTTACCAACAAATCTGGAGATTTGCGCACCAACTTCCGAAGCATTTTGTAAACCAATAGACTCAAATAACCAAAGTCCAAACTCAACAGCTGCAGCTTCCAGCAGATATCGCGCGGTTTTAATTTTTGATTTTATCCAATCCCTAACATTCATAATTTATAATTTTTTGTAGTTCTTGCTTCACAAATTCTTTATCCAAAAATTCTAACTCAATATCCAGATAAGAAATTTTTTCTTGGAATTCTTTCGAAAATTTTACCCAATCTTTTTTGGTGGTAATAAGTTTCAAGCCTTTTTCTTGCGCGGCTTCGTATAATATTTTTAAATCAGAATCATTGTAAGAATAATGATCGGGAAAAGATTTTTCTTCGCACAATTCCAAATCAGAACTTTTTAAAAGCGAAAAGAATTTTTGTGGATAAGCTAAACCACAAAATGCGGACAATTTTTTACCTCTAAATTCTTCCAAATTATTTACAACAAGATGGGCGCGGACAATTTTTTTACCAACTAATTTTCTTTGTAAATTCGCCGTCATTTCACCAACCACAACGATAAAGTTCGCTTTTTTTAAACCGCTGGCGATCGTTTCTCGCATTGGTCCAGCTGGAATTAAAAATTGATTTCCAAAAGCAATTTTAGCATCAACAACCAAAATCACCAAATTTTTATAAAGTGAGTTATTTTGCATTCCATCATCCAAAATAATCGCTTTAATTTCTCTGATATTATCGATTTGTTGCGCACCAAATACACGCTCTTTTGCCACAAATGTTGGAGCGGTTTTAATCAGCAACATCGGCTCATCGCCAACATTTTTTGCCACATGTTTTCCATCGCGAAGTGCCACAAATTTCGCACCATCGCCCATATAACCCTTGCTCAAATAAGCGAATTCATAATCTGGTGGCGCAATTTCGCGAATAATTTTTCCCAAAGCGATAGCAACTGGAGTTTTGCCAGAACCGCCGGCAATCAAGTTGCCGACACAAATTACGGGTTTAGAAATTCTATAAGGTTTTTGAAAAAATTTTCTCAACGACGACAGCAAAAAATAAATCACGCTGAAAGGCGTTAAAGCCAAAGAGATAATGTTTTTTTCGCTCCAAAATTGAGGGGTTTTTAACTGCACGAACTTAAATAAATTTTGGTTGGATAGTTTTTGATTCGCTTTTGTTCTTCGCTATCAATCCTTGATTTTCAAGGCTTAAGACGTAAGAAGTAAATTCTCCGTCAGCAAGTTCAGTAATAATTTTTTCTTTGGAATTAATTTTAGAAATTGAAGAAATTAATTCGCCTTTTTCATTTTTTACCAAGGCAAATCCGCGCTTCAAAATTTCACTGTAATGACCAGTTTTTAAAAGTTTACCTAGATTTTGTAAGCGTAAATTTTCGATTTTCAATTCGCTCTCAATCCTTGATTTTGCTTGTAGAAAACCGTGATCCATTTTTTGTTCGAGCATTTTAATTTTATGAAGAATTTCTAGATTTGAAATTTGCAAAGTTGTTAATTTTTGTGATTTTTTTTCAAAAAAATTCGTCACCGAAAAAGTAAATCTTTTTTGAATTACTAAAAATCTTTCATGCATTTGATCCACTATTTTCGCGGGATCGACAATATATTTCTGAAGATTTCTTAAATGCAGAATTTTTTCTGAAATAAAATTCTGCGCTAAAAAATTTAATCTTTGATCGAAGAAATTGATCTGATTTTTTAGCTCAGCAAGAACTGGTGTTGCAAGCTCCGCCGCTGCTGTTGGCGTTGGTGCGCGCAGATCGGAGACGAAGTCAATTAAAGTTGTATCGGTTTCGTGACCGACAGCGGAAATTAAGGGAATTTCTGAAACAAAAACTGCACGAACCAATTCTTCATCATTGAATGGCAATAGATCTTCAAACGAGCCGCCGCCTCGTGCTACGATTAAAATATCGGGACGCTCTTCGCCTTTTAATTTATTAAAAAATTTGATGCCGGAAATAATTTCCACTGCTGCTTTATCGCCTTGAACTAAAGTTGGATAAAGCTTCAAATGCACGCCACATCTGGCTTCAAGGCGATGAATAATATCTTGCAAAACCGCACCAGTTTCAGAAGTAATTACGCCGATAATTTTAGGGAAAAATGGAAGTGGTTTTTTGTGAATTTCGTCAAACAAACCTTCCGCCGCTAATTTTTGGCGACGCTTTTCGAGCATTTCCAAAATGGCGCCGACACCTGCAATTTCAAGTTTCTCGACGATAATTTGATAATTTGATCGACCTTCAAAAGTGGTAACGCGACCAGAAGCGGAAACTTGTAAACCGTCAGCAATTTCAAAATTTACCAAACTTGCTGCGCCTCGAAAACAAACGGCCGAAAGCATTCCACCTTCGTCTTTTAAATTAAAATAAAGATGCCCTGAAGAAGCGCGTTTGAAGCCAGTGACTTCTCCTTTGATTCGCGCATAACCAAAAGAATCTTCTACGACGCGCTTGATTGAGCGCGAAAATTCAGCAACGGTAAATTCAGGAATGTTTTGGTTCATTTTACTTAATTATTTAACAATAACTCGTCATTGCGAGAAGCCAACAAGGCACAGTAGCAAACCGGCAAGGAACCTCTGAAAACTGGGTCGCCACTCTACGCTCGCGATGACGAGGTCTTTTCCAAAATATCTGGCTCAATTTCTTTTATTGTCTGAATAACAAAATCGCGTTTAAAAAGTTCAGAATGCGGAATTTTTAATTTTTCACCAAGATCAATCACCAAATTTTCAATCACTAAAATATCAATATCAATCTCACGCGGAGCCCATTTATCGCGCTCTTGTCGCCCTAGATTTTTCTCGATTTCTTTAATAATTTCTAAAATTCTTTCTGGGCTAAATTTTTCTAAATCAATATCGGCACTCAAGGCGATATTAAAAAATTCCTGATCCCATTCTTGTGGAGAATTTGGCAAAAGCAGCGCCGGATTTTTAAGGATTTTTGATTGTTTTAAATTTTGTAAATAAAGCCTATTTTCAAGCTCTGCGACTGCTTTTTGTAGATAAGATTTTTTATCACCAAGATTTGAGCCAAGACCAAAAATTATTTTTTTCACACTCTTAATTTCACCTTTTTTTGGCATTAACCCAGATCCGTCATTCAGCATCTCAAGAATTAGAAAAGCCTAATTTCTAAAGTTTAAAGCTTGATTTTAAAGCTTGACACCAACCTTCTCTAAATCAGCATCCACCATCATTTTGACCAATCCTTTGAAATCAACTTTTGGTTTCCAGCCTAGTTTTTTTCTGGCTTTACTTGAATCTCCAATCAACAAATCAACTTCTGCGGGACGGAAGTATTTCTCGCTTATTTCAACATATTTTTGCCAATCTAATCCCGCGTAACCAAACGACTCATCAAGAAACTGTTTGACAGAATAGGTTTCTCCGGTTGCCACAACGTAATCGTCAGCTTCAGGCTGTTGTAGCATTAGCCACATTGCTTCCACATAATCTCCGGCAAAACCCCAGTCACGTTTGGCGTCAAGATTTCCCAAATAAAGTTTGTCAGTTTTTTTCGCCATGATGTCGGCAAGACCGCGAGTAATTTTACGAGTAACAAAAGTTTCGCCTCTTCTTGGCGATTCGTGATTAAATAAAATTCCACTGCAGGCAAACATGTCGTAACTTTCGCGATAGTTTACCGTCAACCAATGCGAGTAAAGTTTAGCACAAGCGTAAGGGCTGCGCGGATAAAAAGGCGTGGTTTCTTTTTGAGGAATTTCCTGAACTTTTCCAAACATTTCACTGGATGAAGCTTGATAAAATTTGGTTTTGATTCGAGTGTCGCGAATGGCATCTAAAATTCTGCAAGTGCCCGTAGCATCGATGTCTGTAGTATATTCTGGCACGTCAAAACTAACTTTAACGTGGCTTTGCGCGGCTAAATTATAAATTTCGTCAGGCGCAATTTTTTCTAAAAGGCGCGCCATATTGGAAGCATCAGCCAAATCACCGTAATGCAAAAAAAACTTGATGCCAGAAATTTTCGGATCGTTATAAAGATGGTCGATGCGCCCAGTGTTGAAGCTGCTTGATCTTCTGATAATTCCGTGAACTTCATAACCCTTGCTAAGCAAAAGTTCAGCTAAATAGGATCCATCTTGACCGGTAATACCAGTGATTAGTGCTTTTTTTGTCATTGTGAATTTTCTGGAATTTAAAACTTGAAAGAAGAACTTTTCTAAAAATAAGTTCAAACGGATGCAACAAAAAATCTTTAAAAATTTTATTGTAAAGATCGGCGATGCTTTTTACTTTGATCGTATCTTCTTTTAAAAATTTCATAAAAAATGGCTAATAAAAAATCCGCATCCGGCCTCAGTTCGCAAAGGCCAACCTCTCCTCACTTACAAATTTATCGTTGGAATGTTTCTTCTTTCACCTCGATTTTGCATCGCCTTACTGGAGTTGCGCTGTTTTTTTCAATTCTCGCACTTTCTTGGTATATCACCTATTACACCTACCAAATCAACATCTCAGACAATTCCGAAAGTTGCGATTGTCCTTTAAATCAGTTAATTACTTACGCATTTTTTGCCGCCGGAACTTTCATCACTTTCGCACTTTATTATCATTTCTGTAATGGCATCCGTCATTTATTTTGGGATATTGGCAAAGGTTTTGAAAAATCAACCGCCAGAAAAACTGGCCTTACCGCCATCGCTTTGGCAATTATTTTTACTGCTCTGACTATTGGCGCGGTAGTTTACTTTAAAATGTCATAAAAATGAAAATTAAAATTGCCCCTTCAACCAAAACTGGCGCGCATCATTGGTTGATGCAAAGAATTTCTGCAATCGCGCTTTTGCCTTTAATTATATGGTTCGTGCTTTCTTTTGTACAAATCGCCGAAGATCCACAAGGCTATTTACCGGTTTTCTTTGCCTATCCTCTCAACGCAGTTTTAGGAATTTTAATGATTACCACTTCACTTTATCACGGCTCTCTTGGTATGCGCGTAGTAATTGAAGATTACATTCCAAACAAAACCAAAATGCATTTTTATATAATGCTGGTGAATTTCACCGCAATTTTAACCTCAGTTGCGGCAGTTATAGCAATTATTAGACTTCATTTAATCGGATAACCCATGTCAGAAAAAAAAATTGGAAATTATACAGTAATCGATCACGAATTTGATGTTGTAGTGGTTGGCGCTGGCGGCGCTGGACTGCGCGCAACTTTTGGCATGGCGCAAAAAGGATTGTCAACAGCTTGCATTTCAAAAGTCTTTCCCACTCGTTCACACACAGTTGCTGCGCAAGGCGGAATTTCTGCCGCTTTAGGAAATATGGGCGAAGATGATTGGCGCTGGCATATGTATGATACCGTCAAAGGCTCTGACTGGTTGGGCGATCAAGATGCGATTGAATATATGTGTCGCGAAGCGCCAGATGCAATTATAGAGCTTGAACATTATGGCGTTCCTTTTTCTCGCACCAAAGAAGGTAAAATTTACCAACGTCCCTTCGGCGGAATGACTAAAGAATTTGGCGAAGGTGGACCCGCGCAAAGAACTTGCGCCGCCGCTGATCGCACTGGTCACGCAATTCTGCACACGCTTTACCAGCAATCTCTTAAACATAATGCCCAATTTTTCATCGAATATTTTGCCCTTGATCTAATCATGGAAAATGGCATCTGCCGTGGCGTTACCGCTCTTTCTCTTCTTGATGGAACTTTACACAGATTCAAAGCTCAAATCGTAGTTTTAGCAACTGGCGGTTATGGTCGCGCTTATTTCTCCGCAACATCGGCTCACACTTGCACTGGCGATGGAAACGCCATGGTTCTTCGCGCTGACTTACCTTTGCAAGATATGGAATTTGTACAATTTCATCCAACTGGAATTTATGGATCAGGCTGCTTGATCACCGAAGGAGCGCGCGGCGAAGGCGGGTATTTAGTAAACTCAGAAGGTGAGCGTTTCATGGAGCGTTACGCTCCAAGTGCTAAAGATTTAGCCAGTCGTGACGTGGTTTCTCGTGCAATAACCATGGAAATTTTAGCCGGTCGCGGCGTCGGTCCAAAAAAAGACCACATGTATTTACACTTAAACCACCTAGATCCAAAAGTTCTTCACGAAAGACTTCCAGGAATTTCCGAAACTGCCAAAATTTTTGCTGGCGTTGATGTTACAAAACAACCAATCCCAATTCTTCCAACCGTTCATTATAATATGGGCGGCATTCCAACCAATTTTAAAGCTGAAGTTTTAACCGTAAAAAACGGCAAAACTGAAACCGTTCCAGGATTAATGGCGATCGGCGAAGCCGCTTGCGTTTCAGTTCACGGCGCTAATCGCTTAGGTTCGAATTCACTTCTTGATCTGGTGGTATTTGGCCGCGCTGCTGCAATTCGCGCAGCTGAAATTATTAAACCAAACACCGCGCATTCTGAACTATCCTCAGAAGCTGGCGCCGAATCTTTGGCTCGTTTGGATAAAATCAGGAATGCCAACGGCAAATCTTCAACCGCCAAAATTCGTGGCGAAATGCAAAATTGTATGCAACTTCACGCAGCTGTTTTCAGAACCGAAGATTCAATGACTGTCGGCCTTGAAAAAATGAAAAATATTTTCAAAAACTTTGAAGATCTTAAAATTGAAGATCGTGGCTTGGTTTGGAACAGCGATTTGGTTGAAGCTCTTGAACTTGACAACTTAAGATCTCAAGCCTTGGTCACCATCAGCTGCGCCTTAAACCGCAAAGAAAGCCGTGGCGCTCAAGCCCGCGACGACTACAAAGATCGCGATGACGAAAATTGGATGAAACACTCAATCATGTGGTGCGACCAAAATGGTCAAACCAAAACTGACTTCCGCGAAGTGATTTTAAAACCACTAAGCAACGATGTTCAGGCCTTTCCTCCGAAAAAACGAGTTTATTAAAAAGAAAATCAAAACTTATGGCAGAATTTACGCTCCCAAAAAATTCACAAATCGATAAAAAGGCCGGCAAAACTTTTAAAGCTAAAGAAGGCGCAAAGAATGTGCGGGTTTTTGAGGTTTATCGTTACGACCCCGAAGATGCTGAGAAAAAAAATCCTCATATCGACAAATTTGAAATCGACATGGATGAATGTGGTCCAATGGTTTTGGATGCTTTAATTAAGATTAAATCTGAACAAGATTCTTCGGTAACTTTCCGTCGTTCTTGCCGCGAAGGAATTTGCGGCTCTTGCGCGATGAATATCGATGGAACCAATACTCTAGCTTGCACAAAGGCAATTTCAGATTGCAAAACCGAAAATGTTAAAATTTATCCGTTACCACACATGCCGGTGGTGAAAGATTTAGTACCAGACTTAACTCATTTTTACGAACAGCACAAATCAATAAAACCTTGGCTTGAAGCTGATGCCCCAGAAAATCCAAACAAAGAAAGATTACAATCGCCCGAAGATCGTGAAAAACTCGATGGTCTTTATGAATGTATTATGTGCGCTTGCTGCTCAACTTCTTGCCCAAGCTATTGGTGGAATGGCGAAAAATATTTGGGCCCTGCAGTTTTGCTTCAAGCTCAAAGATGGATTGTCGATTCACGAGATGAAGCAACCGATGAAAGATTGGACGCTTTGGAGGATCCATTCAAACTTTATCGCTGCCACACAATTATGAATTGCACCAATACCTGTCCAAAAGGCTTGAATCCAGCTAAAGCCATCGGCTCAATTAAACAGGCAATCGCAGATCGCAAGGCGTAAAAAACTCAAGCCGCTGAGCCTAAGTCGATTTAAAAGATCAATTTAGGCCAGCGGTTTTTTGTTGGAATTCGTTAATTTTTTAACCATTTGAAATGAAAAATATTCTCTTCTTTGGCTGTGGAAAAATGGGTTCGATTTTAGCCAAGAATCTTATTGAAGAAAAAACCGCCCTACCCTCGCAAATAAAGGTTATAAAGCAGTCAAAAAAAAATTGCATTCCTACGCTAGAATATTTCAAAAACTCTTCCGAATTACCCCAAAATTACCAGGCTGATTTGGTTTTTCTGGCGATTAAGCCTCAAGATTCTGAAAAAATTTTGCGCGAATTTTCTAAAAGCAGAATCTTTCATCCAAAAACGATTTTCATTTCAATTCTAGCTGGCAAAAAGATCGAATTTTTTGAAAAAATCTTCGGCGAAAAATCAAAGATCGTAAGATCTATGCCAAATTTGCCGATCCAAGATTCTCAAGGGATTTTCACCTATTTTTACAATCATAACATTAATAAAACCGAGTCAAAAAAACTGGAAAAAATATTTCTAAAATTTGGTTCAATTTTAAAACTAACCAACGAAAATTTATTTGACGCGACAACGGCAATTTTTGCTTCTGGGCCAGCTTATATTTTTTTGCTTGAGGAAATTTTTACAGAAATTGCATTAACTTATAAGGTTAGCAAACGCGAAGCCGCTGATCTGACTCGCCAATTATTTTTTGGCACCTCCCTAATGTCACACAATTCTAATCTGAATTTTACTGAACTTCGTGAATCAGTGACTTCTAAAAATGGAATTACTGCAGCAGCTTTAGAAGTTTTACAAAAAGATTCTGCTCTTAAAAATCTTTTTAGAACCGCGATTGACTGCGCGGTTAAACGCTCACAAGAATTATCAAAATAATGAGAGATTTAGCTGAAGTTAAAATTTATACCGATGGAGCTTGTTCTGGCAATCCAGGGCGCGGTGGATATGGCGCCGTTTTGCTTTACAAAGAACATCGTAAGGAGATTTCTGGGTTTGAATCTGACACAACAAATAATCGCATGGAATTACGCGCCGCGATCGAAGCCTTAAGAATTTTAAAAAAATCTTCGGAAGTAAAAATTTATACTGACAGCAAATATGTGATGGATGGAATCACTAAATGGATTTTTGGCTGGAAGAAAAATGGCTGGAAATCAGCCACTAAAAAACCGATTAAAAATATTGATTTATGGCAAGATCTTGATGCGGAAGTTGCAAAACATCAAATAACTTGGATTTGGGTTCGAGGTCATGATGGTAATTATTTTAATGAAATGGCCGACAGATTGGCAAGAGAAGCGATTCAACATTAAGCAGATATTCCGACACGAATTGGCGTTTTCCAAGGATTTATTTTTTCCCAAGCGGACTGTTTCTGTAGCCGTAACCAAAATAAACCACCAAACCCAAAATTGACCAAACTAGGAAATAAACACCATTTTCGATCAACAAATTATAAATCAAATAACCGCAACTTAAAATTGCTAAAGGCACGGTAACAAAAATTGCCGGACATCTGAAAGAGCGTGGCAGATCAGGTTGAGAGATGCGAAGAACTAAAACCCCGATTGAAACGATTACGAAAGAAACCAAAGTTCCAAGACTGGTCATGTGACTTAAAGTTTTTAGCGGAAGGAAGCCGGAAACGAAGGCAACGATAAGCACAACTGCAGCAGTTGCAACGTGAGGTGTGCCGAATTTTTTATGCAATCTGCTGAAAGGTTCAGGAATCAAACCGTCGCGCGACATCACAAAAAAAACTCGTGATTGACTATACATTAAAATCAATAAAACCGAAGTTATGCCAGCAATTGCACCAGTTGCAACCAAAGCCGATCCAATATTGCTGCCATTTTCGCGAAGAGCACGAGCCAAAGGTTCGGCATTGTTTAGAGTGTCGTAGGGCACAATTCCAGTTAGAACTAGCGATACCGCAACGTAAAGTATGGCACAAATTACTGCTGAAAGGATGATTCCAATCGGCAAATCTCTTTTGGGATTTTTGCATTCTTCGGCGGCTGTGGCCACGGCATCAAAACCAATATAGGCATAAAATACAGTTGCAGCTCCAATGAAAATGCCAGAAAGACCAAATGGCATAAAGTTAGACCAGTTTTCAATCTTAACCATTGGCGTGGCAACAATAAGAAAAAGGAAGATTACGCAAAGTTTTACCGCAACCAAAATGCGGTTTAAAGTTACGCTTTCTTTGGTGCCGCGAAATAATAAAACCCCGATAAAAAGCGAAATGCAAAAAGCAGGAAGATTTACAAATCCGCCACTATCTGGCGAGTTGGTAATAATTTCTGGAATAACTATTCCGCCAGTTTTTAAAATACCGACAACATAACCCGACCAACCAGAAGCAACACTGGCAGCGCCCACCGTGTATTCCAAAACTAAACCCCAACCAACTAACCAAGCGACGAATTCACCAAGAACTACGTAGGTATAAGTATAAGCACTTCCCGAAACTGGAACCATGGAAGCAAGCTCGGCGTAAGCTAAACCCGCAAAGATACAAACAATAGCAGCTAAAAAATAAGAAATGGCGATTGCTGGACCAGCGTAAGTTGCGGCAGCAATTCCAGTCACAACAAAAATTCCAGTACCAATCGTACATCCAATCCCAATCATCACCAAATCAAAAGCGCCGAGGGTTTTTTTTAGAGTATTTTTTTTGGCGGTATCAAGAAGCGTCTGAATATTTTTTTTACGAGTGAAGAACATTTTAAAATTATTTAGAGACTTTATTCAGCGGGCTTTTTTTGTAGCCATAAAAAATATAAACCAAAATACCAATCGCAAACCAGATCGCGAAAGGAGTGCCGGTTTTTAGAAGTAAATTATACATTAAATAGCCACAGCTTAAAATTGCCATTGGCGCAATGATCCAAACTGACGGACATCTGAAAGGTCTTTCCAATTCTGGTCTTTTAACGCGCAAAACCAAAACACCAAAAGAGACAACAACGAAGGCAAAAAGAATACCAAGACTGCTCATATTTCCCATGGTGTGAATTGGAGTAAAACCAGAAATCACCATTACGGCGATTGTAACAAAAATACAGCCGACATAAGGTGTGCCGTATTTTTTATGAAGTTTGCAGAAAGCTTCAGGCATTAATCCATCGCGCGCCATCACGAAGAAAACCCGAGATTGCCCATACATCAGAACCAATAAAACCGCCAACATCCCAGCAATTGCACCAGTTGCAACTAAGGCCGATCCAACATTACTGCCGTTGACACGAAGAGCGTAGGCCATTGGTTCTGAGCTATTAAGTTCTGAATAAGGTACGATTCCAGTAAGCGCAAGAGAGACGACAACATATAGAATGGCACAAATCGCTAAACCACCAATGATTCCGATTGGCAGATCACGATTTGGATTTTTACATTCTTCCGCAGTTGTGGCCACCGCATCAAAACCAAGATAAGCGAAGAAAATTGCCGCAGCACCAGCACCAACACCACTCCAGCCAAAAGGCATGAAATCGGCATAGTTTGTCATTTTAATATGAGGAGCAGCGATTACCAAAAATAAGAAAATCACACCAAGCTTAATTCCAACCAAAACGCGGTTAACTACAATACTTTCTTTGGTTCCGCGCGTAAGTAGAGCGCCGATAAATAATGCAACAAAAACAGCTGGAAGATTTATAATTCCACCGTCAGAAGGAACTCTGGTTAAAGCTTCTGGCAACACGATTCCGCAAGTTTTTAAAATACCAACAAAATATCCCGACCAGCCCGCTGAGACGGTTGAAGCTGCAACGGTATATTCCAAAATCAATCCCCAAGCAACCATCCAAGCAGTAAATTCGCCAAGAATTGCGTAAGAATAAGTATAGGCACTTCCCGCAACAGGAACCATGGCGGCGAGTTCGGTATAAGCCAAAGCGGCGAACATACAGGCTAAGCCAGCCAAAGCATAAGAAATTGAGATTGCTGGACCAGCATATTGAGCGGCGGCAATTCCAGTCAAAACAAAAATTCCAGTACCAATTGTACATCCGATGCCAAAAAGAATTAGATCGATCGATCCAAGAGTTTTTTTCAAAGAATTTTTCTTGGCACCGGCAATAATACTTTCGATGCTTTTAGTTCTAAATATTGATTTCATTGGTCTTTAATTGATTGAAGGTTTTTTGTCTGGGTGATTGTTGAAAAAAATAAAAAGATAAAGTTGCCTATTCGCTCGCTAATTGAGCTTCTTCAGCAGTTTCTTTTGAGATTAATCCCCTTTCTAATAATTCGTTGATCGAATCTTTCATTGTGCACATTCCAGCTTTTTTACCCAATTCCATGATTGAGTTAATTTGAGGAATTTTGTCTTCACGAATCAAATTGCGAATTGAAACATTGGCCAACATAACTTCGTAAGCTCCACATCTTCCTCCACCTTCTTTTTTAAGCAATCTTTGCGAAACTACAGCTTTGATTGAAGAAGAAAGCATGCTGCGTACGACCGATTTGTCTTCGGACGGAAATACGTCGATAATTCTGTTAATAGTTTGAGCAGCAGAGCTGGTGTGAAGCGTCGCCAATACAAGATGTCCAGTTTCAGCGGCGGTTAAAGCCAATTGGATGGTTTCAACATCTCGCAACTCGCCAACCAAAATAACGTCTGGATCTTCACGAAGTGCGCTTTTTAAGGCACCAGCAAAAGATAATGTGCTGCTGCCAACTTCGCGCTGGTTGACTAAGGATTTTTTATTTTTATGAACGAATTCCACCGGATCTTCAACGGTGATAATATGAACTTCTTGATTGGTGTTAATGTGATCAATCAAAGCTGCCAGAGTTGTTGACTTACCGCTTCCCGTCGGCCCAACAACTAAAACTAAACCTTTGTTAAGATTGGATAAAATACGAACCGCTTCAGGAGTATGTAGGTCTGAAAGCGTTTTAATGCCATTGGGAATTTCACGAAATGCCGCCGCTGGACCGTTAATAGTGCGAAAAGCGTTAACACGGAAACGTAAATCTTCGCCAACCTGAATGGCAAAATCTAATTCCAATCTTTCTTCATAAGTTTTTCTTTGATCTTCACTCATAATCGAATGAAGCATTTCGTAAACTTGAGTTTCTGTAAGAGGAGAAGTTCCTGGAATTGGAACCATATCACCATCAATTCGCACAATCGGAACAGAACCTGTTGAAATATGAACGTCGGAACAGCCTTGTTTCTTGGCATAAGACAGAATTTTCTCAATGGCAAATGCCAAAATCTTTTCAATCATTTTTAAATCCTCGTTACTATTTGTTTCTAATAAATTCTACGCGCTTCCTTATTTGATCAAGCGGAATCGACTGATCGGATCCATTACTTTTTTTAATAACTTCCAAATAAAGAGAAAAAGCATTGTCGTAATCAGCAGTTTTGTCGTAAATCACGGCTAAATTATATTTGTAATCAAGGCGATTTGGGTCGCAAGTAACCGCTCTTTTTAGAAGATCGATCGCTTGGCTATAGTTTTTTTCCTTGTCATAAGCAATTGCTGCTTGAGCAAGAATGTAAGAAGATTTTGGGTTTTCAGCAGTGAGCCTTGAAAGCAGATAAATCGCATCTTTCGGAGATTCATCGACCAGAATCGCCAGCAAATTTCCGACAATTTCCTCTTTATTTTCGGCATCACTCTTCAACAGTTCATAGTAAACAGTTTTAGCTTGTCGATTTTGGCCTAATTTTTGATAGACAACGCCCAAAGAAAATTTTGCGTAAAGATTTTCTGGTTCAGATTTTATAACTTGTTTGTAAAGCTCGATTGAAACTTCGTACTGACCAATCAAGGCAGCGTTATAGGCCAATTTTTCTTTTTCTCTAACGTCAGAACTGCTGACTTTGGGATCGGCAACAATAATTTGAATATCAGAATTGGAATAATCTTTATCTTTGGAATCGCCGCCATGATTGATGACTAGATTATTTTTTTTTCTGGTTTCTTTGGGCTTATAAACATTGAGTTCTTGTCGCGCACCTTTGTCAAAAAGCAGAGTTTTTTCGATTTCCTTTACAACATCCGAAGTGGCAACGTAATTCTCAGCAAGTGCTGATTTTAAAGGATTTGTTAGCGCAATCGCCACAAAAAATAACAAAATATAAGGACGATTTTTGACAGATTTTACAATCATTGAAGGCTATTTTTTCTCGTTATTTTTATAGTTATTTTTGACATAAATCATCACCGCCATCATTGAAGCCGGTGTAATTCCTTGCATCCTAAAAGCAGCCGCGATCGTTGTCGGGCGCAACTTTTGAAGCTTTTCTTTCACTTCACTCGAAAGACTTTGGATGTTGTTATAATCAAGATCAAGCGGAATTTTCATGTTCTCGTCTTTGCGAAAAATCTGCAAATCTTGTTCCTGACGCTTTAAGTAAGAACTGTAAGTTGCATTGATTGCAATTTGATTTTTTATCTTCGAATCAATTCGAGAATTTTCTTCCAGAAGTTGCGGCCAAATTCTTTCCAAAACCGCAAAATCAATTTCTTGAAAAGATAATAGCTGAATAGCGTTACGCACCACACCATCTTGTTTAATTGTAATGCCAAATTCTGCCAATTTGCTGGGCGAAATTCTGAGTTCTTCCAGCATTTTTGTCGCTTGCTCAATTTTAGCTTTCTTAGCGGCAAAAAATTCAGCACGTTCTTTTTTTACACAACCAATCTCAAATCCCATTTCGGTTAAACGAGCGTCAGCATTATCGGCGCGAAGAGATAAACGATATTCCGCACGCGAAGTTAACATGCGATAAGGTTCGGAAGTTCCAAGAGTTGTAAGATCGTCAATCATAACGCCAATATAACTATTGGAGCGATCGAGAGTAAATTCCTGCAAAACCTTTGTTTGGGTAATTAGCGCCGCATTTATTCCCGCAACCAAACCCTGCCCGCCAGCTTCTTCATAGCCCGTGGTTCCGTTAATTTGTCCAGCAAAAAACAATCCGCGGATTTTTTTAGTTTCAAGCGTCGGCAGCAATTCGCGCGGATCAACAAAATCATATTCAATCGCATAACCAGCTTGAGTTACGACGCAATTTTCAAGTCCAGAAATTGTTTTCAAAAATTCAATTTGCACATCTTCAGGCAGTGAAGTTGAAATGCCATTTGGATAAATCAAATCACTGTCTAAACCTTCTGGCTCTAAGAAAATTTGGTGACGAGTTTTGTCAAAAAAGCGATGAACTTTATCTTCAATCGATGGGCAATAACGCGGGCCAACGCCAACAATATGGCCGCCATACATTGCAGATTTGTGTAAATTATTTTTGATGATGTCGTGAGTTTTTTGGTTGGTGTAAGTGATGTAGCAAGAAATTTGTGGAACTGAAATTATCTCGTTCAAATAAGAGAAAGGCTGCGGCGGATTATCGCCTTTTTGCTGCTCAAGATTAGAGAAATCGATCGAGCTTTTTAAAATGCGTGGCGGCGTTCCAGTTTTAAGGCGAGCAAGCGCAAAATTGTGGCGCTCCAAAGTTTTCGAAAGTCCGTAAGACGGTTCTTCGCCAACTCGGCCAGCGGGAGTTTTTTTTTCACCGATGTGAATTATGCCACGCAGAAACGTTCCAGTTGTAAGCACCGCAGAATTGCAGGAGATTTTTTGTCCGTCACTTAAAATTACCGCGACAACTTTTTTATCAACAATTTCAATATCTTCAGCGCAGGCAAATTTGATCTGCAGATTTTCGTAATCTTTTAAAATTTTATTAATGGCTTTTTTGTAAAGCTTGCGATCAGCCTGCGCGCGTGGCGAGTGAACCGCCGCACCTTTCGAGGCGTTTAAAATTCGAAAATGAATTCCTGCTTCATCAATGGCGCGACCCATTACGCCGTCAAGCGCGTCAATTTCTTTAACGATTGTACCCTTTGCAACGCCGCCAATTGCGGGATTGCATGACATCTCACCCAAATTTTCGGCATCTTTTGTCAGTAGCAAAGTCTTGGCTCCCATGCGCGCCGCAGCACATGCCGCTTCAATTCCGGCATGGCCCGCGCCAATTACAATTACGTCGAATTTTTCTGACATTTTTTAAATTTTACCGATATCTGTCACCATTTGTATCTTCAAGGGCGGTTTTAATATTATTTTTTTCCCTAGATTGCGCTCTACCAGCATGGCTAAGTCTGCTAAATTTTTTGATAGTAATAATTTCAGGAAGACTTTTGGCCTCCTTCTCTCTTAAAACAAAAGACTTTGACGGAGTCTTAAAAATTCCTTTGTCCAGATTGGCTATTTCTTTTTTGCTTGCGGCTTCGATACCATTTCTTGCCTCATTTAAACCATTCTTTAAATTTTGATCCTTAAGTTCTCTTGCGTCTGATTTTTCTTGCTCTGTAGGAGTGGGATTAAAAGCCTTCAAAGAATTCAAAGCCTCATCAACATGTTTAGAAGCCAAAGCCTGCAATAAATCCATTTTTAAAGCAGAACTCGCCGTACCAATTCGTCCAACTTGAACCTCAATCACTGACTCGTGCGCCTTAGCTTCGTATTTTTCAACATTCATTTTCCACCCTGAATCACCTATTGTAGCTGTGTGATCAAAAGGCTCTGTGTTGGGTTTAATAGTAACAAAAATATTTGCGGACTCTACGAATTTATTCTGCATGGACTCGAGCTTCTGACTAATTTCTTCATGCTTTATGGTCGAAGTCTTGTTAAGTAGATGCGTTTTAAATTCTTCCGTTACTTGATTATTTTCAAATACCGGAACCATCTCTTCTTTTCCATTCCTCAAAATTTTATAAAAAATATTAGAAGATAAAAACACATCACCAGCTTTATCGGTGCCTTCAGTAGTATCAACCTGATGCGATATAACAGAAACTTTTCCAAATAGCTCAAGGTCAACACCTGGTATTTTCAGATATTTGCTATCCACAAATCTTGAACTTCCTTTGTAATTGCTGCCATCGCCTATATTAATACTTTGATCGGAAAATCCACCTTGCACATCACCATTTTTATCAAACTTAAATTCCAACTTCTCGCCATCTTTAGCAAAAACAGCTCTGTCGGAAACGCGAACTGAATTGTCGCGTCCTGTTATCATTTTAAAGTAAGTTCTTCTGCCAGCAGTGTGATTAATAACTTCGCCTTTCGCCATTGTTGCGAAGGCTCTTTCTTCGCCATCGCGACCACTGCTTCCAACCAAGATCTCCATATTTTTAACAGCTTCACAAATTTCTAAGAATTCTCTTTTACCAAATTCTCGTTCACCTTTGATGCTGGAATCAACATTGGCAGGCTTTAAGAAACTAGGAACAAAAAGAGTTGCTGCTCCTTTTACAACATTAAATGTTTTTGCCGCCCCTTGGAATGCAGATTCAGAAAAACTGCGCAAACTCACCGGCTCATATTTTGGAGTGCCATCTTGTTTTTTTGTCAGATGAAAAACCGTATCGTAATCCATAACCACATCGCCAACTCTGTGCTCTTCGTAATCAAGATTGCCTTTTTTATAAACTGGCAAAACGTAATAGGTTTCGTCATTTCCATCTTTGCCCTTTCTGGTTCTTGCTTGCAAATTATCTGAGGTGCAAACCCTAGCGCGCATAAATGCCTTATGACCTCCAGGAACTGGAATATAGGCTATATCTTGGGTGAAGCCAGATGAGCCGCCGCCAGCCACACCAAAATCGCCATTAAACATCACACTAAATTGATTGTTCGATGGTCTTAAAAATGCTGTGCCGTCAAAGATTGGTGACCCAAATTTAAGATTGAGTACACTTTTCAAATCTGAACTTTTTTCCAACATTCTGCTCTTCTCTTCAGAATTTAAAGTTGCTCCTTCCTGAGTTCTGATTTTGGCAATTTCGGCTTTATTGGCTAAGAAGCTTTCGTTGTAAACTGCAGCAAATTTGTTGGCAGATGCTTCTGCGACTTTGTCGATTAAATTATTACCTTTAAGAACTCTAGTGATTAAGCCATCGATATTCATATCCTTCGTGTTGCCATTGGCAATTTGTGCTGGATAGTTTTTGATTCTGTAAATTGCTTGTTGTAAGTCCGCCCGCTTAGCTTGTTCAAGTGCCGCAGGATCAAGACCTCTGATGAAAACTTTAACATGGTTTGCTTTTTCAGACGAGTTGAAACTTGAACTTACTAAAATTAAAGCCTCTCTTTCGCCATCTTTAAGAGCTCCTGACGAATTAATTTTTGTAAATAATCCTGCATGTTTCGGATTTAGGCCATCAAACAACTCAGCCAAAACATCGCCACCATTATTCAGAAGTTCCTGCATCTGCGTTTTGGTTGGTCTGCTGGTGTCAATTGCGGCTAGAGCTTTTTCACAAAATTCCTTTTTTTCTTCTGCAGTTGCGGCCGGAGAACGTGTTGGATCAACTAATACATTATATTCATCAACAATCGACGCCGCCTCTGAACTTTTAAAAATAAACTGATGCAAAAATTGACCACTTGAATCCTTATCAAACAATTTTTTAAGAGCATCATCAGGATTCGATTCCGATTGCCGCTTCAAATCTTCCTTAGTTGGCGAATCGATCATCAAGTCAATAATTTTCTGATGTTTACCTTTAACAAAATCAGCTTCGCCTTGCGCGACAAGAGTTAAGTACTTGTTTTTGATTACCGCATCAAGTCTTTGATCTTCTTCTTCGAGAACTTTTAAAATTATTGGGTAATTTTGCTCGGAATATCGCTGCATTAACTCAATAATACCAGGTCTTCCAGCCGCATCTCCATTTCTTATGAAATTTAAATTATTCCATTGAACAGCAAAGTAATTTCCAACTCCCGAAGCTAAAAAAAGATCTTCTCTAAAACCACCAGCATCATTAACCAAACTATTGCGTAATTTCTCAAACTCTCCTTTGTTAAGTAAGTCCAAACGGAATTCTTTTTCTTCTTCCAAGCCATGAGCCGAGATCTGTTCAATAATTGCCCGATATCGATCTGCCAAAGCCTTATCAGCTTCCAATTCCGCCGCCGCTAAATTTTCTTTAGAAACCTTTTCATAAATTTTCTTTATCAGTTTTTCTTCCGAAGGATCAGCCGCAACTCTATTACCAAGTAGATATTCAAGATCAGGAATTCCATCATTCTGAAACCATTCTTTCGCAAATTGAGTTGCCTCCGCATGCATTTTTGCAAGTGGCGCGTCAATTTCTCTGCGGAACGTTGCTTCCGAAATGAAAGTTTGACCAACACCTTCGTGATCAACTTTTACAACACAATAAATTGGAACATCGCCACCGGGAACTGCCCTGTTTTCAAGCTTGGCAATTGAAATTAAAGGATTTCTTTGTTTGCCAGTAAAAGAAGTATAAGTGCTGTTTTCACCACGATCGCCGCCAGCCCATTTATCAAAAGCCGCATTGGCGTGCGCTGTTAAAAGATTGCCCGTCTCAATTCCGCTATAAGAAAATATCGGCTCGCCATATGATGTTAAAGCCGCTCCCGCAGCGCCACCAATAACGTTTTGTATTAAATTGTCTCTTAAAACACCTTCCGCACCAAATTTTCTTAAAGCTTCAGAATCAAGCGATTCACGCGCTTTCTTTTTACTTTCCTCAGACTGCTGCCGCATCTTTTCCATCAGCGATTTATTTTCACTGGTCAGAGAAGCGAGCATGCCATCTAAACCAGCTTTTAAGCTTGTTTCTGTAGCGACCAGATTTTCTGTATGTTGCTTGGCCTCAGCTACGCGTTTTGCCTCTGATTCATCAAGCTTTACTTTCAATTCTGCTATAGCTGCATCGAGTTCTAACTTGGTTAATACAGGGGTAGTAGTTAAAGGGGCTGAGGCTGCAGATGAAGAGGCTGCAGGAGTTAAAGGGACTCCAGATGAAGAGGCTGCAGGAGTTAAAGGGACTCCAGATGAAGAGGCTGCAGGGCCCACTCCCCCAAGAAGAGACTCAAGGGCTAATTTAAGTTTCTGAATTTTTTGTTGTTCTGCTGTCAAATTTTTTATTTGTTCTTGCGCTTTTTCTTTTTCCTTTTCCGCTTTTTCTTTTTCCTTTTCCGCTTCTTCTTTTTCCTTTTCCGCTTCTTCCTTTTTCTTCGATAATTGTGCTATAGCTTCAGAATTTTTTACCTGAATTTCTGGAATTTGTTTATTTAATTCTACTATTTCAGCTTCCAGCTCTTTCTTTTTCCCTTCTAAGCTTTCAATAGTTTTTCTATTATCCTCCAAACTTTTTTTCAGCTCTTCAGCACCACTCTCGACTGTAGGGAATTTAGTAGCTAAAGGGACTGTGTGCTGTGAAGAGGTTGCAGGGCCCGCTCCCCCAAGAAGAGACTCAGGGGCTGATTCAAGTTGTTCCTGAATTTTTTGTTGTTCTGCTGTCAAATTTTCTATTTGTTTTTTTGCTCCTTCTTTTTCCTTTTCCGCTTTTTCCTTTTGCTCCAATAATTGTTTTGTAGCTTCAGAATTTTTTTCCTGATTTTCTGAAATTTGTTTAATTAATTCTGCTATTTTAACTTCCAGCTCTTTCTTTTTCCCTTCTGAGTCTTCAATAGTTTTTCTATTATCCTCCAAACTTTTTCTCAGCTCTTCAATGTCTCTCTCAAATGCTTCAACACTTCTCTTAGCTGCTTCAATACCTCTCTCAAATGT
>CAYSUM010000003.1:62234-112965 GCA_964434225.1 uncultured Rhizobium sp.
CTCTCTCAAATGCTTCAACACTTCTCTTAGCTGCTTCAATACCTCTCTCAAATGTTTCAACACCATTTACACCAACCCACTTCACGATCTGCCTTAAACTTTTTAGCAATTCTTCTTCCACTAACTCTTGTGTAGGTGCCACATCTTCAGAAAGCTTATTTTTGCTACGTCTCCCTCCAGAATAAAGTTTTTTCAAATCCTCATCTTTTTCTATTAGATCAAAGATATTTTCCAACTTCGGCAAATCTTTTTTCGCCAGATTATAAATAATTTCTTCTCCAAAAGATACTTGGTTTGTTTTTTTCCGCTCCCAGATATCATAAAAATCCCTAAGACTGTCTAGAAATCTAGAAGGAAGAGCGGAAGCATCTAACAACACCTTCTTAATTAATCTTTCCCGTTCCGCTTGATCTTCAGAAAATTTTTCCCATTTACCCTTTGCATCATCTTTATTATCAGCTTTTTCATTAAAATATCCATCAAGCCCTCGCAAATAAGCAGCAACAATTCCGGCCTTACCTGTTTCTTTTCCAGAATCCGCAGCTTCATCACCCCTAAAAGCAGCAAGATTTTCCCTAGCACGAACACCACGCAATGTTTTTTGAAAGGTAGTGATCCCTTTTCTTCCCGCCTCTTCTTGCCTTTCTCTCTCTTCTTTCTCTTGACTTTGTTTTTTTCTTACCGAGTGACCACGAAACATTTTCTGAATAGTTGTCGCCGCTTGCTCCTCTTTTAAATCTTGCTCCTTTTTTAAATCTTGCTCCTCTTTTAAATATTTAAAAAAATATTCTTTTGGCGTTGAAGGATTAGAATCTTCAGCTTGCAAATCTCTATTAGGTTGATCGGATAAAATTTCATTTACACTTTTATTATCTTCTTTTTCTAAAAAGTATTGCACCAATATCGCTCTGTAAATTCTATGCTGATCTGTTACTTCATTTTCAGCAACTCCATCGCCAATCAGAGCTTTAAATGCTTGTTTTTTTTCTTCATTACTTCCTTCAAAATTTCTTCTTAATTCAGTAAGGAATTCCGACATCTTAATCCCATCAATATTTGCGCCTAGACCATTCAACTCCTCAGCCAAATTCCCACCCAAACCTTGATTTATTCTATTTCTGATCTCTTCATTCATACTAAATTAACAAAAATTATTATTGGTTAAACTTGGTTGAAATTAATTTTACTGCTTTGCCAATAGCTGTCCGATTTAATTTCATTAAGGCGGGAAGCTGTGCGTTTGAAGGCTTCGGCTCCGACTCCATTTTGATAAATTTCGGAAATTTTTACTTTGGCATTTATAATTAAGGCGACTTTATTTTCGTAAATTTCGTCGATAAAAAGCACGAAACGCCTAGCCTCATTTAAATTATCAGAAGTCAGTCTTGGCAGCTTGAGCAGAAAAATCAAATCAAAATTTTTGCAGATGGTTTGATAGTCAGAAGCCGCGAAATCAACCGCGCATAAATCGGCAAAATTTATTACGGCAATTTTCTCAAAAGTTTTTTTAATTTTAATGTCGCGCCCCCAAACCTTCAGTTTTTTTGGTTTAAGCTTTTGCGACTTGGTAAGTTTGGCGATAATTTCGTCGATAATTTCACGATTTTTTCGGTTCGAAATAAAATATCTTTTGGTCAAATTTTTGGTGAATTGCTGGCGATAATCAACCGCGCCGTCAAGATGCAAAATATCACAATTTGCCATCAAAACATTCTCGACAAATTCTAAAAAAACTTCGCGCTGCAAGCCGTTTTTGTAAAGATTGAGCGGTTCAGAATTTGAAGTAAAAACTACGACAATGCCGCGAAAAAAAAGATAAGAAAAAATTCGCGACAGCAGCATTGCATCGGCAATGTCGGTGACTTGAAATTCGTCAAAACAAATCAGGCGATTATTTTTTACAACGCGCTTTACCGCTTCGATCAACTCGTCTTTATATTTTTTTTCTTCCCTACGAATATCGCGTAAAGCCTCGTGAATTGAGCGCATGAAGGCGTTAAAATGAAAAGAAATTTTGGCCGCATCGCCAACCGATTTAAAAAATTCACTCATCAACATCGACTTACCACGACCAACGTCGCTGTAAATATAAAGACTTCTAATCTGACTTTTTCCTGAAAAAACTTTTTTAAGAAAATTACTATTTTGCTGATCTTCCAGCTCTTTTGCTAATCGCTGCAATCTGGTTTGCAGCGCAATTTGGTTTTGATCGAGAATGATTTTTTTCATTAACATTTAGTTTTAATCGAGAGCGATTTTTTTGTTAATTTTGATTGGGAAGAAAATTAAATTGTGATATTTTAATTTCCACCATCGTCATTGCGAGCGCAGCGCGGCAACCCAGTGTTGAATACTCGATTTTACTGGTTTACTTCACTATGCTCGCAATGACGATGGCAGAAATTCTGAGACACAAATATATAAATCCTCTCGCAAGTAAGGATGGCGCAAAACCCACAAAATTATTAACTGACCAATTGATTCTAAATTTTCGCCTGACTAAAAAGCACGAGAATTTTTCACGTCTCTTACTTCCAAGAAATCTTTAAAAAATCTCTTAAAATGGATCTTCCAATTCTTTCGATCGTCACATTTTTGCCGATTATTGCCGCAGTTCTTTTGCTTTTTGTAAAATTTAAAAACCCTCGCAATTTCTTCATTTACGGACTTTTTATCAGCTTCGTAAATCTGTTCCTAACCAGCGCCATGCTTAGTGCCTTCAACAAAGGCGATAAAAATTTTCAGTTCGGTGAAATCGTCAATATTTTCACCACTTACAACATTAAATATATCATGGGCGTTGATGGAATTTCGCTGATGATGATTTTATTGACCGCAGCTTTAATTCCGATTTGCCTCGCCATCAGCATCAAATCGATCAACAAAAGAGTTAAAGAATATGTGATCGCCTTCCTTTTAATTGAAGGATTGGTGATTGGATCTTTCTGCGCGCTGGATCTTTTGCTTTTCTATATTTTCTTCGAAGCGATGTTAATTCCGATGTTTCTTCTTATTGGCGTTTGGGGCGGCGTGAACCGCATTTATGCTTCTTACAAATTTTTTCTCTACACACTTTTCGGTTCGGTAATTTTCTTAATTGCGATTATCTATATTTATATTTTCACCAACACCACCGACGTCGTTCTTTTAACCAAAGGCCTGCCGCATTATTTTCCTCTTGAACTTCAAAAATGGTTTTGGATCGCTTTCTTTATTTCTTTTGCGATCAAAATTCCGATGTTTCCTTTCCACACTTGGTTGCCGGATGCTCACGTTCAGGCTCCAACCGCTGGTTCAGTCATTCTTGCTGGAATTTTGATTAAGCTTGGAGCCTACGGCTTCTTACGTTTTTCGCTACCCTTCTTCCCTGAAGCTTCACAATTTTTTGCGCCTTTTGTTTTCACTTTAAGTGTGATTGCAATTATCTACGCTTCTCTTGTCGCTTTGATGCAAGAAGACATGAAAAAGATGATCGCCTATTCTTCCGTCGCTCACATGGGATTTGTCAGCATGGGAATTTTCAGTTTTACACATCAAGGTCTTGACGGCGCGATTATGCAAATGATCAGTCACGGTATCGTTTCCGCCGCGCTTTTCGTCTGTGTTGGCGTGATTTACGATCGTCTTCACACTAAACAAATTTCTGAAATGGGCGGAATTACAACCGTCATGCCAAACTTCGCTTTATTGGCGATGGTTTTTACTATGGCTTCAGTTGGATTGCCCGGAACCAGCGGTTTCGTCGGCGAGTTTTTGGCGATTCTTGGAACTTTTAAAGTCAGCAAAATCACTGCAATTGGCGCCGCTCTTGGCGTAATTCTTGGCGCTTGTTATATGCTTTGGCTGTTCAAACGTGTTTGGTTCAGCGAAATCACCAACGCCAAAATTTCTGATTTGAAAGATCTTAACAGCATCGAATTAATTTCTCTTACCACCATGGCCGCTTTTGTGATTCTTCTTGGAATCATGCCAAATCTGGTTTTGAGCTATTTCAAATTGCCAGTCGATCAGCTGGTCGCTTTGGTTAAATAATATTTCTTACATATGAATCTTACCGCAATCCTTCCAGAACTTTCATTATTCTTCGGCGCCGTAATCATCTTGATGGCTGATGTTTTTTTCGGCAAAAAATTCAAAGAATTTTTCTACGTCTCGCATCTTTTAGCTCTGATATTTTGCACAGTTTGTTTGAGCTTGGTCATAAATAACTTCACGATTTCCGAAATCAGCTTTTACCAAATGTTTGTCACCAACCCGCTGATTGTCTTTGTCAAAGCCTTCACTGTAACTTTGCTTACTGTCGTCATCCTTTTTTCACTCAACTTTTTATATTACGCCCAAAGAATCAGTGCCGAATTTTTGGCTTTAATGATGATTTCAACCGTTGGCGCGATGTTTTTAATTTCATCAAACGACTTCCTAACTTTCTATTTAGCCTTAGAACTTCAAGGCCTCTCACTTTATCTACTTGCGGCGTTAAATAAAAAATCCGCCAAATCTTCCGAAGCTGGTATGAAATATTTCATTCTTGGCTCGGTTGCTTCCGGAATTTTACTTTTTGGAGTTTCGATGATTTACGGATTCTCTGGAACCACTAATTTCAACGCTTTAGCTGAACTTTACGCCGGCGGACAAACTAATGTTCCCATCGCCGTAATGTTTGGTTTCATTCTTGTTATTGTTGCGATGTTTTTCAAAATTTCTGCCGCACCTTTCCACATGTGGGCTCCCGATGTTTATGAAGGTTCGCCAACAATAGTTACCACTTTTTTCGCGACAGTTGCTAAATTCGCCGCAACTTTGGTTTTAATTCGCATCTTTGCCAGCGTCACTCTAAGTTGGGTTGGGATTAACAAAATTTTAATTTTCGTTGCTCTGACCTCAATTTTAGTCGGAAGTTTTGGCGCAATTTGGCAAAAAAATCTGAAACGACTTTTGGCTTACAGCTCAATTGGTCATATTGGTTTTGTAATTCTTGGCCTCTCTGCTTTCAATAGAGAAGCCATTGGAGCGTGTGTTTTTTATATGGTAATTTACGCCATTTTATCTTTGGGAAGCTTTGGTTTTCTCAACTTAATTCGCAGCTCCGATCCTAAAAAAGCTGGATGCGAAGATGATGCCGAAAACGAAAAAATCTTCGAGATTTCAAGCCTTTCTGGTCTTGCCAAAACCAATCCCGTGATGTCTTTCTGTCTTGCAGTTTTAATGTTTTCAACCGCTGGAATTCCACCTTTTGCCGGTTTCTTCTCAAAATTCTACGTCATCATGGCCGCTTTGCGCGGTGGTTTTATGCTTCCCGCCACCATTGCAATTCTTTTCAGTGTTGTAAGCGCTTATTATTATTTACGTATCGTCAAAGTTATGTATTTCGACGAGCCAAAAGAAAATGCCATGGTTCTCGACAACGTCTTCAACATCAAAATCATCATTCTTTTCACCACAATTTTGAATATCGCCATTTTGGCTTTCATCGATCCAATCTTGTTGATGATCACTAATTTTGTAAACTAATGCGCATTCTTCGTTCCTACAAAAAAGATATTGCGCTGCAAGGCGAAACCACTGTCGCTGGCGACAAATCAATCTCGCATCGCTCGCTAATTTTTTCAGCACTTGCTCATGGCAAAAGCCAAATTTCGGGATTATTGGAAGGCGAAGATGTTCTTAAAACCGCTGGGGCACTTCGTTTAATGGGCGTTGAAATTGAAAGAAAGATAGACGGAATTTGGGAAGTTAATGGCTCTGGCGTTGCAGGATTAATGGAACCAGACGATGTTTTGGACATGGGAAATTCTGGCACCTCTTCAAGATTAATGGCGGGTTTAGTTTGCCCTTACAATTTCACTTCATTTTTTACTGGCGACGCCAGTTTGCGTAAACGCCCAATGGGTCGAGTTTTTGAACCAATCACTCAAATCGGCGCCAAAATCGTTGCTCGTCAAAATAATTTAATGCCATTCGCAGTTGTTGGCGCTCGCGAGCCGATGCCAATTTCTTACCAAATGAAAGTTGCCTCCGCCCAAGTTAAAAGCTGCATCTTGCTTGCCGCTTTAACAATTCGCGGAACTACCACAATTATCGAACCCGAAAAATGCCGCGACCATTCTGAAATTATGATGCGCCATTTGGGCTTAAAAATTTCAACGCAAAATTTTGGCAATCATGGCACCAAAATTTCTTACTCAGGTTTGCAAGAATTCGACGCTAAAAATTTTGAAGTTCCAGGCGATATTTCTTCTGCAGCATTTTTGATCGTTGCAGCGCTTTTGGTAAAAAATTCCAAAATCAAAATTAAAAATGTTGGAATTAATCCACTGCGCGACGGCATTGTCACAACTCTGCGCGAAATGGGTGGAAAAATCGAAATTATCAATGAGCGCGAAATTGGTGGCGAAAAAGTCGGCGATTTGATTGTTGAATATTCGCAGCTTCGCGGAATCGAAATTCCTGCAGACCGCGCGCCTTCTATGATTGACGAATATCCAATTTTGTCAATCGCCGCAGCCAATGCCAAAGGTGTTACAAAAATGAATGGTCTGGCAGAATTAAAAGTTAAAGAAAGTAATCGCCTTTTGATGATCGCACAGAATTTAGAAAACTGCGGCTCTAACTTAAAAATGGGCGACGATTATTTAGAAATTCAAGGTGGCGTAAATCAGCCAAAAGATTTGGTAAAAATAAAAACTTCAATGGATCACAGAATCGCAATGTCGTTTTTAGTAATGGGCTTGACCTTAGAAAATGGCGTTGAAATTGACGACGCTTCGATGATTGCAACCAGCTTTCCGACCTTCGAAAAAATCTTCGCAGACTTCGGCTCGGCGTTTGAATTGACTATACCAAACCACAAATCTATTTGAGACTTGGTATAAGAGTTGTCCTAGATTTTTTTTAACCCAGACTTAGGACGGGCTCTAAGCAATTACTTCTTCTCGATATTGGGCAAGAACCAAGTCAACAAACCGATCGCCGGCAAAAATGAACAGACGTGATAAACGTAAGTAATGCTTGTGATATCGGCCAATTTTCCCAAAAGTGCGGCGCCGATCGCTGCAGTTCCAAAGGCTAATCCAAAAAATAATCCCGAAACCATTCCAACTCTTCCTGGAATTAATTCCTGCGCATAAACCAAAATTCCCGAAAAGGCTGAAGAAATAATTACGCCAATAATCACACTTAAAATTTCTGTCCAAAAAAGATCAGCGTAAGGCAAAATTATCGTGAAAGGCATGGCGCCGAGGATCGAAATCCAAATCACAGCTTTTCGCCCAAAACGATCGCCAACAATGCCGCCAATTAAGGTTCCAACTGCAACTGATGCCAAGAAAATAAAAAGATGAATTTGCGCATTTCTTACTGAAAGACCGAAAGTTTCGATCAAATAAAAAGTGTAATAGCTGTTGATGCTGGCGGTGTAGAAAAATTTTGAAAAAATTAGCGACACCAAAACCGCAATCGAAATTACGATTTCTCTTTTTGAAACTGGCAATTTTTTATCCGACGCAATTTTGGCTACAACATTGAGGTGAGCGGCTTTGTACCAACTTCCAACATTAAATAAAACCACAATTCCAACCAAAGTTAAAACCGAAAACCAAGAAATACTCCATTGTCCGTGCGGCAAAATAATGAAAGCAGCTAAAAGCGGACCAGCTGCTGAACCAATATTTCCGCCAACTTGAAACACCGATTGCGCGAATCCATATTTTCCTTTCGAAGCAAATCGCGCAATTCTGGAAGCTTCGGGATGAAAAATTGACGAACCAGTTCCAACCACCATCGCGCCAAAAAGGATTAAATAAAAACTGTCGGCGCAGGCTAAAAGTAACAATCCGCACAGAGTGAAAGTCATTCCCAAAGCTAGGGAAAATGGCTGCGGTTTTTTGTCAGTGAAATATCCGACCAAAGGCTGAAGCAACGAGGCTGTAAACTGAAAAGCCAGCGTAATTAATCCAACTTGCGCGAAAGTTAGTTTGTAAGATTCTTTCAAAATCGGATAAATCGCTGGCAATAACGACTGAATTGTATCGTTAAAAAAGTGGCAAAGACTGATCGCCATCAAAACCGAAAAGCCCGGATTTTTCTCAAAAGATTTTTTTAATCCGAACATAAATAAAAATTATTGTGGGTTGTCAAGTTGCCGCACTTCTCGCAATGACGAAGTTTATGTTGTTAAAATATGAATTAAATTTTCAACATCAGCGCGCAAATCTGGCACCGAAGTGCATTCAAAATCTCTGCCAATATTTAATCCGCCAAGTAAATGAATTTTTTCGTGATTAGAGTTAACCATCATCAAATCTTGTGTAAGAAAGTTGCAATCGATCATTTGATTTAACAGTGGATATTTTTTTGCATTAAATTCGAAGCCCAAACAATTCACCAAATAATCGGTTTCAAATTTTTCTGATTTGGTTTCGACCAAAATTTTCTCGCCATTTTTTGCCAAAGATTTTACGCCGCCATTCAACAATTTAAGCTGATTTGCAGCGATCATTTCTTCAATAATTTCGATCGAATTTATGGGCGCACGATGACGAAAAATATTCCAGTAAGTAAAAAATTTGATGAAAAGTTTTTTGTTTTTTTTGTCAAAATTATGCCACAAATCTTGTGTGATTGATCTTACGGAATCAACGACATGACGCAAATCAAATTGCGGATTATCGCGCAAAAATTTGCGAATTTTTAAACACAAAAACAACACACCTTTTTTGGCATCATCAGCTGAAATAAAATCAGGATTTTTTTGCGTCGATTGAAAATGTTTTTTGGGAAAATTTCCTCGACGCGAAATTACAAAAATTTTTCCAGTAAAATTTTTGTTTTTTAAACCAACGATAACATCAACAGTCGTAAGGCCAGAACCAATGAGGCAAATTTTTTCATCGCTGAAATTTTTTTGATGAAACTCGAGAGAATTTTTACTCCAAAGATTTTTTACCAAATTTTTTGATTCAATTTCCCACGGAAATTTTGATTGTGCAAAACTGGTCGCCAATACAATTTCATCGGCTTCAAATTGCTGATTATTTTTGGTCGTGATTAAAAATTCTTTTGCTGATTTATTTTTTTCAATTCTTGCAACCTCTTGATTTATCAGGCTAAAATCAAGATCGCTTTTTAAAGCTTCATCCAAAATTTGTTGTAAATATTTGCCATAGATTTGGCGCGGCGCAAAACCAAATTCAGTAATTTCTTCTAAAATTTTTGGATATTTTTTTGTTAAAAAATTGCAGAAATTTTTTTGATCATCACCAAAAGCGCTCATCTTATTTGCTGCCACATTTAAAATATAATGCGGAGAAAATTCTGCGAAAGCAGCACTGTTGAAGCCTTCGTCAGATTTATCAAAAATTAATATTTTGTATTTTTTAATCAAAGATTTTGCCATATTAGCAAAAATCATTTTGCCGCAAAAACCAAAACCAACAATTGCAATCGTCTTCATTTGAAAATTATTCGTCCACCTCAACAGTTGCCATTTCTGAACGCGCAGCGATTCGATCCATCAAAACACCTCTTCTTTTTTGCATAACTTCGCTAACTTTTTTAATGCTGCTGCTGGAGGTCACGCGGAAAAGAAATGGAAAAAATGCGTGAATAATTAAAATTACGCCAGTGAGTAAAATCCACATCGCAGTGGCGAAAGCAAAAAGGAAATGTTCGAAATAATTTTCCCCCGTTTCTACCAAATGACGATTAAAAAAATTAGTTTTTTCCATGATTAAAAAAGATTTAATTTTACGAGACAAGTTCGCCAAGCTTACAAATTAGCTATCCAGAGACCCTTTGAACCTCAATAATTTTCTTCGAAACTCGCAATGTCGAAATAATTTCTTCTAAATGATCGACGCTACGAACTTCAACATCAATCATTAATTCAAAGTAATCCGCCGAGCGATTACAAATTTTAATATTGCTGATATTGACCTTTTTCTTGGCAATCATACTGCTTATGTCAGCAAGACTTCCCGACTTGTTTTCAATGACAACTCGCAGTCGACTTGAGTACATTTCATCACCCAACTCCTCTTCTTCTTTCCAACAAACATCAAGAATTGCGTTAGGGTTAATCGCTAAATTTTTTAAATTGTGACAAGTTTGATTGTGAATTGTCACGCCAGTTCCGGTGTTAATTACGCCAATAATTGGATCTCCTGGAATTGGGTTACAACACCCACCGTAGCGCATCGCCATGCCATTAACCAATCCTTTAATTGGCATTGGGTGATGCGAATTAATCTTTTTTTCCTGATTTATTGACGACTTAATTTGCTTCGATTCTTCTCTAAATTCTGGATGCGCAACTTTCAAAACATCAAGACGCGAAATCGCGCCTTCAGCGACTTTAACGTATAAGTCAGCGACTGATTTTCTTTGAAAATTTGCTAGAGTTTTTTCTAAAATTTTCTCGCTGATTTCTAAATTTTTTGCGGCAAAAAATTTAGTTAAAATTGCACGACCTAAATCGTGATATTCCGAAAATTTTTCATTACGCAAAAAATTTTTAATTCCGTATTTCGCTTTGGAAGTGACAACAAATTGCAACCAATTTTGTGATGGTTTGGTGCTTTTATTGGTTGTAATTTCAACCTGATCGCCATTTTCTAATTTTTGACGCAGCGGCGAAATAATGCCGTTAATTTTAGCGGAAGTGCAGTGATTTCCAACTTCAGAATGCACAGCGTAAGCGAAGTCAATCACGGTTGAGCCAACGGGCAAATTAAAAATATCTCCCGTCGGCGTAAAGCAAAAAACTTTGTCTTTATGCATTTGCATTTTGTGAGCGCTCAAAACCTCACTTGCAACTTCGGATTGTTCAAACAAAGCAATTAATTCACGAATCCAGCGGAATTGTTCGCTTTCTTTTTCTGTCGGAGATTTTTTTCCTTCTTTATAAACCCAATGCGCTGCAACTCCTAAATCAGCAACTTCGTGCATTTTTTTGTCACGAATTTGGATTTCAATTTTTTTATTAAAAGGCCCCAGAATTGCTAAATGTAAAGATTTATAGCCATTTTCTTTAGGCGTGCTGATGTAATCTTTGAAAGTTCCTGGAATCATATTGTAAGAGGAATTGATGATTCCTAGTACGCGGTAACATTCGCCAATATCTTTCACCACAATACGAAAAGCCATGATGTCGTAAAGATTGTGAAAGCCGACATTTTGCTTTTTCATCTTTAGCCAAATCGAATAAGGCTTTTTCTCGCGACCAGAAATTTCGTATTCAACTTTTTCTTCGGCCAAAAGTTCGCTTAAATCGGAAGTAATTTTAGTGACTAAATCTTTTTTACTTTCACGAAGTTCTGAAAGTTTTTCGACGATATGATTACGGCTTTCAACATCGATGATGGCGAAGGACAATTCTTGCAACTCATCTTTGATTTTATTGAGTCCAATACGCGCAGCAAGAGGCGCATAAATATCTAAACTTTCACGAGCCTTACGCAATTTTTTTTCTTTTGAAGGCATGTAAGACAAAGTTCGCATATTGTGCAGGCGATCGGCTAATTTCACCAAAAGTACCCGAATATCTTCCGACATCGCCAAAGCAAGTTTACGAAAATTTTCAGCGACCCTTTCGTTGGAGGAAATTGATTCAATTTTGCCCAGTTTAGTTACACCATCGACTAAGTGCGCAACCTCTTCGCCGAAATCTTTTTCGATTTCTTCCAAAGTTACATCCGTATCTTCAACAACGTCGTGCAAAAGCGCAGTGATGATTGATTGTTGGTCCAGTTTTAAATCGATTAAAATTTCTGCGACAGCAAGCGGATGAGTAAAATATAGATCGCCAGAATGTCTTTTTTGATTGCCGTGGGCAGTTTTAGAGAGGATGTAAGCCTTTTGAATTAAGGCTTCGTTTAGATTGGGATGGTAGGAACGGATTTTAAAAATTAACTCAGAGGATGAGAGCATGAAGTAATATTTAATTCAACTATCGAAGGCATTTCACCGAGGCTGAACAGGGTTAGCAACCCAATTCACAGATTCATTCTTTTTTTGAATTTAAAATGAACGCTTCGGACGGAGTTACAAACCCCGTCCAGCAATAAATCTAAAAACTAATCGTCAACCGCAATATTTTCGTCAACAAAAGCAGTATCTTTCAAAACTAAGCTTTGTGAGGTGATTTCTTCTTCAACCGCTTCAGCAACTTCGCTGCCGCTTTGAATGCTTTCAGCGGTTCCGCGATTTTTTATTGAACGAACGATATTTTTCTTAATACCTTCAACATCAACCAATCCGTCAGCAATTTCTCTAAGCGATATAACCGCTGGTTTTTCTTTACGATCAAGGGAAGTAGAAGCGCCAGACAAGATGCTTTTAGCGCGATTACTTGCGACCAAGCAAAGTTCAAAACGATTAGGAACGACTGTAACGCAGTCTTCAACTGTAATTCTTGCCATTGTGAAATTTGGAATTTAAGTTTTTATATCAGAAGTCTAGCAAAGATGAGACCGCGCAAGTTAGGTAAGCTAAATCGCATAATCAACAAAAAATTACTAATGACGAAAGTTACGATTCACGACGCAAAAGATTTTGATAAAATGCGCATTGCTGGAAAATTGGCCGCCGAAATTTTAGATTTTATTACACCTTATGTTAAGGCTGGCGTGACCACTGATTCTCTAAATAAATTGTGCCACGATAAAATTATTGAAAATGGCGCGATCCCTGCCCCGCTTAATTATAAAGGCTTTCCTAAATCAATTTGCACTTCGATAAATCACGTAGTTTGTCACGGAATTCCCTCTGAAAAAGAATTAAAAGATGGCGATATTTTGAATATCGATGTGACGGTAATTGTCGCAGGTTGGCATGGCGATACCAGTCGGATGTACTACGTTGGCGAGCCAGCAATTAAAGCCAAAAGATTATGCCAAGTTACTTACGATTGCATGATGCTTGGTATCGACCAAGTTAAACCCGGAAACACTTTGGGCGATATTGGCTACGCCATTCAATCTTACGCCGAAAAACAAGGATTTTCAGTGGTTCGTGATTATTGCGGCCACGGTATCGGTCGCATTTTTCACTCCGAACCAAGCGTGGTTCATTATGGCAAAAAAGGCGCTGGAATGGTTTTGGAAGAAGGAATGTTTTTTACAATTGAGCCGATGATTAACGCCGGAAAATATGAAACTCTTTTAAGCAAACATGATGGCTGGACGGTAACCACTCGCGATAAATCTTTATCGGCACAATTTGAACACACGGTTGGCGTTACCAAAGAAGGTGTTGAAATTTTTACCGCCTCGCCAAAAGGTTTAGATTTTCCGCCTTATAAAATTGGGTAATTATTTATTGCTATTTTGCCTAAGTTTTTTAGCTTTCGCGCCTTCAAAATTTTCCCATTTTTCCCCAAATTTCTTACAATAAAATCAAATCTCAGGAGAGTTACGTTTTGCTGAAGTCAATTAAATCATACAATATTTCTGGCGTCGAATGTCTTCCAATCATTGAAGGCGGTAAAGGCGTTGGCGTTACTACTGGCGTTACTGCAGGACATTTTGCAAAAGCTGGTGCGGTTGGAACTTTCTCTGGTGTAAATGCTGATTATATCGATGAAAACGGCAAATATATTCCCTTGGTTTACAAAACTCATACCAGACGCGAAAGACATGAAGAACTGGTTTTTGACAGCATTCGCGGCGCTATTTCTCAAGCCAAAATTGCTCACGATATTTCTGGCGGAAATGGCAGAATCCACATGAACGTTCTGTGGGAAATGGGAGGCGCTGAACGCATTTTACAAGGAATTCTTGAGGGTTCAAAAGGTCTAATTCACGGCATCACTTGCGGCGCTGGCATGCCTTATCGCTTATCTGAAATCGCTGAAAAATATCACGTTCATTATTACCCAATTGTTTCTTCAATGCGCGCTTTCCGCGCCTTGTGGAAAAGAAGTTATCACAAAGCAGTTTCTTTGCTTGGCGGCGTGGTTTATGAATGTCCTTGGCGCGCTGGTGGTCACAATGGTTTATCCAATGCCGAAGATCCAAATGCCTACGAAGATCCATATCCAAGAGTTGCCGAAATCCGCACCTTCATGAATTCTGTTGGCTTAAATGATGTGCCAATCGTGATGGCCGGCGGCGTGTGGAATTTAGCAGAATTTGAACATTGGTTAGATAATCCAGAAATCGGACCCGTTGTTTTTCAATTCGGAACTCGCCCCATCGTTACTCAAGAATATCCAGTTCCTGATTCTTGGAAGAAAAAATTATTAAATTTGAAAAAAGGCGACATTTATCTAAACCGCTTCAGTCCTACAGGTTTCTATTCTTCCGCCATTGAAAATGATTTCATCCGCGAATTAAAAGGTCGCGAAATCAGACAAGTTGAATATCGCGCCAAAGCTGTTGATAACTTCACTTGCGAAATTCCTTTCGGTCAAAGAGGTCGCAGTGTTTTCATCAAACCAGAAGATAAAACCAAAGTTGATTCTTGGATTGCGCAAGGTCACGTTGAAGGCATGAAAACACCAGACGAAACTTTGATGTTTGTTGACAAATCAAAAGCCGCACAAATCGTCACCGACCAAATTAATTGCATGGGCTGCTTAAGCCAGTGTCGCTTCAGTAATTGGTCTGATAAAGAAGAAATGCATCACACAACAGATCGCAAAGCCGATCCACGCAGCTTCTGCATCCAAAAAACTTTACAAGACGTCCGCAATGGCATCGATATTGAGAATCAGTTAATGTTCTCTGGCCACAGCGGTTACCGCTTCGCCACTGATTCATTCTACGACAATGGCTTCGTACCAACAATTCAGCAGTTGGTCGATCGTATTATGCAGGGAAAGTAATTTAAAAAATGACCAGATTCATCTTTATCACAGGCGGCGTAGTTTCTTCTTTAGGAAAAGGCTTAGCTTCCGCTTCTCTTGCCGCTTTACTTCAAGCTCGCGGCTACACAGTAAAACTTCGCAAACTTGATCCATATTTAAACGTCGATCCTGGCACCATGAGCCCCACTCAACATGGCGAAGTTTTTGTAACCGAAGATGGCGCAGAAACCGATCTTGATTTAGGACATTACGAACGCTTTACTGGGGTTGATGCTAAAAAATCTGACAACGTAACTGCCGGCCAAATCTATTCCAATCTTCTTACTAAAGAGCGCAAAGGTGACTATCTTGGCGGCACAGTACAAGTGATTCCGCACGTTACCGATCTGATCAAAGAATTTATTTTAAACGACGTTAAAGGCATCGATTTTGCTTTGTGTGAAATTGGTGGAACCGTTGGCGATATTGAAGCTTTGCCATTTTTTGAAGCAATTCGCCAACTTGGTTACGAATTAGGCCAAGCAAGATGCGCCTTCTTACACCTGACTCTATTGCCTTACATTGAAAGCGCTGACGAGTTAAAAACCAAACCAACTCAACATTCTGTAAAAGAATTACGTTCGATCGGAATTCAGCCAAGCGTGCTTTTATGTCGCGCTGAACGCCCAACCACCAAATCACATTTGGAAAAAATTGCTAAAATGTGCTCGGTTCCATCTTCTTGCGTTATCGCCGCACCAAATGCTTCAAGCATTTATGAGGTTCCGCTAATTTATCATAAGAATGGGCTTGATACCGAAATCTTAAAATTCTTCAAACTTGACCACAAAAAGAAACCCGATTTAACCAAGTGGATCAAGATCAAAGACGCGATCGAAAATCCAAAACATGAAGTAAATATTGCCATCGTCGGAAAATATACTGACTATCGCGACTCATATAAATCGCTTCTCGAAGCCATCGATCACGCCGCATTTTCTCTTAAATCGAAAGCCAAAATTACTTGGGTTAATGCGCGCTCTGGTAAAAATGATTTACCAAAAAATATCGATGCTGTGCTGGTTCCTGGCGGATTTGGTGAAGATGGTGTCGAAGGAAAAATCGACATGATTAAACAAGCGCGTTTACAAAAAATTCCTTGCCTTGGAATTTGTTACGGTATGCAAATGGCTGTAATCGAATATGCCCGCAACGTTCTAAACATCAAAGACGCCACTTCTAGCGAATTTGCGAAAAAAGGCAGTTTCTTGATTGGAACTATGCAAGAATGGAAAGATCAAAGCGGCAAAAAAACCAAAAAAGCTGGCTCCGATATGGGCGGCACAATGAGGCTTGGCGCCTATCCATGCAATATCACCAAAGGAAGTTTAGCAGAAAAAATCTACGGTAAAACCAAAATTTCTGAACGTCACAGACATCGCTACGAAGTTAATGTGAACTACAAAGATAAACTAGAAAAGGCGGGATTAAAATTCTCTGGAATGTCGCCAGACGGCAAATTGCCTGAGATTGTCGAGATCAAAGATCACCCATTTTTTGTCGGCGTGCAATTTCATCCTGAGTTAAAATCAAAACCTTTTGCCGCTCATCCGCTCTTTGTTTCCTTCATTGAAAGCGCAATCAAAAATAAAAATGCTTAGAAGATTTATTGTCACAATATCGCTTCTAACCCTTTGTTCATGTGGTTTTTCGATGGTTTACAAAGAGCCATCTGCATCAACTGAATTTAATTACGAAGAAGAATTAGCCGCGATTCGCATCAAAAAAAATCGCACTAAACTTGATCAAGATTTAAAAAATAATCTCTACGACGCCTTAAATCCTGATTACATCAAAGCTGAACCGAAATATTTCTTAAGCTTGACGATGACAAAAACCTTCAACTCAACCCTTACCACTTCAACTGGCGCTTCAGGACGTAACCGAATTTTCTTAAACGTAAAATATGAACTGCGCAGTTTAAAAACCGGAGATGTGATTTCTGAAGGATCTTCTGTGATGAACGATAACTACGAAGTGACTTCCAATCGTTTTGCAACCCACTCATCTGACGAATATGTAGCGTCAAACTTGACCAAATCACTTGCAAAAAATATTCGCAATTCACTGTTAAGCGATCTGGTTGAGATGAAGAAAAAAGAATCCTTAAAGGAAGCTGAAGCATCTAAAGCCTCAGCAAAAAACTAGCCCATCAAACTTTCAAAAATCGCCGCACCATCTTTTGATCCGGTAGTTTCGTCGGCGGCTCTTTCTGGATGCGGCATCATGCCCAAAACATTTTTTCTGTCGTTAAAAATTCCCGCAATATTTAAGGCTGAACCGTTTGGATTAGCTTCGTCAGTAACATTTCCATTTACGTCAACATAGCGAAAAGCCACATTACCATTGCCTTCGAGTTTCTTCAAAACTTCATTATCAGCAAAGAAATTTCCATCCATGTGAGCGATTGGAAATTTTACAGTCTGATTCTTTTTATATTTTCTAGTAAAATCACTATTGCCATCTTCAACGCGCAAAACCACTTCGCGGCAAATAAATTTTCCTTTCTGATTGCGCAAAAGCACGCCGTCCAACAATCCGGCTTCGGTTAAAATTTGAAAGCCATTGCAAATTCCTAAAACCTTTACGCCTTTTTCCGCCATTCTTTTAACTTCCATCATAATCGGAGAAATTGCCGCCATGGCGCCTGAACGCAAATAATCACCGTAAGAAAATCCTCCTGGAACCACAATTAAATCAAGACCATCTTCAATCTTAGTTTCTTGGTGCCAAATTTTTGAAACTTTACTTCCCGTTTTTTGCAAAGTTGTAACTGCGTCGCGATCACAATTTGAGCCGGGAAAAACGATAACTGCTGATTTCATAATATTTAAGAGATGGCTTCGTATTTATAATCTTCGATGACTTTGTTAACGAGCAATTTGTCACAAATTTCATCAACAATATTTTTGATAATTGTTGGATCAGTTTCTGCGATATCAAGCTCTACAACCTTGCCTTGTCTGACTTGAGAGATTTGAGCGAATCCTAAATTTTTCTGCAAAGAAGCTTCGATTGCTTTACCCTGAGTATCTAAAACGCCTTTTTTTAGTGTGATTATAATTCTGATTTTCATGATTATTTAATTTGAATTCCTAAGCGAGAAGCCACGTCAGAGTAAACTTCAACTAAGTTCCCTAAATCTCTTCTAAAAACATCTTTATCCAATTTTTGAGAAGTTTTTTCATCCCAAAGCCTACAGCTATCAGGGCTAATCTCATCTGCTAAGACGATATTTTGTTGCGCATCAAATCCAAACTCGATCTTAAAATCAACCAGTTTGATACCAATATTTTTGAAAATTCCGCTCAAAATTTCGTTAATTTTAAAAGTATATTTTTTGATTTGATCAAGCTGAATTTTGTTAACAACTTTCAAAACATTGATGGCGTGATCGTCGTTAATTAGTGGATCGCCAAGGGAATCATCTTTGTAACAAATTTCAAAAACTGGCGACAATAATTCCACACCTTCCAAGATTCCCAAACGTTTTGCCATCGAACCTGCCGCAACGTTACGAATAATAACTTCCAAAGGAATGATCGTAACTTTGCGAATCAACTGTTCGCGTTCATTTAATCTTTTTTCGAAATGGGTTGGAATGCCAGATTTGGCCATTTTCAACATGATATATTCAGAGATAAAATTATTTAAAACGCCTTTACCGGCGATAATTTCTTTTTTTACACCGTTGAAAGCAGTGGCGTCATCTTTGAAATATTGGATCAGAAGATTGTTGTCAGAAGTTGAAAAAAGTTGTTTGGCTTTTCCTTCGTAAATTTTTTCGAGTTTTTGCATTTTTTTAAGTTTAGTTTGTTTTTTAACGCTTCGCTCCAAGACAACTTAAAGCTAAAATTTAAGCTTGCAGATCTGCAACGCTTCGTTGCTTTTGTCGCTTCGCTCCAAGACAACTCGCGCCGGGGCGGAGGCATAGCCTCGCCCGATTAAAGCTAAAATTAAGCTTGCAGATCTGCAACGCTTCGTTGCTTTTGTCGCTTCGCTCCAAGACAACTCGCGCCGGGGCGGAGGCATAGCCTCGCCCGATTAAAGCTAAAAACGTGCATTTAGCACGTTTTTACGGCGAAGCCGTCGCTTTAATCCCATTTAGCAACCGGCGGCAACGACATCAAAATCGCCTCCGGATTGCCGCCCGTCATTAAGCCAAATTTTGTACCACGATCATAAACCAAATTAAATTCAGCATATAATCCGCGTTTTCTTAATTGATGTTCGCGCTGATCGTCATTCCATTTTTCCAACATATGACGACGAACTAGTTTTGGAAAAATTTCTAAAAAAGCCAGCCCAACATTTTTGGTAAAATTAAAATCATTTTCAAAATTACCGCTATCTAAATTATCATAAAAAATTCCACCCACTCCGCGCGCAACTCCACGATGTTTAATGAAAAAATATTCATCACACCATTTTTTATATTTTTCATAATATTGCGGCTCGGCCTTATCGCACGCGGCTTTGAAGGCTTGATGAAAATCCGCAGTATCTTTTTCAACTTCAAACATCGGATTCAAATCCGCGCCGCCACCAAACCAATTTTTTGCCGTACAAATAAATCGTGTATTCATATGAACCGCTGGAACCAAAGGCGATTTCATATGCGCCACCAAAGAAATTCCACTGGCCCAAAATTTGCCACTTTCTTCAGCTCCTGGAATTTGTTTACGAAATTCTTCGCTAAATTCGCCGTAAACTTTCGAGAAATTTACGCCAACTTTTTCGAAAACATTTCCTTTCATCAACGACATTTCGCCAAAGCCGCCGTCACCTGATTTATCTGGTCTGTTCCAATTTTTACGAACAAATTTTCCGGGATTTTGCGCACCGAATTCTTCTTCAATTTTTTCAAATTCTGCACAAATTTTATCGCGCAGATTTTGAAACCACTTTGATGTGATTTCCTGCTTTTCTTCAATATTCATTTTAAAAATGGATTGCTTAATTTGGGCGCGGTTTTGATAATTGCGCGAGCATTTCTGTTGTAACAAACTAACTCTCAAAAATGAATTTCAAATCAGAATTTTCATCAAATTTTCTGCGGGAATTTTCTGCGCGCGGATTTTTTGCGCAAACCACTCACGCCGAAGAACTCGATAATTTAATGGCTCGCGAGTCAATCTCTGCCTATATCGGATTCGATTGTACCGCCAAATCACTTCACGCTGGAAGTTTAATTCAAATCATGATTTTGCGTTTGCTACAAAAACACGGACATCGACCAATCGTTTTACTTGGCGGCGGCACTACAAAAATCGGCGATCCCAGCGGAAAAGATGAAGCTCGACAAGTTTTGAGTGAAGAAAAAATCCAAGAAAATTTAAGCGGAATTCGAAAAACTTTAGAAAAATTTATCAGCTTCGAAGGCGCAAATGCCGCGGTTTTGGTAAATAATGACGATTGGTTAAAAAACCTAAATTATTTAGAATTTTTGCGCGATGTCGGCCGCCACTTTTCGATCAATCGCATGCTCACTTTCGATTCAGTAAAAACTCGTTTAGAGCGCGATCAGTCTTTGTCTTTCTTAGAATTCAATTACATGATTTTGCAAGCTTACGACTTTTACGAGCTCAACAAAAAACACAATTGCCGCTTACAAATCGGCGGCTCCGATCAATGGGGAAATATTGTTAATGGGGTGGAATTAACGCGCAGAATTGCTGCAAAAGATGCTTTCGGATTAACTTCACCTCTTCTCACAACCGCCGACGGGAAAAAAATGGGTAAAACCGCCGATGGCGCAATTTGGCTGGACGAAACCATGCTTTCACCTTTCGATTATTTTCAATATTTCAGAAATACTCACGATGCCGATGTTGGTAAATTCTTAAAATTATTTACCGATTTAAGTTTGGAAGAAATCGCCAATTTAGAAAAATTGAAAGATCAAGAAATCAACAAAGCGAAAGAAATTCTGGCTTTTGAAGCAGTAAAAATCTGCCACGGCGAGCAAGCTGCAAATCAAGCTTTGCAAAAAGCACGTGAGATTTTTATCGCAAAAAATTCTGCTGCTTTTGAAGAAAAAGAAATTTCTTTGGGCACAAAATTAACTGACATAATTTTTGAAATTGGCGCTGCCGAATCGAAAGGTGCGGCAAAAAAATTGATCGAAGGCAAAGCGGTTAAAATCAACGGTGAAGCGGTTTTGGACATTCAACATGCAATCACACAAACTAACGATTTTGAATTGGCAGTTGGTAAGAAGAAATTTTTTAAAATCCTGGTAAAATAATGAAAAAAATCATCGGAATTGGCAACGCCATCGTCGACGTTTTATGTAAAGTTGAAGATCAATTTTTGACGCAAAATAGTCTTTTCAAAAATTCAATGTCGTTAATTTCTGATGTTGAAGCGGACAAACTATCACAACTTTCGTCAGAAAAAATAACTTCCGGCGGATCTGCTGGCAACACAATTGCCGCGCTTGCTGAACTTGGCACTAAAACCGTTTTTATTGGCAAAGTTGGTCACGACGATTTTGGCAAAAAATTTATCAACGAAATTTCAAAAAGCGGCGTTGAATTTGTAAGTCATGGCCATCACAAAAATTCTTCGGCAAAATCTTTTATTTTGGTCACGCCTGATGCTCATCGAACCATGTGCACTTATTTAGGTTGCGCTTCACAAATCACTAAAAATGACATCAAAGAAGAAACCTTTGAAGGCGCTTCAATCCTTTATTTGGAAGGATATTTATGGGACGCTCCCGAAACAATTTTAGCCCTAAAAAAAGCAATTTTTTACGCTAAAAAACATCATGTGAAAGTTGCTTTTTCGCTTTCAGATTCTTTCTGTGTTTCACGTCACAAAGAGGAATTTTTAGACTTAATTTTAAAAGACTTAGACATTCTCTTCGCCAATGAAACCGAGGCTTTGGAGCTTGCGCCAAATTACAAAGAAATTTTTCATTACAACCCAGATTTAATTTCCATCGTCACCAAATCTGAAAAAGGTTGCGAAGTTATTACAGCTCAAGGAAATTTTTTAAAACCTGCCGCAAAAATTGAAAAATTAATTGACACAACTGGCGCTGGCGATGCTTTCGCCGCTGGCTTTTTATATGGATTGGCCAACGATTGCACTTTGGAAAAATCGGCAGAGTTAGGAAATCTTTTAGCTTCAAAAATTATCCAAAAATTTGGGGCGAGATTTGCAGAAAATGAAATTCAATCGCTACTAAAATTATGACTCTTTGGACTAAACAAGAATTAATCGAAGCCTTATCTGATGAGCTTTTAGAGCATCGTCTTTCTGATAATTTAGAAATTGACGAAGTGGTAATCGACTCGCGCAAAACTCCAAAATGCGGATTATTTATCGCAATAAAAGGTGAAATAAATGATGCGCATCAATTCTTGGAACAGGCATTAACAAATGGCTGCAAAGTCATGATTGTTCAAAACAAATCCGCTTTAGAAAAAGTTGCAAATTGTGATTTTATTTTAGTCAAAGACAGTTTCAAAGCTCTTTACAAACTTGCTGAATTTTCGCGCAAACGTAGCACCGCAAAAATCATCGCAATCACCGGTTCCGTAGGAAAAACAGGCACTAAAGAAATGTTGAAATTAACATTTTCTGCCTACGGAAAAACTTTTGCGACAGCTGGAAATTTAAATAATCACTTCGGCGTTCCTCTTTCTTTGAGCAACTTTTCACGTGATTGCGCTTTTGGAATTTTTGAAATGGGGATGAATCATTTAAACGAAATCGAACCACTTTCGCGCCTTGTGCGACCTCATTTGGCAATCATTACCAATGTTGGTCCAGTTCATATTGAATTTTTCAAAAATGAAGAAGAAATCGCTTTAGCAAAATCTGAAATCCTCTACGGCATTGAAGCTGATGGAATTGCGCTTATCAATCGCGACAATAAACATTTCGATTTTCTTAAAAAACGCGCCGAAACTTTAGGCAAAAAAATTCTGACTTTCGGCAAATCTCCGCAAAGTGATTACTGCCTTAAATACTCTAAAATCAAGGGCGTAAGCAGTGCGGATATTTTTATTACTAGGCCGATAAATAATTGCGACGTTGCGAGTTTTGAAATTTCAACTTCCAACAAAGCGACAATTTTTAATTCATTAATTGTTGCTACAGCCTTGAATCTTCTAACCGACAACGCCAAGAAAGGCCTGTCCGAATTGACCAAACTTGAAAATACGATGGGTCGCGGCAAAGCTTTTGAAATTAATCTTGATGGAAAAAATATCACAATCATCGACGACAGCTACAACGCCAGCATTCTTTCAATCAAGGCGGGACTTGAATATTCGGTAGAATTGAAAAATGCCTTAGGCAAAAAACGTGTAATTGCTGCGCTTGGTGACATGTTGGAGCTTGGTGAAAAATCTGTTGAATTACACGAAGAAGTGGCGAATTATCTAGTCGCGCTACACATCGATTTTGCAATTTTAGTCGGAAAAAACATGACTGAAGCAGCGGTAAAATTACCTAAAAATTCTTACCAAACTTTTCCAGATTCAACCATATCAAGCCTTGAAATTCAAGAATTGCTGCGTGATGGCGATATTCTTTACGTCAAAGGTTCGCGCGGCACGAAAATGGAAAAAATTATTGAAAACTTAACCAAAGAAAAAAGTGCTCACTAGTTTAATTTTATTGCAAAACCTCTGGGTTAAAGCCTTTTTATGTCTGACTTCATCTTATTTGATCGGATTTTTTGCGACTAAAAAATACATCAAATTTGCTCATGCCAATCCCCAATTTTTCCAACCAATTCGCGATTGCGGCCCAGCAACTCATGTTGCCACTAAACAAAAAACTCCAACCATGGGCGGAATTTTTATTGTGCTCGCGACATTAATTTCGACCACACTTTTCGTCGATATTTCTAATCGTTATATTCTGGTTGTTTGCGCCGTAATGATCACTTTTGCGGCAATCGGACTTACGGACGACTTGATGAAAGTTCTCTACAGAAATACCAAAGGTTTTCGCGGCAGCATCAAATTAATAATCCAATTTTCGATTATCGGAATCGCATTTTTGTGGCTTGGAACTATCGACGAAATTCATTTTGCTAATCAAGTTTTCTTACCACTTGGTCATGGACATTACATTGCACTTGGCATCATACTTTATGTTTTGTTTGTGAATGTCGTAATTGTTGGAACTTCGAACGCCGTAAATTTAACCGACGGTCTTGACGGTCTTGTTTCAGTGCCCGCAATCATAAATCTGTGCTGTTTAATTTTTATGATTTTCGCCGCATCAAGCCCAACTTTATCAACAAAATTTCACTTACCGCAGGTTAAATTTTCTGGCGAAATAATTTTCTTTTGCATCTGTTTGATCGGCTCACTTTTAGCATTTTTAACTTTCAACTTGAAGCCAGCAAAAATTTTTATGGGCGATGTTGGAAGTCTGGCAATTGGCTCTGTTCTTGGCCTGATCGCAATCATCATCAAAGAAGAATTTATTTTCTTTATCATTTCTATCGTTTTTGTTGCCGAAGCTTGTTCGGTAATTTTGCAAGTTGGATCTTTCAAGCTTCGCAAAAAAAGAATTTTTTTAATGGCACCACTTCATCATCATTTTGAAAAACTGGGTTGGAGTGAACAAAAAGTTGTAAAAAGTTTCTGGGCCTCATCAGCTGCCTTCGCAGTTCTTGGGATGATAATATTTTTATTTTAGTAAATGACAAAACCACGAGTCTACCTTTACGATTCTACGCTGCGCGACGGCGCACAAACCAGCACGGTAAATTTTGGCGTACGCGATAAAATTGAAATCTCAAAAGTTTTAGATTCGCTAGCAATTGATTATATCGAAGGCGGCTGGCCCAGCGCAAATCCCACTGACGATGAATTTTTTTCTGACTTACCAAAATTAAAACAATCGCAATTTACTGCTTTTGGCATGACGCGTCGTAATGGCGTTTCAGCCGCAAATGACGCGGGTTTGAATGCATTAACCAATGCTAACGTTAAAGCAGTTTGTATCGTCGGCAAAACTTGGGATTTTCATTTAAAACACGCATTGCAGATTTCCGAAGCAGAAAATTTGGAAATGATTTCAGACTCAATCAAACATATCGTGAAGAAGAAAAAAGAAGCGATGTTTGACGCCGAACATTTTTTTGATGGTTATAAAGCTAATCCAAAATTTGCACTTCAAGCCATTAAAACTGCTTACGAAGCTGGGGCCAGATGGATTGTGCTTTGCGATACTAATGGCGGAACTTTGCCCAGCGAAATTGGTAAAATTGTTAAAGAAATTACCAAACATATTCCTGGTGAAAATTTAGGAATTCACTGTCACAACGACACTGGAAACGCCGTCGCTAACTCGCTTGCCGCGGTTGAATCTGGCGTTCGCCAAATTCAAGGAACACTTAATGGTTTGGGCGAACGTTGTGGAAATGCTAATTTGGTCAGCATCATTCCAACCCTGATCTTAAAGATGGGATACGATGTTGGTATTAACGAAAAACAGTTAAAAAATTTGGTTCACGCCTCACATTTTTTGGACGATTTACTTAACAAAGAACGTGACAAATTCGCGCCTTACGTGGGCAAATATGCCTTCGCGCATAAAGGCGGATTGCACGTTTCAGCAGTAGCTAAAAATCCAACTTCTTACGAACATATCGCGCCTGAAAAAGTTGGTAACGAACGTCTGATTATGATTTCCGACCAAGCTGGCAGATCAAATATTTTATCACGCTTAAAAGATATGGGTTTGGAACTTCGCGACGAAGTGAAAGCCAATCAAATTACCGATTTGGTTAATCAAGTGAAAGAGCTTGAAGCCAAGGGTTACGCCTACGACGCCGCTGACGCCAGCTTCGAAATTCTAGCCAAAAAATCTCTTTCTTCAGTTCCAAATTTTTTTGATTTAGTGGGATTTCGTGTTTTAGACGAACGCAAATTTGACGCCAAGGGTCGCATCGTTACCATTGCCGAAGCGACAATCAAAATTAAAATCGGTAATAAAACGACGATGGCAGTTGCTGAGGGAAATGGCCCAGTAAACGCTTTAGACAAGGCTTTGCGCAAAAGTCTTTCGCGCAAATATCCAAGTTTAAAAGATATACGTTTAACTGATTATAAGGTGAGAATCCTTACGCCTTCTGATGGCACGCAAGCCATTACTCGCGTACAAATTGAATCATCAGATTCATCGGGAAATAAATGGACCACAATTGGAGTTTCAGAAAACATCGTTGACGCCTCATTTCGAGCCCTTCACGATAGTATTACTTATCGGTTGTTGAAGACTAGCTGAGTTGTAAATTTTACCTCGAACTTTCCAACGCCGTCATTGCGAGCGCAGCGCGGCAAACCAGTGTAGTTTTCGGTTTTACTGGTTTGCCACGCTACGCTCGCAATGACGGTATATAAATATGGTTAGCTAAATTTAATAATGCAGCAACACCCGACTTCCCTGCCCGATATTCACACTCTTTACGATCGAGCGATAAACATAAGCATTCGCTTTTCTAGCGGCCGTAACTAATTCGATTTTTTTTGCAATATTGCATGCAAGTGCTGACGCCAATGTGCATCCAGTTCCATGCAAATTTTCTGTGCCGAATTTTTTATTGCTGATACGATGAATTTTATTTTTTTCATCAAGTAAAATTGAATGAATTTTTCCATCTAAAAAATTCAAATGACCACCTTTGATCAAAACATTCTTCGCGCCCAAAGCCTTTATTTTATAAGCCGCAAGCTTCATATCTTCGAAATTTTTTATTTTCATTTCCACCAGAACTTCCGCTTCATCAATATTTGGCGTAACAATAGTCGCGCCTTTAATTAATTTTAATTTCAGAGCCTCGACCGCATTTTTTTTTAAAAGCAAATCGCCCGAAGTTGCGACCATCACGGTGTCCAAAATTAACGGAATATTTTTAGCTTTACGCGCAAGAACATCAGCCACGCAATCAATAATCTCAGCCGTTGCTAGCATACCAATTTTTATCGCATCAAAAGAAATATCATCCAAAACAACTTCGATTTGCTGGCGCAAAAATTCGATTGGCGAATTATGAACCGCAAAAACTTTTTTAGTATTTTGCGCCGTTAAACAAGTGATTGCCACCGCGGAATAAACTTTATGAGCAGCTGCGGTTTTAATATCAGCCTGAATTCCCGCGCCACCACTGGGATCGGAACCGGCGATGATTAAAATCTTGGCTATCATTTTAATTTTCTAAATTGAATAAACAGTCTTTCCAGCCACGACAGTTCTGATGGCGTGACCTTTCACTTTAAAATTATCGAAAGGAGAATTTTTTGATTTGCTGTAGAATTTTTTCGAATCGATTGTCCATTCGTGATCTAAATCAATTAGAACTAAATCGGCGCGAGCGCCCTTTTTGATTACGCCGCCGTCAAAATTAATAATTTTTGCAGCGTTGCATGTCATCTTTGCAAGTAAATCTTTTAGGCTCAAAATTTTATCGTGATAAAGCGCCAAAGACAATGGTAGCATGGTTTCAACGCCAACGATTCCAAAGCTGGCTTCTTCTAAAGTTTTCTCTTTTGAAGTTAAATCGTGCGGCGCGTGATCAGTTGCAATCGCGTCAATTAAGCCGCTGCGTAGGCCTTCAATCAGAGCTAAACGATCTTGTTCCGAGCGCAGTGGCGGATTCATTTTAGCATTAGTTCCAGATTTTAAAACTTGCGTATCGTTCAAAGTAAAATGGTGCGGAGACACTTCAACTGTGGCAGCAAGGCCTTTTGCTTTAGCGCGTTTAATCGCATCTAAAGCTTCTCTGGTTGAAACGTGAAGTAAGTGATAGCGCCCGCCCACAGCTTCAAGAATTGCGATATCGCGTTCCACCATAACCGATTCTGAAATATTGGGAATGCCACGCACGCCAAGTTCCAAACTGACCTTTCCTTCATTGATGCAGCCTTTATTTGTAAGATGCAAATCTTCCGCATGTTGCGCGACCACAACATTTAAATTTTTCGAATATTCGAAAGCACGACGCATCACGTTAGCGTTCATCACTGGCAAACCATCGTCGGTGAAGCCGACGGCTCCTGCTTCAACCAAAGAATTCATATCAGCCAATTCTTCGCCTTTCATGCCTTTGGTGATACAAGCATAAGCGCGAATGTTGCAATAAGAGACTTCGCGAGATTTTAGGCGAAGATAATCGAAAGTTAAAACTGAATCTAATGTTGGCGAAGTATTGGGCTGACACACAACAGTCGTGATTCCGCCAGCAACAGCAGATTTTGAACCCGAAGTTAAATCTTCTTTGTGCGATTGCCCAGGATCGCGGAAATGAACTTGGATGTCGATTAATCCGGGCGCTAAAACATGGCCGCCGCAATCAATAATTTCAGCATCTCCAGCCGAAACATTTTCACCAAAATCTGAAATTTTATCACCAACCGTTAAAAGATTTCCAAGCTCATCGTAACCAGATTCTGGATCGATGATTCGAGCATTTTTATAAAGAATTTTTTTATCAGCAGAAATTGGCTGCGCGTAAGGAAGATTGAATTTCGACATATTTTGTTAGAGTTTAATTACAAAAAATCACGGTTTAAAGCACATGATCATTACTTGTTGCGTGGTTAATTAGTTGTGTGGCAAGGGATTAATTATCTAAGATATGATACATTTGTCACCTTTAGATTTTGAATTTGGGGATTGTAAATTCAAAGACTCAAATTGTGCAGGTACGTTTCCTGGAGCTTGATGATTGCTTTTACTTTCTTCTACGGATTGTGAATTTGAAGACTCCTTATTTGTAAATTCCTTTATAAGAACTTTATAATCTCTTACAGAGCTTGGAGTGTTAGTAAAATTTCTCAGTTCATTAAAGGCACCGTATCTAAGATCAATTAATTCCTGGAATGAACGTATTTCGTCTTTAGTACCAGTATGACAAAGTTCAACGGCCCTGTTTAGAAACACAGTTTTAAATTCTTCACTAAGGTGTGGAGAATATTGATTTTCTCTCACATAACTTGATAGCGTATCAATCGTAATTTGATGCTCATTTTCATAATCCACTGTATATCTCGCGAAAGCAGAAATATCTTTTGTAGTTTTTATTGTAATGAATGCGATGGACTTTTTTATATATTCCGCTGCAGCCTTTTCGTTTTTTTCTTGTTGTAAACCTTCCTCCACTGCGTTTTGCAATTCATCACTAAGATCTTCCAGAGAAAAATTTATCTTAGCGCCATGAAAAACTAATGTTTTAACCGCATCAATTTTATTACCGCTTATAGCACATTTAAGAGCAGTATTTCCATCTCGGTCTTCAATCTCAAGATCGACATATAATTCACACAATTTTTCTGTAGCTTCAATATTACCAAATTCTGTGGCAAGATGAAGTGGTGTTTTTCCAATTTTATTTTTAGCATTAATATCAGCATTAAGACGACATAAAGTTTCTATGGCTCCAGAATGTCCCTCTTTAGCAGCTAAATGAAGGGGCGCGTTACCATCATTGTTTGCTTTATTGACAGAGTAACTAAAATCAGAGCGTCCACCGAAAACTTCTATGGCTTGAGTAAAACCTTTTTCTGAAGCAATATGTAAAGGTGTATCTCCATTAACATTTGACATATAGGTCATAGCACCATGGCGAAGTAAAGTTTCTACGGTACTAATGTCTTTATTCTCACCTTTTAAAGCAAAATGAAGTGGTGTGTTTCTTTCTCTAGTAGATTCACTGTTAATGGTTTCTGCCAAAAGAGGTATCACTTCATTATGTTTCTTTGATGTAGCGTAATGAATGGCTGCATAACCATCACGGTTCTTATATGTGACATTAGCTCCATGATGACTCAAAATATCTACGATGTCTGCTTTACCTTGTTTTGTGGCAAGTATAAGAGGGGTATTTCCTTTTTTGTTTTCAAAGTTAGGACTGACTATTCCCAGAAGATCTATTATATTTTCGGTTTCCTGTGGTTCGAGTTTCTTTTTTTTTACAGCATCAGTTATGGTAGAAAGCAGAACTTCTTGTTCAGGCGTCATGTTTTAATTTTTAATTAAATTGATAAGTGCAGGAATTTTTTCCAATTTTTTCTATGGCACTGAAACTACAATGTCTATGCCGAAATAGGAAATAACCCAGTATTACACTTCTTACTTGAACTATTAGAGTTTGAAAAAGTTTAATGGTAATTATTCCCACTCAATCGTTCCTGGTGGTTTGGAAGTGAAGTCGTAAACTACGCGGTTGATGCCGCGAACTTCGTTGATGATTCGGCTGGCGACATTACAGAGAAATTCAGAATCGAAGCGGTAAACGTCGGCGGTCATGCCGTCGATGGAAGTTACGGCGCGTAAAGCTAATACGTTTTCGTAAGTTCTGGCATCACCCATTACGCCAACAGTTTTGATTGGAGTTAAAACCGAGAAGGCTTGCCAAATTTTGTCGTAAAGGCCGGCGTTGCGAATTTCTTCGATATAAATTGCGTCAGCTTCTTGCAGGATTTTAATTTTTTCTGGAGTTACGTCACCAATGATTCTGATGGCCAAACCCGGACCTGGGAAAGGATGGCGGCCAACAACGTGATCTGGCAACCCCAATTCCTTTCCTAAAACTCGCACTTCATCTTTGAATAGCATTCTGACTGGTTCGAGCAATTTCAATTTCATCTTTTTTGGCAATCCACCAACATTGTGATGTGATTTGATGGTTTGGCTGGCGCCTTTATTTGGATGGCTCGACTCAATTACGTCGGGATATAAAGTTCCCTGCGCTAAGAAAATTGCGTCTTTGATTTTAGCCGATTCTTTGTCGAAAACTTCGATGAAAGTTTTGCCGATAATTTTGCGTTTTTTCTCAGGATCAGAAACGCCTTTTAGCTTCGATAAAAATAATTCTGACGCGTCAACATAAACCAAATTGGTCTTAAATTTTTTGGCGAAAATTTCCCTAACTTGCACGCCCTCGCCTTTTCTAAGCAAACCGTGATCGACAAAAATACAGGTTAATTGTTTGCCGATTGCTTCATTGATTAAAGCTGCAACAACCGATGAATCCACGCCACCACTAAGTCCGCATATTACTTGATTTTTGCCAACAATTTTTTTGACACGAACAATTTCTTCTTTTTTGAAATTTTTCATTGTCCATTCTGGCTTACAGCCGGCGATTTTTACGACAAAATTTTCGATGATTTTTTTGCCTTCAATTGAATGCACAACTTCTGGATGAAACTGTACGCCGTAGATTTTATTTTTTTCATCCGCAATCGCAGCATATGGCGCTTTTGGAGTGTTGGCAATAACTTTGAAACCTGCAGGAATTTTGCTGATATGATCACCGTGACTCATCCAAACTTGAGTGTTTTTTACACCTTTGAAGAATTTAGAATCAGAAACAACTTTGATTTCAGCTTTGCCAAATTCACGTTCGAAAGATTTTCCAACTTTGCCACCAAGCAAGTGGCAGATTAGCTGCTCGCCATAACAAATTCCAAGAATTGGAGTTTTTAAATCGAAGATTTTTTTGCTCAAAGTTGGAGCATTTTTTTCGTAAACTGAAGATGGGCCGCCAGAAAAAATAATGGCTTTAGGCGCAATTTTCTTGATCTCGTCAAGTTTAATGTCGGGATTTTTTACTTCACAAAAAACGCCAAGTTCGCGAATTCTGCGCGCGATTAGTTGAGTAACTTGGCTACCGAAATCGATAATTAAAACTGAGTTAGACATTAGCTTAAAATTGATTTTGAAATGATGGTTCGAATCTTGTTAGGAGTGTGTTTACGAGTTAAAATTTGATTTATTTCTTCGCACAAGTCTAGCTGCAATTTCAATTTTTTTGCAATCTGACAAACTGCTGAAGCCGAAAATTCACCTTCGTAAGTTTGACCAGTTTCTTTAGCAATTTGGGCATAAGATTTTCCGCTGGCAAGCAATATTCCAAGCGAGTTGTTGCGCGATTTCGTTGACGAACAAGTTAAGAAAATATCGCCAAATCCCGCAGCGTGAGTAATATCGGTTGAAGCTTTTAATTTTTTGCAAAGAAGTTGAATTTCTGAAATTCCTTTCATCACAACCGCTGATTTGGCATTTACGCCCAAACCAAGCCCGTCAACAATTCCACAACCAATTGCGATGATATTTTTTACCACGCCACAAATTTCTGCGGTGCGCGGATCTTTAAAATATTGCGCTTGAAAATTGTCGTTACTTAAAACTTCGATAACTTGATTGGCTAATTTTTTATCGCGAGAAGCAATTGTCGTAACAGTTGGCTCTTGATTTGCCACTTCAATTGCAAAATTTGGGCCAGAAAAAACTGCGTAATTTTTAATGCCCGTCGTCTTTTCAAAAGCATCGCTCAAAAGCATTAAAGAATTATGTTCAAAGCCTTTCGAACAAATTACAAAACCGCATTTTTTCTTTATTTTAATATTTTTGATCTGTTCAAAAATTTGCGTCGCACTTGAACTTGGCGTCACGATAAAAACCAGATCAGCGCTTTTTATTTCGTCGGAAAAATTTTCAATCGCGGTAATGTTTTTACTTAATTTGATGTTGGGTAAAAATCTTTGATTGCTGTTTTTGCCATTAATTTCGCTGACAATTTCAGGACGATTTGCCGCTAAAAATACTTCGTTAGAATTTTGCGCAAGAAGATTTGCGATCGCCGTTCCCCAAGATCCAGCACCGATTACGATAATTTTTTTACTTGCAGAATTATTTTTTTGTGAAGCAAGTTGAAAATTACTAGCCCTTGGAAGGCTTGCGTCATTTTTCATTTTTTTAAATAATATTTATGAGATTTTTTCGATTACAACAAATGCGCTTGCCAAAGAATTTTCATCAGAGAGCGACAAGTGAATTGCGTAATTTTTACAGTTAAAATGAGTTTGGATAAATTCTTCTTTGGAATTAAGAATTCGAATAGTTGGCTTTCCTAGTTCGTCATTTTCAATTTCAATATCTTTAAAATCAACACCTCTGCCGATGCCAAGTCCAAGAGCTTTGGAGAAGGCTTCTTTGGCAGCAAATCTTTTGGCATAAAATTTTGCCAAGAGCAACGAATTTGCAGAAATTTCATCATCGGAAATTTTTATTTTTTGCGCTTTAGCAATTTCGTTTGCCGTAAAAATTTTTTCTTCAAACTTTTCTTTGAATTTAAAAATCAGATTCTGGATTCTGTTGACAGAAATTAGGTCAGTTCCAACACCGAGTATCATTTTGACTAAAAAAAAATTGTATGTTTGGTTTTATAACTTGAATTGCACTGTTGAAATTTGTCAGAATTTCTCCACTAATAAAAAGATCAAATAATCGTCTAAATTAAGAAGATGCTATCCAGTAAAAAAAGTTTTGTTGTCACGATCGGAAACTACGGCGCAGTTGTTGCGTTGCATGACGGCAATGAAATTAAAAGTAAAATATTTTTGGATGATCTGACCGAAGAAGCAAAAATTGATCTTAAGAATTTATTTACCAAAAATAGTTTTATTTCGATATCGCTAATTCTCGACACTATCGATCAAAGCTACAAGAAAAAAACTTATCCGCTGATTAGAAAGGGCGATTTAGAACATATCGTTAAACGCGATCTTGCAAGCGACGGCGATAATGAAAGCTTCAAGGGCTATATCATTACCGACAATAAAAAAAAATCGACAAAAACTGCCACTCCCACAGCTCGTAGCGAATGTCTTTTTGTCTCAGCCTCAAATTCAGAAATTGTTGCAAATTGGGTAACTTTTTTACTGGAAATGCCAAATCATTTAGTTGGCGTTTACATGTTACCAATCGAGTCTTTCAAGCTTTTAGAGCTGATGAAAAAAGACATTCAAGCCAATTCCAAAGGGAAGAATTTTGGCCCAGAAAATATCTATTTTTTAATTATCCAAAATAAAGTCAGTGGCGTTCGCCAAATTATTTTTTCTAACCAAGGAATTATTTTTACTCGTTCCGTACATTACGATTTTACTGCCAAAGATTTTTTAGAAAAATATGAGCAAGATATTTACAGCACTTTCGAATATTTAAAACGCTTGCTGCCCGATATTCGAATTTCAGAAATCGATATTGTTAATATTTTTTCCAGCGAAGTTTTGGCGCAAATTTCTAAGATCGGGTCTTCGGAATTAAACTTTATAAACTATACTCCATATCAAGCCGCCGTACAATCTGGCTATAAAAAATTGCTGCCAGAAAATGCCAGCTATTGCGATTTGCTAATCTCAAAAATTTTCACCAATAGCAAAAAGATTCTAAAATTTACCACTCCAAAAATTATGGTTTTGGAGAAATTTTTTACAGTTCTAAAAATTTCTTATTACACCAATGTCGTTTTGTCTTTTATATTCTTTGTCGGCATAGTCGTGATCTTTCTTTTTAATGACAAAACTTCTGAATTATTATCTTCAGCCGAGGCTGCAAGATTAAATGCAATGCGCGAATTCAGTAATATCAAGCTTCCCAACGCCACTGAAAGCGGACTCACTGAAAATGGCAATGCCGTTGATATTGAAAGAGTTATAGATTTCGGAAAAATCGACGAGCTGATGACTTCGGTGGGAACTGATTTGACGAAATTTTATACCAATATGCGCTTCTTAAAAAATAACGACGTGAAATTATTTTCCTTCACATATTCTTTACAATTATTTGATTCTAAAAACCCTGGAGCAGCACAATATTTAGTTACTTTCAAAGGAGATTTGGCCAATAAAAGCGGCGACATTGACGACTTATTCAAAGGGTTTGACTCTCTTGCCGCAAAAACTAAAAAAAATTTTCCTAAGGAAAATGTGCGTTATCAAGAAATTCCACGCAATATTGACTTCGTACAGAAGTACTACACTTTCCCTGTCGAATTCACGGTATCTAAATAGCGATGAAAATTCTTATACTACGAAAAAGAATAATTACGAATAGCTCAATTTCTGGAATATTGATTATTATTTTGGGATTAACTTTCGCTTACGATATTCACAAAAAACAGGTAACTCGCGAAGAAGCACAAAGAATTGAGGCCGAAACCGCCAGCATCAGAGGCAAATCTGTCGAGCTACAAAATAAAGTTACCGAAGCCAAAAAATATCAAGAAATTTGGAAGACGATCAGACCTAATAAAAAATTCGTTGGCAGCTTAAGAATTGACGATGTCACGGCTAAAATAGATGCGCTTGCTGAAAAATACGGAATTGAAAAACCAGCAATTAAAATGACAATTCCAGAAGAATTGACTAATGGAGTTTTCAAACGCTCTACCGTTAACATTACGGTCAGTACCGCAACTTTAACTTACGATGCCGTTAACGATGTGAAGGCAATTGCTTTTATTTCTGAATTCATTCAATCGGTTCCTGGATACGCCATAATTGCGAATTTTGATATGAAAAAAACTAAAAAATATACCGATCAAGATTTACTTCAAATCAGCACCGGAAAAGGCTCGGGAGCAATCACTGTTAAGGTTGATTTCTTTTGGTACCTTTATAAACAAAAAGCTGATCCGACAACAAAAATAGAAGCTCCTAAGCCAGAAGAACAACCTATCGAGAGTCAGTAAATGAAAAAAACCTCGTTTAAAAATTTAGCTTTAATTGCAATTTTTTTGCTGATTGCAATCAGAACTTTTGCGCAAAATTCTGACGCAAAAACTCTACCAGAAACCTCGGCGTCAACAATTGAAAATCTTACAACTCAAACCCCAACTGCAACAAATCCCACTTCAAACACTGTCGATAAAACAAACAATTCCACCATTTCTCCTGAAAAAAAATTAGATTTAGTGAATAAACCTTTGGAAAATTCTGCCTTAGTTGACAAAATCCAAGGCGGAATGGCCAATCTGCTTTTGGGAAATAAATCAACATCGCTGATGTTTGACGATAGAGAAAATGACAATATTGAACGAGCAATTGATTCTTTTAAAAATAATCAATCTTACACGCCAGACGGAAATGAAGATGGCGACCCCAATAACGCCAACTCTCAGCAAAAAAAAGCTGAAGAAGAAGAGGCTAAAGCCAAAAAAGAACAAGACGATTTCAACGCTAAATCTTATATTTATTTAGCCTCGATCATGTATTCCACTTCTCAAGATTGGGTGGTTTGGATTAACGACAAAAAAATCACTTCGGAAACTAATAAAAAAAGTAAGGAATTATTTTTAGATTCAGTCAGTAAAGATCGGGTTTCAATTATGTGGAATGTAAGTCCAAGTAAGATGAAAGTATTGCTTGGCGCCAAAGCTGATAGTTTAAATCTTAAAACTAACAGTGACGGCCAGATTGAAGTAAAATTCGCACTGCAGCCTAATCAAACTTTTATGCTGGGATCAAATACCGTGGTTGAAGGAAAACTGGTGACTAATATGATTAAGCAAAAATCTGATAGCCCTACTAATTCACCTTCGGCAGTTGATAGCAAGGCTGACAGTAAAGTTGATAGCGTGGTGAAAAATAAATATAAAACGAGAATAAATCAGTAAAAGAACCACTAAAAAGACCGAGATTTTTTGAAGGTTTGCAATCATTAATTTGTCAAAAGGATGATGCAATTAATCAAAAATTATTTCAAAAATCTGCTTCCTGGTTTTATTGCGGGAATATTTTTTAATTCCTCAGGAATATTGTTTTCATCGAAAGTTTTTACTTCAATTTTTAAAAGCGAAACTACTGGAACTCCCATTTTTTTCTGCAAATCTTTTTCGCCGCTGCGATCAACTAAAGATGCTTCAGCGACAACTTTTCCGCCAACTTTTTTAATTACTTCGTAAGTTTCTAGCGAAGATTTTCCAGTTGTAATGACGTCTTCAATCACCAAAACTCGGGCGTTTTCTGGCAATTCAAAGCCACGACGAAATTCAAAAACACCATTTACTCTTTCGCAAAAAATTGTCGGTAAATTTAACTGACAACCCATTTCATAACCAACAATCACGCCACCCATTGCAGGCGCGACAACAATATCAGCAAAATTTTTACCAAGCTTTTCTTCAATTTTTTGAGCCAAAGCGGCGCAAAGTTTTTGAGCTCTTTTTGGCTCCATCAAAACTCTAGCGCATTGCATGTAAGTGTCGGAATGCAATCCCGAAGATAAAATAAAATGACCTTTTAAAATCGCGTTCGACGCCGCAAATTCTTGCAAAATTTCTTGCTCTTTAAGACTCATATTGAAATTGTATGGGGATTAAAAACATATCTCTTGAAGGCCAGTTCAGGGCCCGAAGACAAACAGAATTCGCAAGTAAAAATTAAGCTCCCAACTTATGCAAGATAAAAAATCCTACATCGATTCTGCTGTCAAAACGATAAATATTGAGATTGAAGGATTAACTTCTTTGTTAAGTTTTTTTGGCGAAAATTATGTCAAAGCCGTCGATTTAATTTTAAATTGCAAAGGGCGCGTAATTGTCAGTGGCATGGGAAAATCTGGCCACATTGGCGGAAAAATCGCCGCAACTTTTGCCTCGACAGGAACGCCTTCTTTCTTCATTCATCCCGGAGAAGCCAGCCACGGCGATTTGGGAATGATTACTGGGAACGATGTCGTAATTCTGCTTTCCAATTCTGGCGAAACCAAAGAACTCAAAGACATTATTTATTACTGCAAAAGATTTGAAATTCCGATCATCGGCATCATTCGCCGCGTTGAATCTGAATTAACCAAAGCCAGCACCGTTGCTTTAGTTTTGCCAGCAATTCCCGAAGCCAACGCCGTCAACGCTCCAACCACTTCAACCACCATGATGTTGGCTTTGGGCGATGCTTTAGCTGTCAGTTTAATCGATGCTCATGGCTTCAATCCTGAAAAATTTGGCGTCTTCCATCCAGGTGGAAAATTAGGTTCAAATTTCTTAAAAGTGCGCGACTTAATGCGCCAAGGACAAGATATTCCGCTGGTCAGTGCAAATCAAAAAATGTCCGACGTTTTATTTGAAATGACTTCTAAACATTTAGGTTGCACCGGAGTTATTGATTCTGAAAATGAATTGATCGGAATAATCACCGATGGCGACCTTCGCCGCCATATTGACAACAATTTTTTTACTCACAGCGCCGCAGAAATTATGACCAAAAATCCGGTCACAACCTCTTCTCAAACCTTAGCCGTTGAAGCGATTGCTGTGATGAATAAAAAATCGATCACCAGTCTTTTTGTCGCCGATGAAAAAAAAGTGGTGGGAATTTTACATCTTCACGACTGTCTTCGCAGCGGAGTTATTTAATTTATATTTCAGACTTATGCATTCTTTAGTTGCCTTTTCTTACTTAGTTTCGGCGGTTCTTTTTATTCTTTCGCTTTACGGACTTTCGTCCCCGAAAACCTCTCGCATCGGAAATTATTTCGGCATCGCTGGTATGGCATTGGCGATTCTTACCACTTTATTTTTACCTCAAATTAAACATCATTTTTTGATTTTAATTGCGATCGCAATCGGCGGCAGCATTGGTTATTTCATCACCAAAAAAGTTAAAATGACGGCAATGCCGCAATTAATCGCTGGATTTCATTCTCTAGTCGGATTGGCCGCAGTTTTAATTGCAGCCAGCGCGCTTTGGCTTCCAGACGCCTTCAAAATTCTTGACGGCAACAAAATTAAAATCGCCAGCTTAATCGAAATGGGCTTGGGCGTTGTGATCGGCGCAATTACTTTCACCGGCTCGATCGTCGCTTTCTTGAAGCTTAACGGCAATATGAATTCAAAATTAGTACTTTTTAAAAATACCCAAAAAGTTACGAAATACAGCGCTTACGCTCTTGGCGCCTTTCTTCTTCTATTTTTTATTTTTGGATCAAAATTTTTCTTCATAATTTTAACTCTACTTGCTTTTTTCATTGGATTCATGCTGATCGCGCCAGTTGGCGGCGCGGATATGCCAGTTGTGGTTTCAATGCTAAATTCATATTCTGGTTGGGCGGCCAGTGGCATTGGCTTCACTTTAGCAAATCCACTTTTGATTATCACTGGCGCTTTAGTTGGCGCTTCTGGCGCGATTCTTAGTTACATCATGTGCAAAGCGATGAATCGCTCAATCATCAATGTAATTTTTAGCAGCTTCGGCGAACAAAACGCCAGCGCGGCTGCAAGCGATAAAGAACAAAAACCAGTTAAACAAGCCAGCGCGGAAGATGCTGCTTATATGATGAAAGGTGCTTCAAGCGTAATCATCGTTCCCGGCTACGGAATGGCGGTTGCAGGCGCGCAACATGCGGTTGCAGAAATGACTCACGCACTTGAAAAAGCTGGCGTAGAAGTGAAATTTGCCATTCATCCGGTTGCTGGAAGAATGCCTGGTCACATGAACGTATTATTGGCCGAAGCCAATATTGATTATGAAAAAGTTTTCGAGTTGGAAGAAATTAACAGCGAGTTTAGAAATACTGATATCGTGTTTGTAATTGGCGCCAATGACGTAACCAATCCCGCCGCCAAAACCGATAAAACCAGCCCAATTTACGGCATGCCAATTTTAGATGTTGGCTATGCAAAAACCGTCTTCTTTGTTAAGAGATCAATGAATGCTGGCTACGCCGGCATTGAGAACGAACTCTTTTTCAATGATAATACTTTAATGATTTTCGGCGACGCTAAAAAAGTGTCAGAAGAAATCGTCAGAAATTTGTAAATCCCTTTTTAAAAAGGAAGTCTTCTTAAAACTTAAAAATCGTACAAAATGAAAACCAACGCTAACTCACTTCGTGTCGGAAACGTCATCGAATTTCAAAATCAACTTTGGAAAGTCTTAAAACGCGAGCACGTAAAACCCGGCAAAGGCGGCGCTTACATTCAAGTTGAGATGAAAAATATCGTGACAGGAAATAAAACCAACACTCGCTATAATTCTAGCGAAGATGTTGATGTGGCTTACGTTGAACAAAAAAATTATCAGTTCCAATATTTCGACCAAAGCGATTTAGTCGCGATGGATATGGAAAGTTTTGAATCTTTTAATTTACCAAAAACTTTGGTTGGCGAAGCTCTTCCTTTCTTAGTTGAGGGCATGGATATCCGCGTTGAATATTGCAATGACAAACCAATTTACATCGCAATTCCTGAACATGTTAATGCTATAATTGCGCAAGCTGATGCAGTTGTAAAAGGACAAACTGCTTCTGCTTCTTACAAACCAGCAATTCTTGAAAATGGCGTACGCGTTATGGTTCCGCCTTTCATAGAATCAGGCGAAGAAATTATCGTCAGAACCGAAGATTTTACTTATGTCAGCCGAGTTAAAAATAATTAGTCTTTAAGCGAACACCAAATTATGAAAATTCCTTTTGTAAAAATGTCTGGCGCTGGAAATGATTTTATCATTTTTGACGCCCGCAAATCTAATATCGCCCTGCTTCCAAAAAAAATTAAAGAAATTTCCAACCGCAAAAATATCGGCTGCGATCAAGTAATTATTTTAAAAGATTCTTCGCAGGCCGATTGTTTGATGGAAATTTATAATTCTGATGGATCCTTGGCTGGAGCCTGCGGAAATGCTTCTCGCTGCGTTGCCGCAATTTTAATGAATGAAAAAAATCATCGCGAAGTAAAAATCAAAACCGCCACTGGAATTCTTAGATGCTGGAAAAGCGGCGATTTAATTGCGGTCGATATGGGAATTCCATCTTTCGATTGGAAAAAAATTCCGCTTCATTGTAACATCGAAACTCAAAAAATTTTCCTCCACGATTTTGAATTTAGTTGCGTAAATGTTGGAAATCCTCACGCCGTAACTTTTATCACACAACATTTAACTGACGAAAAATTTTTTGCAGTTGGGCCAAAAGTTGAATGTGACCCAACTTTTCCAGAAAAAACTAACGTCGAATTTGCTCAAATTATTTCCGACAGCTTGATCGAAGTTCGAGTTTGGGAACGCGGCTCTGGCGAAACTTTAGCCTGTGGAAGCGGTGCCTGCGCTGTGGCAATTTTAGCGATCAAAAAAAATCTGACCAAGAAAAATAAAATCACCACCAGATTCAAAGGCGGAGATTTAATAATCGAATGGAATGGTTTGGGTTCTGCTGTCGTCATGACCGGCAACTTTAAAACCATAAGCACGGGCGAAATCGATAATTAAAATGAGACATCATTTTCTGACTGCGTTATTTTTTTTCTTCTCCTGCAACTGCATCGCCCTTGCTCCCGAAGCTCACCTCAGCGACGAATCCCAAGAACAACGCGCCACACATCTTTTTCTTGAGGTGCGTTGCCTTGTCTGCCAAGGCCAAGTCATCGAAAATTCTAACACCGAATTTTCCTTCGAAATGCGCAAACTCATCCGCCAAAAAATTCTTGATGGCAAAAGTGATGAAGAAATTAAGTCTGAATTAGTAAAAGAATTTGGCGCCGATATTTTGGTTTATTCCGACTTCGGCAAAAATAATTTTCTGCTTTGGCTATTGCCCATCATCTTTGGAATTTCAGTTCCAGCTTATATCTTCTTTTTGCGAAAAAAATAACCCCTCCTAATCTAGGGCATTCTCTTTAAACAACTCGCACTTTCTAAATCTTTAAACTTTCTTCGCAGATAATTTTTTAAAAAAACTCGATAAAAGATTTGATTTTTAGAGATATACCAAACTACAAATCTATTGATCGTAGTAACGAAGTATTTTTGAGGAAAAACTAAAACTTAAAAAACTTGCTGTATCAATATACCGCTGGTTTTTTAAGTTTTAGTTTTTACCAAAAAGACGAAGTTAATGCGATCAATAGATTTGTAGTTTGGTATAACCAAACTACAAAAAACCCGCCACACCTTTCGATGTGACGGGTTTTTTGTTTTATATAATGCGCGGACTAAAGAAACTATTCGACTTTGCCAAGATTAGCTTCTTTGAAATATCTTGCGGCGCCTGGATGAACTGGAGCCAAGTGACCTTCTTTAACCATGTCTTCTTTTTTCAAAGAAGAGAATACCGGATGTAAAGTTTTGAAATTGTCAAAATTTTCGAATACGGCTTTGGTCATATTATAAACGATGTCGGCAGAAACTTTTTCCGAAGTAACAACGCCAGCCTTAACACCGAAAGTATCGATACTGCTTTGGTTGCCAGCATACATTCCACCTGGAATAACCGCCTTAACATAGAAAGAATTTGTTTTAATTAACTTATCAACCGTTTCTTTGTCGATGCTGAGAATTCTGGTTTTGCAGGTTTGAGTGGCTTCTTGAAGAACGCCGTTCGGATTACCTGCGGCGTAGATCATCACGTCAATTTTGCCATCGCATAAAGCTTTTGGCTGTTCAGATGGCTGTAAGTAAGTGATTGCCGAGAAGCTGGATTTAGTCCAACCTTTTGCAGCCATTAGAACTTCCATAGTGGCATACATGCCAGAACCTTGTGGTCCGATATTTACTCTTTTACCAACGATGTCGTCTAATTTTTTAATGTCCGATTTATCCGAAACCGCCATTGTGAAAGTTTCAGTATAAAGAGAGAAAACTGATCTCAATTCTTTGAAAGGTTTTTGATCGGCGAAGAAACCAGTGCCGTTGTAAGCATGATATTGCCAGTCAGATTGCACGATACCAAAATCAATCGCACCACTTCTGATCGCATTTAAGTTTGAAACTGAGCCGCCAGTTGATTCAACCGAACATCTGACGCCATGTTCTTTTCTTCCTCGATTAAGAAGTCGACAAATTGCGCCGCCAGCAGGATAATAAACACCCGTAATGCTTCCCGTTCCAACTGAAATATATTTAGTTGATGCAATGGAATCTGTAGCAAATATAGCAACAGATAAAACTACTAACGCCTGTAAAAAACTTTTTTTCATTGTAGAAATATCGGGAAATAGTTGAAGGGAATGGCTTGGCTGTAGGATCACCAGCAAGAGTGAAAAGGTTTTGTTGAAGGCTCAAGATTGGAATTTTTTTTTAAAAGTCAAAATCTTTTTAAAACATATTTAAAATCATGTTTTTTACTAAAAAAATTATTGAGAGCCTTTCGCCCACTTGCTCAAAAAGTAATAATTTGACATTACAAAAGTCGGTCTGTAACTTGAATTTGAATTCATGTTGGTAACGCTTACTCTCTAGGCTCTCCGCAGGCATCTTAATTATTTTAAGATCGCATCAATTCAACCACAAAAATTACCCGAGTTCTTCAACTCAAGTATATTAATCAAAAATTCGTAAGTTATGAAACTTTGGCAGCAAGTTCTTATTGGCCTTATTTTGGGTGTTGTAGCAGGTATTGTTTTGGGAGAAAAAGCGGCTGATCTAAAAATCTTCGGCACGATTTTCATTAGCTTAATTAAAATGGTAATCGTTCCCCTTATTTTCTTCGCACTACTTTCTGGCATCACCTCAATGGATGGCCAAGGAAATTTTACCAGAGTTGGCTTGAAAGGCTTTAGCGCTTACATTTTAACTGCAATATTCGCCGTAGTAATCGGACTTTCCGCTGGTATTTTATTCCACCCAGGAACTGGTGTCGATCTTCACGCTATTCTTTCCACTTCTAGCGTCGCGCAGCCCGCTACGATTGCAAAAACTCCGCCAACAGTTACAGAATTTTTACTCAACTTAATTCCAGTAAATCCATTGAATTCAATGGTTAACGACAATTTCTTACAAATTATCGTCTTCTCTATTTTTACTGGTATCACCATCAACTTAATCGGCGAAAAAGCTAAACCACTTAAAGAAGTTATCTATTCTGCCTCTCAAATGGCTTTCAAAATGATCGAATTGATTATCAGACTTGCGCCTCTTGGTGTGTTTGGTTACATCTCTTGGGTTGTTGGAACTCAAGGTATCGACATTTTAGAATCTCTGGCAAAGCTTATCCTTGTAGTTTTGGCAGCCTGCTCTTTCCAATATTTAGTATTTGGTTTGATGATTTTAATTTTCGCTCGTTTGTCTCCTTTGCCATTCTATCGTAAAATTCTTTTTACTCAGTCAATCGCTTTTGCAACCAGCAGCAGCAAAGCCACTCTTTCTACTGCAATGTCACAACTTCAAGAAAGACTTGGCGTTTCCAAAACTAACTCAAATTTCTTGATGCCACTTGGTGTTTGTATCAACATGGATGGAACTGCGATTTACCTTGGCATTTGTGCACTATTTTTTGCCCAAGCTTATGGCATTGATTTGACCACGCAAAATTACATGATGTTGGTTTTAACTTGCACTCTTGGCTCAATCGGAGCTGCTGGAATTCCAAGTGGATCAATTATTTTTATGAGCATGGTTCTTTCGTCAGTCGGCTTGCCAATTGAAGGTATCGGCATCATTCTTGGTGTTGACAGAGTTTTAGACATGGTAAGAACTACCGTAAATATCACTGGCGACAGTGCTATTACTCTGATCGTTGATAAATCTGAAGGCGCTTTAGATGAAAAACTCTATTATAAAAAAGACGTATAAGAATCCAATGACACAAAACCTAAATCAGCTACGTAAGTGTTTGCTCACTTGCGTAGCTTTTTTTGTGACTTTTTTAAGTACACAAGAATCATCCGCCAAAATTGTCGATAAGAATACTCTTCTGCTGCAATATGCCACAGACCTTGAGAAGGTTGAAACTTACCTAAATAATATCGAAAATTTGACTGCGAAATTTGCACAAGAAACTTCTGATGGTAATAGCGCACAAGGAAAACTTTATTTGTCGCGCCCTGGAAAAATGCGGGTTGAATATGACGGTCAGCAAAAAATTCTGATCATCGTCAATGGCTCAGTTTTATCTTACACTGATCTTGAGCTTGATGAAACTTCTTATCTTGGCACAAACACAACTCCCGCATCATTTTTAACTAGAGCGAATATTTCCTTTTCTGCAAAAGATGTTGAGATCACGGCAGTCAAAAAATCTGAACATCAAATCAAGATTTCAGTGATGAAAAAAAATCGCAAAGAAGCTGGAGAATTCAGTGTAATTTTTGCAACCAATCCTTTGAAATTTATAAAAATGGAAGTCAAAAACGATCTCGATCAAATCACTAGCATCACACTGAAAGATGCTGATTTTTCTAGTTCGATCGCCAATAGTCTTTTTGTAATCAAAAATAAAAATTTACCAAATTGAATGGGCGCTAGTTTTTCAAATCAAAAAGGAAATAACAAAAAACGTCGCATAATCAGCGAAATAAATATCACGCCTTTCGTCGATATTTTGCTGGTTTTGCTGATTATTTTTATGGTCGCAGCGCCAATGATGAACAGCAGTATCAACGTTGATTTGCCGAAAGGTTCCGCAACTCCTGTAAATGAAAAAGTTCAGCCAATCGCCATCTCAATTAAGTCTGATGGTACACTTTTTGTTCAAGATGATTTGGTAAAATTATCTGGACTTTCTTCAAAATTACTCGAAGTCACTGGCAACAATCTTAACAGCAAAATTCAAGTTCGCGCCGATAAGAAAATCGATTATGGTCGCGTTATGGACATTATCAAAACCGTCAATATGGCTGGATTTTCTCAGGTAGTTTTAGTTACCGAATTTGCTCAATGATCAAGAATATTCTCTACTCTTTATTCCTGCATTTTCTTCTGCTGTTGCTTGTTTACGCCAATTTTAATCTCAAGACCGATAACAATAATAAATCGAGCGAAATTTCGGTTAGTTTAATTTCAGTTTCAGGAAACGAGGATGCGAATAAAAACAAAGCCGCAGAAGATGCGGTAACTCAAAAAGCTCCCAAAATTTCAAAAAAAGCAGCCGCGAAGGAAGCTCAGTCACAAAAAGAATCCAGCAAAAATAAAGTTGCTTCATTGCCAAAAAAAATGGCGAAAGCGCGACCAATAAAATCAGTCGCCAAAACTACGGAAAAAGAAAGCACGCCCGATTCGAAAGAAGCTGAAAAACCAGAAAATCAACCACAAGAAAATGGCAAAGAAAAACGCGACGAAATCGATAATCAAAATTCAGAAAATAAAAAAACTAACGAGCCAAAAAAAGATCAAGATGTTGGAGCGGAAAAACAAGCAAATGAAAAAAAAGATGCTGATAGTAAAGAAAATGTCAGCGCAAATTCCGAAGCCAAACAAGCTCAAACCCTTGATAATGTTGATTTGTCAGCCCGCGAGAAATTTAATATTCAATCTCAATTAAAAAGATGTTATTCACGCGCACTTTCGGAAACCAATTTTCATAACAAAGCTCGCATCATGGTACAAGTTTCAATCACTGAAGATGGCGTGATTGAATCTGATATTGACGATCTGGTCGATATGGAAAAATATAATGATCCAAAAGCAATTAATTACAAAATTACTATTGACAATGCGCGTCGTGCCATTGATTTATGTAGCCCTATTCGAAATTTACCGGTGGAAAAATATGAAATTTGGAAAGAAATAGTTTTAGATTTCGGTGACGATTCTTAGGAGTGCCCTTAAATCCTATCGTCATTGGAAGTTTTTTAGAAAATATTTGACACCCTACTTCCAAAAAATAATTTTTTACTCAACGTCCTTCAACTCACATTTTTAAAAATATGCAAAATTTAAATCTCAACACTAAAGAGCAAGAAAATCAAATTCCTAAAGAAGCTGCTCAAGTTTTGAAAGTTCTTGAAGAGCTAGAAAATTTTACCGCTGAACTTAGAAAAAAAGTTATGGCCGAACTCAAAACCAACAACAATTTAGTTCGCCTAAAACTTGACGATATGTAATTTAAATTAGCGGCGAATTATTTGCCGCTAATTTCTTTGATCCGCTCTCTTTCCCCTGCAATATTTTTTGCGATTCCAATTCCAATCAGAAGATTCACTGCAAAAATCGCCAAGATGCTCACCATAATAATCATGGTCTCGTTCATCTTATCACTCTTCAAAGAAAGTATCACAATCAAGACCAAAAAACTGCTGTAAGAAACCGACAGGCAGGAAATTTTTTTGATATATTCTCCGAAGAAAAACAGGCCCAGAATGCCGCAAAGACAAGACAAAATCAGTAAGGCACAAATTGATAGAAAGCTGATATCCATATTTAAAATTATATTTATTTTGAAGCTTCAACCATCAAGCCATCGACGAAATTCTTCAATCAATTTTTTATAATTTGAACAAAATCTGAGTTTAAAAACTGATGACTTTTTGTTCTTGCATTTTAGCTTGATCGCACCTCTTTTTTACAAGAATTTCATCAAAATTAAATTACAAAAAAATGACAATCCGCGTTGCTATCAACGGCCTTGGCAGAATTGGCCGCTGCGTTACTCGTGCAATTTTTGAAGATTCAAAATATTCCAATATCGAGCTTGTAGCTGTTAATGGCCCAGCTCCAGCAGAAACTCAAAAACATCTTTTGAAATATGATTCAATTCATGGACGCTTTTCCAAGTCAGTTGAAATTGATGCTGAATTCTTGGTAATCGATGGCAAAAAAGTCCGACTTTTCGGCGAACGCGATCCCAAAAAATTACCTTGGGCTGATTTAAAAATTGACGTAGTTTTAGAGTGTACTGGTGCTTTCACACAATATGCTGACGCTCATCAACATGTTGATGCCGGTGCAAAAAAAGTTATCATTTCTGCGCCAGCAAAGGAAGATTCGGTTAAAACTATCGTTTATGGCGTGAATGACGAAATGCTAAAACCAGAAGATAAAGTTTTTTCGGTTGGCTCTTGCACCACCAATTGCTTGGCTCCAATCGCTAAAGCAATTAACGATGCAGTGGGAATTGAAAAAGGTTTTATGACCACAATTCACGCTTACACCAATGACCAAAATGTGGTTGATAATTCTCACAAAGATTTACGCCGTGCCAGAGCTTGCGCGATGTCAATGATTCCAACTTCAACTGGCGCTGCAAAAGCCATTGGTTTGGTTTTACCAGAATTAAAAGGTAAATTAGATGGCGGCGCTATTCGCGTTCCAACAGCAAATGTTTCGATGGTCGATTTAACTTTCATAGCCAAACGCGAAACCTCAAAAGAAGAAATTAACGAAGCGGTTAGAAAAGCCGCCGCCGGAAGAATGAAAGAAGTTCTGCAAATCGTTGACGAACCTTTGGTTTCAATTGATTTCAATCACACTGGCTTCAGTTCTTGCTTCGATACCACTCAAACCAAAGTTATGAGCGGCAATTTTGTAAAAGTTGCTTCTTGGTATGATAACGAATGGGCGTTTTCTTTGAGAATGCTTGATGTGACTAACTTATTGAAATCGTAAAAAACCCGAAGGTAGTTTTGCTATAACTACGCAAATCAAGCAGTTTAAAATTAGGAAAAACAAAATTTTTCAGCTCGTTACTTGTTTGGAATTCCACAACAATTAACGAGCTTTTTTTTGCCCAACCATTTTCAATAATACTCGCCATAATCGCCAGATAGTCTTCTTTGTAAGGCGGATCGATAAAAATCAAATTAAAAAATTTCTCGTTTTTTGGTAATTTTTTTGCATCAGCACATATTACTTTCACATCTTTTTCCACTTTCAATTCGACGGAATTTTTACGCACAACTTCCAAATGCTCGCGATTATTATCGATAAAAGTTACGGATTTTGCACCACGCGATAAAGCTTCAAACCCAACAGCACCAGTACCACAACACAAATCCAAAATTTCTGCACCAGAAATTTCAAAACCAATTTCTTTGATAATTTTACCCACAGATAAAATATTAAAAAGCGCCTCACGATTATTATCTGTGGTTGGGCGCAATTTTAAATGATCGGATTTTACTAAATTTTTTCCGCGGAATTTTCCGGCAACAATACGCATTAATTAACTCTCGGACCTTGATTTATCTGCATAGTAGACTCCGAGCAGTTTAACGCTTTTCGAGAAAAATCCTAACTCTTCCAAAGATTGTGCAACTTTTTTCTGATTGGGATGACCTTCGATCGAAATAAAAAATTGCGCTTGTTTTGACACGCCGCCCGGAATATAACTTTCCAATTTTACAATACTGACATTGTTCGTCGCAAAGCCGCCAAGTGCTTTGTAGAGCGAGCCGGGAATGTTGCGAATAGTGAACAAAAACGCGGTATTTACTGGTGCAATTTCTGGATCAACATCTTTTGCTTCTTTGGCAATCACGATAAAAATCGTCACATTATCGTTGCCAGAATCTTGCATATTTTCTTTGATAATTTTCAAACCATAAAGATCGGCCGCCATTTTTGAACACAAAGCCGCTTTCGATTTATCGCCTTTCGCCGCCACAAATTTCGCGGCTTCGGCCGTGTTTGAAAATTCACCAATTTTCATTTGCAAAGCCCGCAAATTATTTTGACATTGCATCAAAGCTTGCGGATGCGACAAAACTTCTTTGACATCTTCCAGCTTCGCGCCTTCAACTCCAGCAAGGTTGTGCGAGATTGAGAAGAAATGTTCGGCAACAATTGAAACCTGATATTTTTGTAGCAAATTGTGAATTTCAGCAACACGTCCAGCGTAAGAATTTTCTAACGGAATCATGCCATATTCCACTTCACCCTTTTCTACCGCTTCAAAAACATCGTAAAAAGTTGGAAAAGCCTTGGCTTCAAAATCGGAATAAAATCTTTGACAGGCTAAGTTAGAATTGGCTCCGAACGTGCCTTGAAAAGCGATAAGTTTTTTCATGAATTAAGAAATTGACATTGATCTGAACTATTTCGATAATCGCGCCCAATCCAACAAAATCAACAACTTACAAGCAAAAATGTCAAAAAACTGGACAGCAAATTCTTGGAGAAATTTACCCATTAAACAACAACCGACTTATGAAAATCAAGAGTCGCTGCGTTTTGCCGAAAAACAATTAAGCAATTTTCCGCCGCTCGTTTCAGTCGATGAAGTTGAAAAATTAAAATCAGAATTAGCTTTAGTCGCTAAAGGCGAAGCCTTCTTGCTGCAAGGTGGCGACTGCGCGGAAAGCTTTACCGAATTTTCTCACGACAATCTAAAAAGTTTTTTCCGCACCGTCATGCAAATGACAATCGCTTTGATGTATGGCTTGAATAAGCCCGTAGTCAAGGTTGGTCGCATTGCTGGTCAATATGCCAAACCAAGATCTGATGGAAACGAAACTATCGGCGACACCACTCTGCCAAGCTATCGCGGCGATATCGTTAACGCTATCGAATTTGAAAAAAACGCCAGAGTTGCTAATCCACAAAGATTGATCGAATCTTATTTTTATTCTGCAGCATCGCTGAATTACTTACGATCTCTTGCGCTTGGCGGTTATGGCAATTTAGAAAAGGTTAACAAATGGAATGAAGAATTCGCTCACAGCTTAAGCAGCAAAAAACACACCGAAGAAGTTATTGAAGAGGTAAACAAAATTTTAAACTTCATGCGCGCTTGCGGACTTGATTCTAAAACCCTTCCACAGCTTACAACCGCAAGCTTTTTTACTTCTCACGAAGCTTTACTTTTAAATTACGAAGAAGCTTTCACCCGCAAAAATAAAGACTCCGGCAAGTTTTACGATTTGAGTGCGCACATGCTTTGGATTGGCGATCGCACACGTAATCCTGACGAAGCTCACGTTGAATTTATGCGCGGCATTGCAAATCCAATCGCTTTCAAAGTTGGACCTTCAATTTCAAAAGACGATTTGCTGAAACTTTTGGATGTTTTGAATCCACAAAATGAAGCTGGTCGCATCACATTAATCGCAAGAATGGGCGCTGCGAAAGTTGAGCAACTTTTACCAAGCTTGGTTGAAGCAGTAAAAGACGCGGGACGAAGCGTGGTCTGGTCTTGCGACCCGATGCATGGCAATACGATCAAATCTTCGAATGGTTACAAAACTCGTAAATTTGACGATATTTTAAGCGAAATAAAATCATTTTTCCAAATTCATAAAGCCGCCGGAACTTACGCCGGTGGAGTGCATTTTGAAATGACTGGACAAGATGTAACCGAATGCTTGGGCGGCAATCAACAAATTGCCGAAGGTAATCTACAAGATCGCTATCACACCCATTGCGACCCGCGACTTAACTCATCTCAAAGTGTCGAATTGGCATTTATGATCGCACAGGATTTAGC
>CAYSUM010000004.1:0-109702 GCA_964434225.1 uncultured Rhizobium sp.
AAATCTCTGAAGATAGCATTCCTGAATCAGAAAAGAGCAAAGAATTAATTAAGGCAGAAATTTTCTCACCTTTAAATCACTCGGACTTGAGTCAAGATAGCAATTTATCAGCAGAAGTTGTGGCGGTATTAAAGAGCGCTAGCCTAAAAGAAGGATCAAAATTTTTAGAATTTGCCGCGGACAGCGTTCTTAAAAAAGCAATCGACGCTAAGAACAAAGAAAATGTTTCGACACTCGAAATATTTAGTAAAAATGAGTGGGGGGAAAATAAGTCAAAAGAACTTTGGAATAGAAGATGCGCCAGAAAGGAGTTTCGTAGCGTTGACCTCTCGCAAACTTACCGCACAGTATTTGTAAACTGCACTTTTGACAAAGATTGTGTTCTTCCAACTGACACCAAATTAACTGCTGCAAAATATTTCTCGAAATGTTCATTCCCTCAAGAGCTGATGGATAAACCAGAAAACAAAAATTTAAAGGCGGCGCTAGAAAAAGCGGGAATGACGCTCGAAAATGGTTATTACGTAACCGCCGCAGAACTTGCGCGAGAAAAATACGGCGCAAAAAATAAAGACGGAACTCCAAATCCAGACTTCAAACCAATCGAATCCTTTAAATTTATTGAAGAAATTAAACTGGTTGAAGGACGCTAAGACATTTCCAACATCTTGCGCAAAGGCGCTTCGGCTTTAATTCTCAACGCTTCGTCCATCCGCAACTCGCCGCCGCAGCCAGATTTATCGCCATATTTCATCACCAAATAAAGCTTTTCCAAAGTGTTAAGCTGCATGTGCGGACAATTGTTGCACATGGTGCATCCGGCGCGATCTTCGAAATAACATTGGTAAAATTTTCCAGTCGGATTGTTTTTTTGCATTTGGTGAATGATGTGCGGCTCGGTCAAAACAATAAATTCTCCGCCTTGATTATCGGTGGCAAATTTCAAAAGTGCCGAAGTTGATCCGATGGTATGAGCGTACGAAAGCAGTGTTTGCGGGCATTCCGGATGGGCGATCACTTTCGCATCTGGGTGATTGGCAATTAATTTCACCAATTCTTTTTCGCTGAATTGTTCGTGAACCATACAAGATCCGTTCCACAAAATCATTTTGCGGCCCGTAACTTTTTCTAAATATCGGCCTAAATGTTGATCAGGCGCGAAGATAATTTCTTGGCTTGTTGGAATTTGATCGATGATTTTTTTGGCGTTGGAAGATGTAACGATAATATCGGACAAAGCCTTGATATCAGCGGAGCAATTGATGTAAGTCACCACGATTGCCTTTGGGTGTTTTTTCTTAAATTCGGCGAAAGGAATGGGCTGGCAAGAATCTTCCAAACTGCAGCCCGCTTTTAAATCGGGAATTAAAACGCGTTTCTTTGGCGACAAAATTTTTGCCACTTCCGCCATAAATTTTACGCCGCAAAAAATAATTTCATCAGCGTCAGTTGCGGCGGCTTTGCGCGAAAGATCAAGCGAATCGCCGATAAAATCTGCAATGTCTTGAATTTCTTCGTCTTGATAGAAATGCGCCAAAATCACGGCGTTGCGTTCTTTTTTTAAGCGAAGAATTTCTTCTTCTAAATTTGTAGGAATTTCAAACATTTTATAATCCGACTATTTCAAAAACTTCGTTTCTAGTTTTTGCGGCGATTTCTCGCGCCTGATTTTTGCCATCAGCTAAAACCTGACGAATGTAAGTCTGGTCTTGCTTAAAGCGGTTTAAATTTTCTTGAATTGGACGTAATTTTTCGATTAAACTTTCAGCCAAATCAGTTTTAAATTTGCCATTTCCTGAAGTTTCATATTCTTTGGCAATTTGTTGTGGAGTCTTATTCGACGCCGCTGAAAAGATGTTTAGCAAATTGTAAATTTCAAGACGTGCTTCGTCAAAATTAATCGTAGCGAGCGAATCGGTTTTAGCTTTTTTAATTTTCTTTAAAATCTCGTCTGCGCTGTCAGTTAAATTGATGCGCGATAAATCAGATTCATCTGATTTGCTCATTTTTTTAGCGCCGTCTTGCAGCGACATAATTCGCTTTACGTCTTTTACAATCATCGGTTCTGGCAATTTAAAATATTCGCGATTGAACCGACGATTAAATGCGCCAGCTAAGTCGCGAGTTAATTCAAGATGTTGTTTTTGATCTTCGCCAACCGGAACTAAATCGGCACGATAAAGTAAAATGTCGGCGGCCATTAGAACGGGATAAGAGTAAAGTCCGAGGTTCTCATTTTCTGCCGATTTTTCCTTAAACTGCGTCATCCGATTCAACCAACCCATCGACGTCAAAGTTCCCAAAACCCACGCCAATTCTGCGTGCTGCGCCACGTCACTTTGCACAAAAAGTGTCGATTTTTTGGGATCTAATCCACAAGCCAAATAAACAGCGGCGGCGTCTAAAATATTTTTTTGTAATTCTTTTGGATCTTGCGGCAAAGTGATTGCGTGCAGATTCATCACGCCGAAAATGCAGCGGTGATTTTCTTGCAGATCAATCCAGTTGCGAATTGAGCCCAGATAATTTCCTAAATGTAAATTTCCTGTAGGCTGAATTCCTGAGAAGACGGTTTTCATTTTATTTTAGTAAAAATTGAATTCTTAAGTTGCACCAAAGAGCGCGGCACCTTAATTTCGTGATCTTGTAAGGCAAGTGGGACAATCCAAGAGTTGAACTACGCCATATCTAAATTCTTTAGATATGGCGTAGTGTAATTTTAGGGTTAGGAAAAAAGTATAAAACTTCTGGCAAACTTGTAGAAGTAACGGGTTATTTTACTAAATTGGTAAACACTTATGTTTGGGAAAATTTCTATTATAGGAGCTGGATCAGTCGGCTCAAAAACGCTTTATTCAATCCTAAGAACCTTTCCAATTAGGCAAAAACTCAAAATAACTTTGTATAATCGTAGCTTGGATAAGGCAATTGGAGTAAGTCAGGATGTAGTGGGAGCGCTAGATACTGGGTACCTTGAAGGAAAATTAAGTCGGTATAGCCAACTTAACAACATTTCAATTAATCCAACCACTGATGAAAAAGATATATCCGATTCGGACGTAGTTATATTCGCTGCTGGAATTAGTGCAGCGTTTTTAAATTCAAAAACCAGAGAAGCAGCGTTACCTGTTGCCCATAAAATGGTTGAACATTTTGGCGGTGCTATAAAAGAATATGCACCGAAATCGACGGTATTTATGGTCACCAATCCAGTTGATATCACAACAAAATTAATGGCCGACAAAACTGGATTTGCTACCGGAAGAGTAGTTGGATCAGGAGCGGAGTTGGATGCAAGAAGGTTTAGAAGGTTTTTTCGATATGAACTCGAGAAGCAAGGGTTTGATGATATTAAAAATATCTTAGCAGCAGTTGTTGGAGGACACTCGGGGAACAATATGATGGTAGTCCACGATAGTGTTAGAATAGTTGGCTCATTCTCAGAAAAAAGGCTTGATGACTTTACTAAAAAAGAAGATCAAGAAAAAATACAAGCAGCTTATCATTTTGCAGAAAAAAGAATGCAAACCGCAGAATTTGATATTATTGATCTTTCTAATGAAGGCGCTTCTTTTGAGCCAGCTATACAACTTGCACTGATGACGAGGTCTTACATGATTGGAGGCGCAAATCCCACCAAAATTACCGGCTCACTGTCACTGGATAAAGATAATAAATATTACGACGTACAAGATTCGGTACTTAGCGTGCCATTAACAATTACAAAAGGCTCAATAACAATTGATCCGGAACGATTTCGGTTATCTGGCGAGGAAATTGCAAAACTCAGAAATATTTCACAAGAGCATAGCAAGTTAATAGGAGATCTAAGGGATATTCCGCCAAGCTTTGCAGAAAAAGCAGAAGCTGGATTCAAAGAGTTAGTAGATATAATGGGAGGATTTAAGAGAGCTGCTAGAAATCCGTCAACAGTAGCAACTCCTAGAAATACAGCTCAAAATGCTTTATATAAAAAGACAAATCTGGATCATGTAATAAAAAAATGAAGCGCAATATTGAGATCTCGATATCTAAAAAGTTTTCCAATTACTGCCTCACAACTTGCTTAGTCTTACTGCTTTATGTTACTTACTCTTTTATCAGTCAGCAATCCAATAGAAATAGTCAAGCAATTCTAAATGGATCTTCAGAGGTGATATTAGCGCACAGAGAAATTGAGGACTCAATTAAATATGCCTCCATCATTGTTCAAAACATCAAAAAAGAAATTCAGCAAAATGCTCAAGATAAACAGCATATAGCCAACACTCTTAAAAAGTTTCGCATTCTTTATAATTCTGAAGATCTAACAGACATATTATCAATTAGCATGTTTTCATGGGTTGATAAGGATAAAAAATTATCCATTAACAGTGAATTTGGCATTCTGGATAATCCAATAGATTTATCGAATAGAGATTACATTCCACTCACCATTAAAGAGCCAGAAGAGGTTCATATGGGATCCCCTGTTGTTGGAGCTGTCAGCAAACAACATATCATACCGTTCGGGGTTGGAGTTGTTGATAAAGCAGGCGTCTATCAGGGCACGATCGTTGCGGGAATAAATATTTTTGGAATTTATAAAAAAATTATCACAACAAATCATGCGCCAAACTCTTCTGTGCAAATTTTCTTTGATAAGGTAAATGATGTAATTTCAGGTCAAATTGCGGACAATAATAAATTTCTAAATCAAATAGATTTTGACAAAACAGAAGTTCAATTGGTTAAGGATTTTCCGTTTTTTAATTCTGGGAATGCAATGCTTTATAAGAATATTCGAAATTCGAAATATGGAGTTTTGATGACTTTAGATAATAGATATAGCGACCAAAATTATCTGAAACAGAACTACTTGATTGAGGCCATATCAATATCATCAATCTTCTTATTCCTCATATTCTTTTTTAGAAAAGTATTTATTCGGCCAATAACAAGACTCTCCAAGCTTGCCAAAACTATCTCAAATGGAGATACAAATATCAAAATTCCACGCGGCAACATTAAGGAAATCAACAAATTAGCAGAAGCAATAACCGAGATAAAAGATTTTGTTGTAGTGGAAAGGGCTTTAAAGATGGAACTTCAAAGCCAAACAAATCTTTTAAATGCGACAAGTCATGATCTTAAAAATTACATATCTGGCATCAACGGTCTAGTCGACTTAATCTTGGAAGATAAATCTGACAATAAAGCTGGCAAAAATGAAGGTTTTGCGCTGCTCAACGTAGTATCGAAACAAACAAAAGAGTTAATGTATTTTGTTGAGGATCTGCTCGACACTAGTCAAGGAAGATTGGGCGAATTAAAAACAAGCCAAATTGAAGCAATTAATCTAAGAGAAATTATTGATAGGATAATCCTACTAAACAAAAACCTTTTACTTCGAAACAAAACAGACGTCATAATAAAAATTCAAGATGATCTGCCAGAATTTTATGGGGATGCAAGACGCATCAAGCAAATATTTAATAATCTGATAACTAACGCAGTAAAATATAGTCCCAAATATAGTCCAATATCAATATCTGTTATCTTTCTGCCAAAAAATAATGAGTTTTGCGTAGAAATTCAGGACAACGGCATTGGCATGACCAATGAAGAAATTAAATTAGCTTTGAGTGGACATGGAGAATCAATAGATAAATCAGGTCTTGATAAAAAAGTAGATTCTCATGGCGTTGGTATGATGGTTATCCAAAGCTTAGTAGAACTTCATCATGGAAAATTCGAAATAAACTCAAAAAAAGGAATTGGGAGTACCTTTAGAATCCTGTTCCCAACCCTAAGGAATAACACAACACTACCCTCAGATGCTAACAAAAGAATCTCACGAAATCTTGATAAAAAAATTCTCACAAAGCTGAGTGGTAAAAAAATAATACTCGCTGAGGACGATCCGGTAAATGTGATGATTCTTAGCAAAAAGCTGTCAGAAGATTATAAAATTGAAATACAATCAGCAAAAGACGGTGACGAGTTATTTGATACCTATAAAAAAAGTATAGAGACTCAAAATACCGTAGATCTTATTATTTCCGATATAAGTATGCCGAAGTTAGATGGCATTGAAGCTGCTAAAAAAATTAGGGAATATGAAGAAAAGAATAATTTAAAACAGGTGCCGATAATTGCTTATTGTGGAGATGGAAATCCAAGCATGTTTAATAAGATAAAAAAAGCTGGAATGAATGGTCTTTTTGTGAAAGGCGATGACTTTGAGGGGCTAATTAAGGAAATTGATAAGGTAATTTTTTGATTTGATCAGAGAGTGTAATGACGTCCCCAAACCTGCGTCAATATTAAGAACACCTCTGAAAAACTAGGATTTTTCAAGAGATTTTAGCACCGTCGCGTAAATCAATTTTTTCTTCATCAAACATAAAAAATTAATCTTATAAATTGCTTTGCAAGGCGGCGCACCTTAATTTCGTGATCTTGTAAGGCAAGTGGATGGTCGCTGGTTTTAATGTGAAAACATTTGAAGATCAGAGGAAAGTCCGGACTCTTTGAGGGGAAAATACCAGCTAACGGCTGGCCACGCAGCCCGAATAAACTAGGGCGGCTGAGGGAAAGTGTCACAGAGAATATACCGCCAAAATTATGAACCTCCATCGTCGCGCTAACGCGTCGACTCGACCCCTCTAAACAGGAAGATCGTGGAGATAATAACTTTGGTAAGGGTGAAAACGCGAGGTAAGAGCTCACGCGCTTCTATGGCAACATAGATTTGGAAAAACCCTATTTAGAGCAAGACCAAATAGGAACGGCAAGTTTCTTCAATGAAACAATGTCCCTCACATTGCCGTTCGGGTAGGTTGCTTGAGGTTAACAGCGATGTTGATCCTAGATGAATGATCGTCGTCTAAGAAATTAGATACAAAATCCGGCTTATAGCTTGTCTTACATCCTTCTTTTGCAAAAGAAGGTTTTACAAATCTCTTAAGATTAAAAACATGCTTACAACCAACGAAGTCCGCACTAAATTCCTCGATTATTTCGCTAAAAACGGCCATGAAATTATCGCATCCAGCCCGCTGATTCCACATAACGACCCAACTTTAATGTTCACCAATGCTGGGATGAATCAGTTCAAAAATTATTTTACTGGCGCAGAAGTTCCCAAATTCAAGCGCGCCGCCACTTCGCAAAAATGTGTACGCGCTGGCGGAAAACATAACGACCTCGACAATGTTGGTTTTACAGCGCGTCATCACACATTTTTCGAGATGCTTGGGAATTTTTCTTTCGGCGATTATTTTAAAGAAGAGGCAATTTTCTATGCGTGGAATCTTTTGACCAAAGAACTTCAAATCAACAAAGACAAGCTTTTGGTAACCGTTTATCACACTGACGACGAAGCCGCAAATTTGTGGAAAAAAATCGCTGGACTTACAGATGAAAAAATAATCCGCATTGCAACCGACGATAACTTTTGGTCGATGGGCGATGTTGGTCCGTGTGGCCCGTGCTCAGAAATTTTCTTTGATCACGGCGATAAAATTTTTGGCGACGTTCCCGGATCAAAAGATCAAGATGGCGATCGTTTTATCGAAATCTGGAATTTGGTTTTTATGCAATTTGAAAAACACAAAGATGGAAAAATGACACCACTTCCAAAACCCTGCATCGACACCGGAATGGGCTTAGAACGCGTCACATCTGTATTGCAAGGCGTTCATGATAATTATGAAACCGACATGTTTAAGAATTTAATTTCTGGAATTCAGAAAATTATTTAAACCGCGCAGTTTCAAGATTTGGGTAAACTAGCGCTCCATTCCGCCACCGCGGGAATTATTATTTTGATTCTGATATTTTATATCAGTCGCATGATGAATATGATGAGGATTGTCACGGTGAGTTTGCAACGGTCCGGTATTATCAATCATTTCTTCCATCACTTGACTAACACCGCGCACATTATCTTTAGTTGCAACATTGGCACGATCCGCAACTTTAGCCGTAATTGCCCAATTGCCAGTTTTGACTGCAGTTTGTAAAATAGTCTCGCCGCCTTGAGTAGCATTAACATTTGCGCCATCAGCTATCAAACTACCAACCGAAGCAGAATCTCCACGCAGAACCGCGTTGTGCAGCTGCTCTTCCCTAGTTAATTCTTTGTCATTTTCTTGCTCGGACTTTTCTCCCACTTCTCCCTTTTCTTTCTCTTCCAACATTGATTTCAATCCCGATTTGCCGTCATTTTCTTTCAAAAGATCGTACAATTTTTGATGTCCAGTCACTATCACCAAATCTAAAACAGTCATGCCCATTTTATTGGTGGCGTTGATGTCAACTCCTTCTTTAATCAGAAAATCCATCATTTCATTTTCAACACCAATCATCGCTGCGAAATGAGCTAAATTATTGCCATCAGGCGACTGAAAATTAATATTGGCGCCATTGGCAATTAACCATTGCAAATATTTTTTGCTTCTGCCACCAGCAAGCGCTGCTGCAAGCGCATTAAATCTGCCGCTTTTGCCGAATTGATTCAAATCTTGGACACTCAATCCGCAAGCCGCAAAAAATTCTCCAACCTCTTCCATTGAAAGAGTTGAGGCGCAGGAAATAATAAAAATTTCGTGAGCGATTTCATGCATTTTTTTATCGAGCGCCGCGCCTTCTTTTTCTAAATCTTTAAGAAATTGCTTAAGCTGGTGCTGCATCTCTTCCAAGATCGCCTTCTGCTCATTGTTTAAATTGGAATTATCACGCGACTTAAAATCTTTGATCAATTTCTTGGCAAAATCTTTAACATCTTCACTGTTAATCTGAATCTGCTCTTCATCTTCAAAATTTTGGAAATTTTTAGAATCTTCACCAGATTTCGAAAAACCAAAAATTTTACCAAACAATCCAGACGCCATTAGAATTTTTCAAATTTGTTAATATTAAATTGCACCTCAAAATTCCCAACGCAGCTCCATCACTGCTTCTACCACCGCCACCAACATTAAATTTTTCCATTCACTAATTTAACGAAGTTATCAATTCCAAAGAGCGCAATGAAAGAGCCCATGCGCGGCCCTTGGTCTTGGCCGAGTAAAATTTGATATAAAGCTAAAAACCAGTCACGCATGATTTTTTCGTAGCCGTGATTTTTACCAACTTGGAAAACTAAATTTTGCAATAAAGCGCCGTCATTTTTTTGTTCTTCAGTAGCGTTTTGTAAAGTTTGAACAAGTTCGCGAAGTGCTGATTTTTCAGCTTCAGTAGCTTGGCGATATTTTTTATTTTTGGCGATAAAATCGTTATAATAATTGATCGCATTTTCCACCATTTTTGCCAAAAGCGGAGAGTTTTCTTTGGTTAATCCAGCTTGGTATTTTGAAATAAAACCCCAAAGAACCATGTCATTTTCAGGGTTGCACGCGCTCGCCAAATTTAAAAGTAACGAATAACTCAAATTAAAATTAATCGCTGGAATTTGGCCCGAGTGAATGTGGAAGGCTGGATTATCAAGCTTCGCGGCCTCGTCTTGTTTGTCGTAAGATTGCGCAAATGTTAAATATTCGTCCATCGCTTTTGGAATCACATCAAAATAAAGACGTTTTGCGGTCTTGGGCTTTTGATACATAAAAAGTGCCATTGATTCAGCTGGTGCATATTTCAACCAATCTTCCACCGATATGCCATTTCCTTTCGATTTCGAAATTTTTTCGCCAGTATCTGACAAAAACATTTCATAAGTGAAATTGACGGGAGGCTTGCCGCCCAAGATTTCACAGACTTTGCGGTAAATTCTTTCGTTGGGTTGGTGATCTTTTCCGTAAATTTCGTAATCAACTCCAAGCGAATACCAGCGAGCGCCGAAGTCAATTTTCCACTGCAATTTGCAATTGCCGGCAGTCACCGGAATTTCTTTTTGCACGCCATTTCCATCAACATAAATCACCGTGCCTTTTGCTTTGTTAACGCCTTTGACGCCTTTATCGATAACGATTCCCAACTCTTGGTCAATTGGCATAAAAGGCGAATAAGTTTCTTGACGTTCAGCGCCAAGGCTTGGCAACATTAGTTCCATCAGCTCTTCGTATTTTTCTAAAACTCGCAACATTGTAGAATCAAAGGCGCCCGATTTATATTTTTCGGTGGCGCTGATAAAATCATACTGAAATCCAAAACCGTCAAGAAAGCCGCGCAGACGCGCATTCATATTATGTCCGTAAGATTCATGAGTACCAAAAGGATCAGGAACCGAAGTTAAGGGACGTCCCAAATTTGCGCGCACCATTTCTTGTTGCGGCACGTTTTCAGGCACTTTGCGCAAGCCGTCAATATCATCAGAAACGCAAAACATTTTGGTCGGAATTTCTGGCGCAATTAAAGAAAAAGCATGACGCACAAAAGAAGTTCGCACCACTTCACCAAAAGTTCCAATATGCGGCAAACCAGATGGCCCATAGCCTGTCTCAAAAAGTACATATCCTTTTTCTGGTGTTTTTCCATCAACTTTTTCCAAGATACGGCGCGCCTCTTCGAACGCCCAAGATTTCGATTCGAGGTAAGATTTTTGCAAGATTGTCATTTTGATTTTGAATTTTTAGAGGTTCCTTTACTGATCCAAAGCAGATGTGCTTTGGCGATAGAAGCATAATCGCTTCGCTTAATTTTACCGTCAACCCTCAACATCAAGAAATCTAAATAGACTCCGTCATGCGACGGGGTCCAGTTTTTAATTTGCGACTAAAAAATTTCCCTGCACTTCAGCAACCTTTACGGTCACAATTTCGCCCGACTTTAATTCTTCACCGCCAAGAATTTTTACATCGAGAAAATTTTCTGATTTTCCGATTCCGTTTTTTTCAATAATTACGCTTAAATTTTCACCGATTTGCTTAGCTAAAAAATTTTGCAATTCTTTCGCTCCAGCTTCGCGTAAAATTTTTGCGCGCGCTTTGACGATTTTTCCATTAAGCTGCGGCATCTTGGCAGCTGGGGTTCCATCGCGTTTTGAGTAAGGAAAAATATGGGTAAAACTAATTCCAGCTTCTTCGATTAATTTTACAGAATTTAAAAACATTTCATCAGTTTCAGTAGGAAATCCGGCAATAATATCGCAACCAAAACTAATTTCTGGCCTGATTTGGCGAGCCTTCGCACAGAAATCTAAAACTTGCTGCCGATTGTGGCGACGCTTCATTCTTTTTAAAATTATGTCATCGCCCGATTGCACGCTTAAATGCAAATAAGGCATGAAGCGCGGTTCATTTTTTAAAATGTCGAAAAATTCTTCGTCAATTTCGGCAACGTCAATTGAAGAAAGTCTAAGACGAGGAAGCTCTGGAACCAATTTTAGCAAACGCTTAATCATGGCTGACAAAGTTATTGGAACCGCTAAATCTTCGCCATAACCAGAAATATCAACGCCAGTGAAAACCACTTCTTTGTGACCAGCTGCGACCATTTTTTTGACTTGCGAGACAATCTCGCCAAACGCCACCGAACGGCTATTTCCGCGACCAAAAGGGATTATACAAAAAGTACAACGATGATTACAGCCATTTTGAATTTCTAAAAAAGCGCGGGTTTTATCTTCAAAATATGAAACTAGTTGCGGCGCGGTATCACGCACCGACATGATGTCATTAACCTTGATCTTGCTGGTTTCATCAGTGGTTAAAAAATTTGCAGCAGATTTTTTGGTGTCAAAAAATATGCGATCTTTGTGAGCAATATCAGAATCAGAATTAGTAATTTTTTTTTGTATGGCTGAGTTAGAAAAATTTTCTGCATAACTCTGTGGATTAGATTTCTCAACATTTCCCAACACCAAATCCACTTCCTCCATTTTAGCATATTTCTCGGGATCAATCTGCGCCGCGCATCCCGTCACTACAATTTTTGCTTCAGGATTATTTTTACGCGCCTTACGCAAAGCAACGCGCAACTCTCTTTCCGCTTCTGACGTGACGGCACAAGAATTAAAAACTATCAGATTTTTTTGATCAGATTTTTTAAGAGCTTCTTTAATTGCTTCGGATTCGAAGGCATTTAAGCGACAACCGAAAGTTACAATTTGATTGTCGCTGGCACTTGCCATTATTTTCTTCTGCTATCGTTAATTAAAATCACGTGGCTCACAACTTTTTCCACGCCACCAATTTTGGTGATTAAATTTATTACTTTCGTAAGTTCAGCCTCGTCATGCGCCACGCCAATGATGTAAACGGTTTTGCTTACGGTTGTAATTTTGTAATTGAAGGTTGGAACTTTTTTGCTGATAAGTAAACGACCCTCAATTTTGCTGCTGATAAAATAATCATAAGCTGCAACGGTGCAATCTTTGAAAGACATGCCTTCGCCATCTCTTAATTGAATTTCGTCAATTACTTCTTTGACGCCATAAGCTTTCCAAGCAAGATCGGAAGCCAATTTGGCTTTTTGTAAATCGCGCGCAATACCAGTTAACAACACGCGGCCCTCATTAACTGTAACGTCGATTGAATTGCCAAAATTTTTTAAACCATTTTGTAAAAAATCAGCGTTAAGAGTTGCATAAATTTGAATATCGTAACGTGTGTTATTTAAACTTTTTTCGCGAGTAGCAACTGCCGCAGTCACAACTGATCCTGCAACCACAGTTTCCACGCAAGAAGTTAGGAAAGTTAAAAGAAAAATTGCCGCAAGAAATTGGAAACTTTTGAAAATTTTCATATTTTAAAAATCTTTGACAAGGCTTGAAAATAAAGGAAGGAAGGCATATCTGATTGCAAAATCAAATTAGTTTTTAGATTTGAACATTGCAAATTATTTTTCGATTCATAACTTGCGCAACCTCGATTTTCCCTTCCGTGATTTTTCAAATTTTCACAAAATTTTTTTAAGAGCAATTTATCCAAATTTTTGGAATAAATTTTCGCCGTGCGGGCGTAGCTCAGTGGTAGAGTGCCACCTTGCCAAGGTGGATGTCGAGGGTTCGAATCCCTTCGCCCGCTCCATTCATATGGAATTTAAATCTCCCTCAAAATCAGCAGATAACGTAGCAAAAAATCACTCCTTCTAAGAGGTTTTTAATGCCGTTAATATTTCATAAACATCTCTTGAATCTGTTTGATATTATTTGTTTTAGTCAAAGCCAACATCGTAAGAATTCTGGCTTTTTGCGGACTTAAATTATCTGCAGTAACAAAACCAAATTCATTATCGTTAATTTCTGAATTACGAACAACCGCACCAGAACCAAGATGGGCGCTTCTAACCACAATCACACCTTTTTTTGCAGCGGCTTTCAATTTTTCCAAACTAAATTTATCAATATTGCCGTCACCAACCCCAGCGACAATTATTGCTTTCGAACCTACTTCAACAAAATGATCAATCGCGCTCGAATCAGATCCAGCATAAGCGTAAACGATATCAACTTTTGGCAGGCTGGTAGTTTTCTTGATATTAAATTCAGTATTATAAGTGTGTTTTCTAAGAGAAGAGTAATAAATTTCTGGCTTGCCGTAATGTACAAAACCCATCGCACCAGAATTATTTGATTTGAACGCTGCAACATTGGTTGCGTGAGTTTTTGCCACATCGCGCGCTGCAAAAATTTCGTCATTAAACATCACTAAAACACCTTTGTCGAAAGCCGCGTCACTTGACGCCAAAGCCACTGCGTTATAAAGATTTAATGGGCCATCCGCACTTAAAGAAGTTCCTGGACGCATTGAGCCGACAATCACCACCGGTTTTTTGCTTTTTATTGTAAGATTTAAAAAATAAGCAGTTTCTTCGATTGTATCAGTTCCATGAGTAATCACCACACCTTCAACTGCAGGCATCGCCAGCATTTCATTCACTTTTTTAGAAATTTCCAACCAAGTTGCCGAAGTCATATCTTGACTGGCAACTTGCATAATTTGTTCAGCTTTAATTCCAGCAAGTTTGGTAATTCCTGGAATAGTTTTTACCACTTGATCAATGTCAATTTTCCCCGGAGTATATTGTGCACCAGTTGATGACGAACCAGCTCCAGATATGGTTCCGCCAGTCGCAAGAATAACAATGTTTTTTGCATTAGCATTGGTCGCACAACACAAAAAAATTGCTAGAGAAATAATTTTTAAAATTTTCATAAATTGTTTAGTTGGTTGGTTTAGAGCCCGTCCTAAGTCTTTTTTAACACCAGATTTTGGCATATTTTAGCGCTTTTTTGACAAAATTACGACGAGTATCTGGACATACTTGGAGTAATTTTGTCAAAAAATAAGCAAAAATAGGATGAAAATATGGCGTTAAAAAATACTTAGGACGGGCTTTTAGATAACTTGGTAAGGCTTTTATCAATCTCAACTTCACGATAAAATTCTTCACCAATTTTAATTTCTTCGCGGCCAGTTTTTACGCGCCAATCATTGCTATCACGCAGAGAAAAAATGCAACCGCAATATTCTTGTTTGTAAAATTCTTCACGTTTGGCAATTTCATACATCCGCGCACCTCCTCCTTCCTTACGCCAATTGTAAGTCCAGTAAGTTACGCCATCATAATTTTTAGCAGCGCGAATTCCGCAATCATTAATTTGCTCCATATTTTTCCAGCGCGAAATTCCAAGGGAAGAAGTAATAATCTTAAAATTATTTTCTGCGGCGTAAAGTGCTGTGCGCTCAAAACGCATATCAAAACATTTTGTACATCGCTCTCCGCGTTCGGGAGAAAATTCCAAACCCTTGGCACGCTTGAACCAATTTTGCACGTCGTAATCAGCATCAATAAAAGCCATTCCAAGTTTTTCGGCAAAGCGAATATTTTCTTCTTTGCGGATTAAATATTCTTTTCTTGGATGAATATTGGGATTGTAAAAAAAAATTGTTACTTCAATTCCCGATTCTTGCATGCGCTCCATTAAGTCTCCGGCGCAAGGTGCACAACAGCTGTGCATCAAAACGCGATTGTCGGTTGCAGTTGCTGGAAGTTCGAGTTTATAGCTCATTTTAAATTTCAGATTTAAGATTTTGAATTTATGCAAGGAACCTAAATTCAAAATATTAAATCTAAAATATTTTATGCCAGAACTTCCGGAAGTAGAAACCGTTCGCAAAGGATTGACAAATTTAACAGAAAGAAAAATCACCAAAATTTTTCGCTCTGACAAAAAAATGCGCATCGATTCAACCCTTGATTTGCAAAGCTTGAGAGGCGCAAAGGTTTTAGAAATTGCGCGTCGCGCCCGTTATTTAATCATTCATTTCGACAATAAAAAAAGTTTGATTCTGCATCTTGGAATGAGTGGAAAAGTTACGCTGAGTTTTGATTTCAAAAAACTTAAACACGATCACCTTGCCTGCGAATTTGATGATGGCAAATGGTTGATTTTCAACGATGCGCGCCGTTTTGGTTTTATCGATTTAGTCGAAACTAAAAATCTTAAGACTCACAAAATGCTTGCCAAACTTGGGCCAGAACCTTTGTCCGATGAGTTTGATTTTTCCGATTTAAAAGAAAAATTACGCAGAAAAAAAATGAATATCAAAACCACGATGATGGACAATGAAATTGTCGTAGGAGTTGGAAATATCTACATTAACGAATCGCTCTTTGACTCAGGAATTTCGCCACTTCGCGATGCTAATTCACTTAAAGATTCTGAAATAAAAAAACTGATTTCTTCGATTAAAAAAATTATCAAAAATGCCATTGATCTTGGCGGTTCTTCAATTTCGGACTACGTCACGGCCAGCGGCGATTTGGGGAATTTTCAGAACACTTTCAAAACTTACGGCCGCGAGAAACTAAACTGTTTGCAATGTAACAATGCGGTAATGAAAATAAAACAGAACGGCCGCTCTAGCTTTTACTGCCCTAACTGTCAGAGGTAATCATGAAAAAAAATTTACTGATAATTTTTGCAACTCTAGCGCTTTTTTCCTGCACTCAAGATGATCTTGGAGCTATGACTCAACCACCAGCAATTAGCAACGAACTTACAGCCAACGACTTCGTGAAAGGCAGCGAAGATGTTCCCTTGCTCAACAATCTGACATTATCCGAAACCAACAATATCGATATTGATTTTGATTCTGATTCCGGAAGCTTTGCTACTGTTGATTACAGAAGTTCAATTGATTTAGAAGCTGTGCAAGGATTTTATTTGAAAACCTTGCCACAAATGGGCTGGAATCTGGTTAAAAACGATCAAAAACACTCTAGTTTTATTCGAGATAGTCAAAAACTTGAGATCGAATTTATCGAAAATGATGTAGAAGATGAAGAAGATTTAGTGAGATTTTCAATGTCGTCGATCAGCAAGAAATAAACCCTGATTTGCAAAAGGAAGAAATTCTCAAATCAATTTCAAATTCCCATAATCCACATCGCGGTGATATTTCCGTTTTGTAAAAGCCAAAATCAGACCAAAACAAATTGCCGTCGACATCATTGACGAACCTCCGTAGCTAATAAACGGCAGCGTCATTCCTTTCGTTGGCAACAAACGCAAACTCACGCCAATATTGACAATTACCTGCATCGAAAATTGCATCATCAATCCGCACAAAGCTAAATAAACGAAAGAATCTTCCTCTTCCAAAGCACGTTTGACAATGCGCGCAATCAAATAAGCAAAAATTATAATGATGATGGTGCAAGCAAAAATTCCATATTCTTCGCCTACAACCGCAAAAATAAAATCTGTATGAGCGTCGGGAATAAATTTTTTGACCACACCATTTCCAGGTCCAGTGCCAAAGAAAGAGCCATTTACAAAGGCATCGAGCGACCTTTCAACCTGATAATTTTTTCCGTCAGCATCAAGAAATTTATTAATTCGATCTTCAACATGCGGGAAAACCACGTAAGCACCAACAGCGCCAATCCCAATCGCCACAGCGATTCCCACGATAATAATAATCGGCAAACCGTAGGCAAAAATTTGTACCAACCAAAGTGCAGTAAAAGTTATCGTCATTCCAAAATCAGGCTGGAGTAGCAACAACGAGATAATTATCAAATAAAGTGCGAAAGAAATTCCATATTTTCTCCACCATTCTTCATGATTAAATCGCTGAAAAATATAGGCATTAGCGATAACAAAGAAAGCCTTAGCAAATTCAGATGGCTGTAAAGTAAAACCCGCAATAGCAATCCATCTTTTTGCACCTTTTGCCTCCGATCCGAACAGCAAAACTAACACCAATAATCCAATCACGATGACTAATCCAAAAATCGAAAAAACTTTTATTTTCTGTTGATCGAGGAATGAAATTGCAACCAAAAGACCAAGTGAAATCGCAGCGAAAATTAACTGTTTTTTGAGGAAGAAAAATTTCTCGACATCAATCCTTTTGGCAATTGCGGGACTAGAGCTGGCGGTCATCATCAGTCCGAAAATAATAATTCCTAAAACGATAAGAAAGTTGATTTTGTCAATATCGATCCACCATTTTTTAAAAATATTTAAATTACGACGATCAAACGGACTATTGGCTTTAATGTCCCAGCTATCCATGATAATATTGGTTTTAGAGGTTTTTTAAATGAAAGAGAATTCGGAGATTAAAAACTGTTTTTTAAAATTTTCTATTCTTTAATTTGCACCTAATCGTCACGCGCGAACTCTATCTCCAAATATAAATTATCATGCCAAAACAATCCTCCAACAAAATGTGGGGCGGAAGATTTGACGCCAAGCCGTCAGATTTGATGCAAGAAATTAATCAATCGATCACTTTCGACCAACGCCTCTACAAGCAAGATATTAAAGGCTCGACAGCACATGCAAAAATGCTCGCCAAAGTTGGAGTTTTAACCGAAATTGAAAGCAAAAAAATTATCGATGGTTTAAAAAAAATCGAAAAAGAAATCGAAAGCGGTGAATTAATTTTCAAAATTGAACTCGAAGATATTCACATGAATATCGAATCTCGCCTGCGCGAAATTATCGGCAACGTGGCTGGAAAGCTTCACACCGCGCGTTCGCGCAACGATCAAGTTGCGCTAGATTTTCGTCTTTTTGTGCGCGATGAAATTGACGAAGTGCAAAAATTAATTTATGACTTGCAGAAAAATTTAGTCAAAAAAGCGGAAGAATATTTCGGCGTAATTTTACCCGGATTCACACATTTACAAGTCGCGCAGCCCGTACTTTTTTCACATCATTTATTGGCTTATTTCGAAATGTTTAAACGCGATGCGTCGCGTCTTGCTGATTTACGCGTGCGCATGAATGAATGTCCGCTTGGAGCTTGCGCCTTGGCTGGAACTTCTTTTCCAATTGATCGCAATTTCACCGCCAAAGAATTAGATTTTGATCGACCAACCGCCAATTCAATGGATTCGGTATCTGATCGCGATTTTGCCATTGAATATTTATTTTGCCTCTCGCTGATCGCCACACATTTGTCGCGCCTTGCCGAAGAAATTGTAATTTGGATGAGCAAAGGTTTTGAATTCATCAAGCTCTCTGACGCCTTTACTTCCGGCTCTTCAATCATGCCTCAGAAAAAAAATCCTGACGCCGCAGAATTAGTTCGCGGCAAATCTGGTCGAATTTTTGGCTCGATGATTTCGCTTTTGACTACAATGAAAGGTCTGACTCTAACTTATTCTAAAGACATGCAGGAAGATAAGGAGCCAGTTTTTGACGCGTCTGATAATTCTAAACTTTGCCTGCGCGCAATGGCGGGAATGCTCTCTGACATGAAAGTTAACAAAGCGCAAATGTTAAATATGGCTGGAAGCGGCTATTCTACTGCAACTGATCTTGCTGATTGGTTGGTAAAAAACCTTAATATTCCCTTCCGCGATGCACATCATATTACTGGCACAATCGTGAAAATGGCTGAAAATAAAGGCATCGCTCTGCACGAACTGCAACTTTCTGAAATGCAAAAAGTTGAGAAAAAAATCACTGCAAAAATTTTTGAAGTGTTAAGTGTAGAAAATTCTGTAGCCAGCCGAACCAGTATTGGTGGTACTTCTGCGATTTGTGTCAAAGAAGAAATCGTAAAAGCAAAAAATAATTTTAAATAAAATGAAAAAACTTTTTTGCCTGATTTTACTTTTCACCCTCGCCTTTTCCGCCTGCGGCCGCAAAGGCGCGCTCGAATATCCCGACGGACAACAAAAACCGAAATTTGACAAAGTGACGGACGAGAAGAAATAGCTTAAGAAATTATTTTCATAATTTTTACAACCTGTCGCAAAGTATCAGCCTTTGATTTGTTGGCATTAATCACCAAATCTGCTTTTGATTTTCTTACCTGATTACTAACTTGTTTTGCCCTTATTTGCTCAAATCTTTTTTCCAAATTTTTTTTCTCTGCGGCAAAAGTTTTGGGATTATTTTTTCTGGCGCGCGCTAGAAATCTTTTTTTCTGAATTGACGGAGAAGCTAGAATCGCAAGGATTCTGTCGCATTTGTAAACGTCCACTTCCAAGAGCAACGGAACATTTAGCACAATTATTTTTTTTTGTTGCTGGTGCGAAATTTCTAAAAATTCCTGATATTTTTTTCTGACTTTGGGATGAATTATTTTTTCCAAAATCTGTAATTTTTCTGCATCTTTGAAAACGATTTCTCCTAAAATTTTACGATTGATTTTGCTATCGATAAAACTGGTCGGGAAAAATTTTTTAACTTCTCTGATCGTTGATCTATCAAGCTCGAACAACTTATGAACTTCTTTATCCGCATCAAAAACTGCAACACCTTTGCGAGAAAAAATTTCGGCAACAAAATTTTTTCCCGAAGCAATGCCGCCCGTAAGTCCGATTATTTTAATTCTTGGGGAATTGTTACTTGGCAAGATTCTAAATGTTGTTTGAGATTATTTTTTAGCACTTCCAATTCTTTTTTTGAACCTGCTTCAGCGCGCGCAACTAAGACTGGCTGAGTGTTTGAGGCTCGAATTAACCACCAACCAGTTTTTTCAGCGACACGAATTCCGTCAACGTCATTGAAAGCGATTCCTGATTTTTTGAGATTTTCTTTAAGCTCTTCAACAATTTGGAATTTTCTTTCTTCACTGCATTCAATTCTGATTTCAGGAGTTGATTGTGCTTGCGGCATTGAACGACGCATTGTCGACAAAGATTCTTTTGAAGTGGCAACAATATTGATGATACGAATTGCAGCGTAAAGTGCATCATCAAAACCATAATATTTATCGGCGAAGAAAATATGGCCCGACATTTCGCCAGCTAACGGCGCTTTAATTTCTTTCATTTTGGCTTTCACTAAAGAATGCCCAGTTTTCCACATTAAAGGCTTGCCGCCAGCTTTGGCAATTTCTTTGAATAAAATATCGCTGGCTTTGACATCGGCGATAATTGTTGCGCCGCGGCGATTTTGTAAAATTTCGCGAGCGTAGAAAACCATCAATTGATCGCCCCACAAAATTTCGCCTTTATTATCCATAACGCCGATGCGATCACCATCGCCATCGAAAGCAATTCCAATGTCGCATTGTTGTTCAATGACAACTTTTTTTAAAGCCTCAAGATTCTTAGGAACCGTAGGATCGGGATGATGATTTGGAAAAGTGCCGTCAATATCTGAATAAAGTAAAATATGCTCAGAGGCGATACGTTCTGAAAGTCGCACCATTACATTTCCAGCCGCGCCGTTGCCGTTATCCCAAGCGATGCGCAATTCTTTTTTTGGCTTAAATTCGTCAATTTCATCAAGCAAATGGCTGTCGCTTTCAGCTAAAATACAGTCGGATAAAATTCTGTCGGCGTAATCTTCTTCAATATCTGCGGTTTTTAAAATTCCAACTTCGTTAACAAAATCACCTTCTTCAGCAATTTTTGCCAGCCCTAAAATATCGTCACCATAGAATGGACGCTCTTTGAGCATAATTTTAAAACCGTTATGATCTTTTGGATTATGCGATCCCGTCACCATAATTCCGGCATCTTGTTCAAGTTGGTAAACCGAAAAATATAACATCGGAGTTGGCCCCAAGCCAATGTCGGTAACTTCCAAACCAGATTCGACCAAGCCGCGAATTAATTCAGCTTTAAGTGCCGGAGAACTTAGACGGCCGTCGCATGCTACCGAAATTTTTTTCTTATTATTTTTATGCAAAAATGAGGCGAAAGATCTGCCGACCATAAAAGCATCTTTGTCGTAAAGAGTTTCGTCGTAAATGCCGCGAATATCATAAGCGCGTAAGATCGATGGGTGAAAATTGTGAGTCATATTAAGTGATTTTTCCGGTTGTTGGACTTGATGCTGAAGCGAATTTTTTAACTTCCATTCTGCCTGCCAAATAAGCGGCGCGACCTGATTCGATTGCCAGTTTCATGGCATGTGCCATTAAAATCGGATTTCTGGCTTTGGCAATTGCGGTATTCATTAGAACACCGTCGCAGCCAAGCTCCATCGCAATTGCAGCGTCGGAAGCAGTTCCGACTCCAGCGTCAACAAGAACTGGAACTTTCGATTGCTCAACGATGAATTCGATATTTAAGCGATTTTGAATTCCAAGGCCCGAACCGATTGGAGCCGCAAGAGGCATAATCGCGCAGCAGCCGATCTCTTCTAATTCTTTAGCAACAATTGGGTCGTCAGAAGTGTAAACCATTACGTCAAAACCATCTTTAATCAATAATTCCGCGGCTTTGATGGTTTCGACAACTTTTGGATAAAGAGTTTTTTCGTCAGCTAAAACTTCTAATTTTACCAAATTCCATCCGCCAGCGGCACGAGCTAAACGCAAGGTGCGCACTGCGTCTTCGGCTGTAAAGCATCCAGCAGTATTTGGCAAGTAAGTGTATTTTTTGGGATCAAGAAAATCTTGCAACATCGGCTCACCCTGTTTTTCGATATTAACTCGACGAACTGCAACCGTAACGATTTCAGCTCCAGAAGCTTGAATTGCCGCAGCGGTTTCTTGAAAATCTTTATATTTGCCAGTTCCAACTAAAAGGCGGGAGGTGAATTTTTGTCCAGCGATTGTGAAATGGTCTTGAAAGGAAGGCATTTGTAAAAATTACTTAGTTGATGGACCTCGTCACATGACTGGATCCATAACGCATTAGAATTTATCCGAAAAAACTGTAATTAAAAATAAAACGAAAGGAGCGCAAAGCATCAAGCCATCAAGCCTGTCAAGGATTCCGCCATGTCCAGGAATAATATTGCCAGAATCTTTTACGCCAAAAGTTCTTTTAAATTTTGACTCAAGCAAGTCGCTTAACTGCTCGATTACCGCCAATAATGCGCTGAAGAAAACGAAGAAAAATACGCCGCCATGAAACATAAAAGCACTTAAAAAACCAATAATCATGCTGGCAAAAACGCCCCCGATCAAGCCAGTCCAAGTTTTATTTGGACTGATTTGCGGAGCTAATTTTATACCGCCGAAAGTTTTTCCAAAAAAGAAAGCAAAAATATCAGTGGTCCAAATTACGGCGAACATCCACAGCAAGATGTTAGAATCCTGTAATCTTAATTTAAGCACACAATACATTGGAATAGCGATGTAAGCCAAACCGATTAAGCGCCATTTTTTTTGATCTTGAGCTGATTTGGTTAAATCAATCCACTCCGCGGTCATTAAAATTGTGATCGCAATAGTGACGAAAAAAAATAAACTTTGTGAAAAACAAATAGCATAAACCGCAAGTGGCACAAGAATTAAGGCACTGATAACTCTTTGTCTGGTATTTTCTGAAGGGTCGAGCTCATCAATTTTAGCGATGATTTTGCCCAATAATTTATTTGAAATAGCGCCAAGGTTGTGAAGAATTTTTTTTACACCGTTCATATTTTTTTCTAATTTATCTTTTACCATATCGTCTCTCTCTTTTATTGAATTCAATGATTGCAAGAATCAGATGTTGTTTATCGAAATCAGGCCAAAAAATTTCGGTAAAATAAAGTTCGGCATAAGCTGCTTGCCAGAGTAAAAAATTGCTTAATCTAATATCGCCAGCAGTTCTGATTAGAAGGTCTGGATCAGGAATTTCTGGCTGGTACAAATTCTTGGCAAACATTTTTTCGTCAAGCTCGTTCACGCTAATTTTGCCCTCACTAACTGCAAGGCTTATCTTCTTCGTTGCATCAACAATCTCTTGCCTTGAGCCGTAACTGAAAGCAACGTTTAAAGTAAGCGCCTGATTATTTTTAGTAAGATCTTCCAAAGTTTTAATTCGTGCTTTAGTGGCGTCGGATAATTTTTCTAAATTTCCCGAAATTACAATGCGGACATCTTTTTCGATCAGCGGTTTAGTTTCTTTTTCTAAATAATTGTCGAGCAGCTTCATCAAATATTCCACCTCGTCTTGCGGGCGGTTCCAATTTTCGGAAGAAAAGGCGTAAATAGTTAAATTTTTAACACCGATTTCAATACAACCCTCCGCAATTTTGCGGACATTTTCTGAACCTTGCTTGTGACCAATTGTAGTTGGCAAACCTTTATTTTTCGCCCATCTGGCATTACCATCCATGATGATGGCAATGTGGAGGGGAATTTTTTTGAAAGATTCTTTTTTGACAGATTTTTTAAGAAAGAACATCCTAGACTTTCATCAATTCTTTTTCTTTAACCATGATTACATCATCGATTTTTTTGATAAATTCGTCAGTAATTTTTTGCACAGCATCGGTGCAAGAATGAATTTGATCTTTTGAGGCTCCAAGTTCTTTTTCTCTTCTTTTGAACTCGTCAAGCACGTCGCGACGGACGTTGCGCACAGCAACTTTTTTATCTTCGCCATATTTTTTAGCGAGTTTCACTAATTCCTTGCGACGCTCTTCGCTTAATTTTGGAATCATAATTCGAATTACAGTTCCATCAACCAATGGGTTGAAGCCAAGGTTAGAATTGATGATAGCTTTTTCTACAGCCTTAACATTGGCGCGATCCCAAACTTGAATTGAAAGAGTTGTGGCCTCAGGAACCGAAACGCTAGCCAATTGCGCCATCGACATAAATTGTCCATAAACTTCAACTTTTACAGTGTCAAGAATGCTGGGAGTTGCTCTGCCAGTTGAGATTGAATCCATGTCGCGCTTAAGCGAAACCATGGTGTCTTCCATTTTTTTACGAGATTTGTCAGTGAATTCGTTTATCATATATTTTTTGGTAATTGTTGCCCCGTAGAATGATGGGGCCGTTAATCATTTATGAATGCAATTAATTTATAATTGTAAATTTTCCTTTGCCTTTAATCACGTCGCATAAAGCGTTTTCGCCTTTGATCGAGAAAACCACGATCGGCAATTTATTATCTTTTGCCAAAGTGATTGCGGTTTGATCCATAACTTTTAAATCTTGTTTAATCACATCGTTATATTTCATTTTATCGTAACGAGTCGCAGTTTTGTCGAGCTTGGGATCTGCAGTATAAACACCGTCAACTTGAGTACCTTTTAAAATCACATCACATTTAACTTCGATAGCACGAAGAACTGCGGCGGTATCAGTTGTGAAAAATGGATTTCCAGTTCCAGCAGTAAAAATGACGATACGATTTTTTTCTAAATGGCGCGCAGCTTTTCTTTTGATATATGGTTCGCAGATGCTGTCCATGCGAATTGCTGATTGCATACGAGTTGCGATACCACGTTTTTCAAGAGCATCTTGCAGCGCAATTCCATTGATACAAGTAGCGAGCATGCCCATGTAATCTGCGCTGGCGCGTTCCATTCCAGTTGCGGAAACAGATACGCCACGGAAGATATTCCCGCCACCGACAACTAAACAAATTTCACAACCCAATTGGTGAGCAGCGACAATTTGATCACAAATTTTTTTTACCGCCTCCACATCATGACCAAATCCCTTGTCGCCCATCATGGCCTCGCCCGATACTTTGAAGAGGATACGCTTGAATTTGAGGTCAGTATTTGGCATTTGGATTGGAGAGTAGTTAAAAACTAAAACAACATACTGGCTATACCAAACTACAAATCTATTGATCGTAGTAACGAAGTATTTTTGAGAAAAAACTAAAACTTAAAAAAACTTGCCGCATCACTGGTTTTTTAAGTTTTAGTTTTTACCAAAAAGACGAAGTTAATGCGATCAATAGATTTGCAGTTTGGTATAAACCTTTGCTGGACAAGGTTTGCAACCCATCCAGCAAAAGGTCCAGCAAAAATTCATCAATAAAACAAAATTACTTAGTCATTGAAGCAACTTCAGCAGCGAAGTCATTTTCCTTCTTTTCAATCCCTTCACCTAAAATGAAAAGCTTGAAAGCAGAAATTTTAGTTTCGCCATTTTCTTTGCCGAAATTAGCAATCAAATCTTTGATTTTCATCTTGTCGTCCATCACAAAAAGCTGCTCTAAAAGAACCACTTCTTCGTAATATTTTCTAATTCTACCTTCGATCATTTTGTCAATGATGCTCTCAGGCTTGCCCGAAGCGCGAGCTTGGTCTTTTAAAACTTCGATTTCTCTTTGTAATTTTTCAGGAGCAAGAGATTCGATTGAGAGAGAATCAGGTTTTGCAGCCGCAATATGCATCGCAACTTGTTTGCCGATTTCTTGTAATTTGTCTTGGCTTGCCTTGGATTCGAAAGCAACTAATACCGCAATTTTGCCGATATTTGGAGCAGTTGCATTATGCACGTAGCTAACAACAACCCCACTTTCAACTGATAAATTGGCGATTCTACGGATATTAATATTTTCGCCAATTACACCGATTTGGTTTTTAAGTTCAGCGTCAACAGTGATTCCAGCGGAAAAATTTGCAGCTTTAAGAGCTTCAACATCTTCGCCAAATCCGATAGCAAGTTTAGAAATTGCAGCAACAAAATCTTGGAATTTTTGGTTACGAGCTACGAAGTCAGTTTCAGAATTCACTTCAACAATTGAAGCTTTATTGCCAGAAACATGAACCGCAACCGCACCTTCAGAAGTGATTCTGCCTGATTTTTTTACCGCAGCTGAAAGACCTTTTTTGCGCAGCCAGTCAACTGACTTTTCAAAATCGTCACCATTTTCAGCTAATGCTTTGTTACAATCTGCAATGCCACATCCTGTGGCTTCGCGTAATTTTTTAATGAGAGCTAGATCTGCCATTTTTGAGAGAATTTAAAAGTTGATTAAACCAAAAAAGGATGGACGAGTTATAAACTCCATCCATCCTCAGATATTATTTCTTAGCAGCTGGCTTTTTAGCAGCGACTGGCTTTTTAGCAGCTGGTTTTTTTTCATCAGCTTTTGGAGCGTGAGACTTTTTTTCAGAAGTTTCTGATTTATCAGCTGGCTTGTGATGAGAAGATTTTTCGTCTCTCTTGCCTTTAAAATCTCTTTTACCTTTAAAATCTCTGCCTTCTTTTTCGTCAGATTTTTTTTCAGTTTTAGTGATTGAATTTTTGTACTGAGCAATTTCTTCGCCAGTTTCAAATTTGCTTAAATCAACACCAGAGATGGCCATATTTTCTTTAACTCCAGCAATTGCTGCATCAGAAAGAAGACGGCAATAAAGTTTGATTGCTTTTGCTGAATCGTCGTTTCCTGGAATCGGAAAAGTGATGCCATCTGGATTGCAGTTTGAGTCAAGAATCGCCATGATTGGCACGCCAAGTTTTTTAGCTTCAGCAATCGCAAGAGATTCTTTAAAAGTGTCGATTACAAAAACTAGATCAGGATATCCGCCCATGTTTTTGATACCGCCAAGAGCTTGTTCAAGTTTAAGTCTTTGTCTTTGCAGAACTAATTTTTCTTTTTTGTTGTAATCAACTTCGTCAGAAGCAAGGCGTTCTTCAATTTTTTTCAAAGTTTTGATTGATTGAGAAACCGTCTTCCAGTTAGTCAACATGCCGCCCAACCAGCGGAAGTTAACGTAATATTGACCACATCTTTTTGCAGCTTCAGCGATTGGTTCAGCGCCTTGTTTTTTAGTAGAAATAAAAAGGATACGACCGTTATTTTTTGCGATATCTTTAACAGTAACCATTGATTTGTGCAGCAAATTAGCGGTTTTGTTAAGATCGATGATGCTTACACCGTTGCGGCTAGTGTGAATATATTTGGCCATTTTTGGGTTACGACGCATAGTCTTGTGACCGAAATGAACACCAGCTTCAAGAAGCTGTTTAATGGTAAAAGTAGGAAGTTCTGTTTTAGACATTTTTAATTTTAATTTTGGTTTTTTAAGCAACAGCAGCAAAAATCCTCCAACTCTTTAAAACAAAAGATCGGAAGACACCAAAATTGCTAACTGTTGTAAGATTGATGCTTGAAGGAAATCAAGCGGGGCAATTTTTAAAGGGCGTAGGAAAAAATTGCAACCTGAAAAATCTGCGATTAGTTTTTAGGAATTCAAACTGCAATAATTCTCAAAACTACTTACTTTCTTAAATGATTATTTTTCCCGCAATCGATCTAAAAAATGGTCAATGTGTTCGTCTATTCAAAGGCGATATGAACCAAGCTACAGTCTTTAATAACAACCCTGCGGCACAAGCTTTGGAATTCGAAAATGCTGGATTTAAATTTCTTCACATTGTCGATTTAGATGGCGCGATTGCCGGAACTTCAGCAAACGAAGAATCAGTTCGCAGCATTTTAAAATCGGTAAAAATTCCTACTCAACTTGGTGGTGGAATTCGCACCATCGCCGCAATTGAAAAGTGGCTCGACCTTGGAATTTCCCGCGTGATTCTTGGCACCATCGCCGCCAAAAATCCGCAATTAGTTCGCGAAGCTTGCCAAAAATTTCCTGGAAAAATTGTCATTGGAATCGACGCCAAAAATGGCTTTGTTGCAACTGAAGGTTGGGTTGAAACTTCAGAAATTTCAGTTTTGGAATTAGCAAAAAAATTTGAAGACTGTGGCGCAGTTGCAATTATTTACACCGACATTTCACGTGATGGAACTTTGAGCGGAGCTGATTTTGAAGGCACAAAAAATCTCGCCGAAAATCTTAAAATTCCCATCATCGCTTCTGGCGGAATTTCTAATTTGGAAGATGTTTTAAAAATTAAAACCCTAGAAAAAAGCGGCGTAATCGGTGCTATTGTTGGTCGCGCCATTTACGACAACAAAATTAGTTCGCTGGATTTAATTAAGTTATAAATCACCAAGCCAAATTTGAATACGGGCTCTAATAAAAATTTCAAAGGAATATTTGACTTATTTCTGACCTATTTTTAAATTAACGTTCGCTCTTCAAACAGCCTTCATTTACAAATAAAAATCAAAATAAAATGCGTTATCTAGCCCTAACCGAGAAAGATCGGAAAGAGATGCTTGCCGCTATTGGCGTGTCGTCCATTGACCAACTTTATGACGCAGTTCCGTCAGAATTTTTGCTCAAAAAACCAATTGCCAATTTGCCAAATCATCAAGGCGAAATTGAAGTGGAAAATATTTTAAAATCTTACGCTAACAAAAATCGCATCGCTTCTGATGGCCCATTTTTCTTAGGCGCCGGTTGTTACAAACATCACATTCCTTCATCTGTTGATCACCTGATCCAGCGTTCAGAATTTCTTACTTCTTACACACCTTACCAGCCAGAAATTTCGCAAGGAACTTTGGCCGTAATTTTTCAGTTCCAAAGCATCATCGCTCTTTTAACTGGAATGGAAGTTGCTAACGCCTCGATGTATGACGGGGCGACAGCAATGTCTGAAGCTTGCTTGATGGCGATACGTATTAAATCGGGCCGCAAAAATATCGCGACAATCGGCAATATTCATCCTGATTATTTAGAAGTTACCAAAACTTCACTTGATTTAAACGATTCAAAATTCGTTTCCCAAATTGATGAATCTTGCGCTGCAGTTATTGTGCAATATCCAGATTTCCACGGCGAAATTGGCAATCTTGATGAAGTGCGCGCAAAATGCGATGCTGCTGGCGCTCTGATGGTTGTAGTCACTAACGAGATTTTATCACTTGGACTTCTCGAAGCTCCAAAACAAGCTGACATCGTGGTTGGCGAAGCTTCTTCACTTGGAGTTGGTTTAAATTTTGGTGGCCCACTTTTAGGATTTTTTGCCTGCAAAAAAGAATTCGTTCGTCAAATGCCTGGAAGAATCTGTGGCGCCACAACTGACGTTGACGGAAAACCTGGTTACGTTCTTACGCTTAATGCCCGCGAACAGCACATTCGCCGCGAAAAAGCCACTTCAAATATTTGTTCAAACCAAGGATTATGCGCCACCGCATTCACAATTCATGCTTCATTGCTTGGTGAAATCGGTTTCAAAAAATTAGCCCTAATCAATCACAAAAGAGCCTGCGATTTAGCAGACAAATTGGCGAAGGTAAATGGTGTAAAAGTTATGAATCAAAGCTTCTTCAACGAATTTACCATCGAACTTTCGCAAGATGCGGCTGAAGTAAATAAAAAATTACTCGCCAAAAATATCATCGGTGGCTTCGCTCAAAAAAATCAAATGGTGGTCGCAGTTAGCGAATTAACTAGCGCGGCTGATATTGAAACTTTCGCAACTGAATTGGAGAAAATTTTAAACTAGCAACAGTAGAAGCAAAACACCTTCAAGGTTCCAAGTTTGGATTAAATTTGACGATGGCAAAGCCAGAGAAATTAATCTAAAAGATGAGATTTGGGGAGAAGTTTTTGAGCCAATAAAAGACATTAAAATTTTAAAATCGAGAACAACACTTTGTCTTAGGAAAATGAAGCAGACCTTGCTTTGGACTTCCTTTGCAAATTGCTAGAACAACAAAACAAAAACAAAAAATAAAATGACTTTCATTCCAAAAGAAATTGGTGGTTTAAACCACGAGACTGAACTTCTAATTAAACAATCACGAGAAGGCGCTTGTGGCGTTGATCTTCCGGAAGTTGAAAATTTTTCGATTCGTACTGGACAAAAATCTCGCGCCACAATCGGTTTGGCACAAGTTAACGAACCACAAGTGATTCGTCACTTTGTGCGCTTGTCGAACCAAAATTATTCGATCGATGCTGGTTTTTACCCGCTCGGCTCTTGCACAATGAAACATAATCCACGCTTGAATGAAAAAATGGCGCGCTTACCAGGCCTTTCCGACATTCATCCGCTACAAGATCAATCGACCGTTCAAGGTGCTTTGGAATTGATGTTTAATTTACAAAATTGGTTGGCAACTTTAACTGGACTTGATGCCGTTTCTCTTGCTCCAGCAGCTGGTGCGCAAGGTGAATTTGCTGGAATGTTGGTAATCAAAAAAGCTCACGAGAAAAAAGGTGAAGCTGCAACTCGTAAAATCGTTTTAATCCCAGATTCAGCGCACGGAACCAATCCAGCAACTGCGGCAATGTGCGGCTTTCAAATCAAAGTTATTCCTTCTGACAAAGATGGTTTGATTGATTTAGATTTGTTCAAAAAATTAATCGCAGAACACGGCACTTCAATTGCTGGAACCATGATTACCAACCCCAACACTTGCGGAAAATTCGAAAAAAATATTAAAGAAATCGCAGATTTAATTCATTCTGTTGGCGCTTATTTCTATTGCGACGGCGCAAATTACAACGCGATTGTAGGCAAAGTTCGCCCCGCCGATATCGGCGTTGACGTTATGCATTTCAACTTACACAAAACTTTCTCAACTCCTCATGGTGGTGGTGGTCCAGGTTCTGGACCAATCGCAGTTCGCGCTGAATTGGCAGAATTTTTACCAACTCCACATGTCGAAAAAATTGGCGATAGTTACAAACTATTCGCGCCAAAAAATACTTGCGGCAAAGTTAAAGGATTTAACGGTCAATTCGGAATGCACGTCCGCGCTTTGACTTACATGCTTTCTCATGGTACCGATGGTTTACAAAAAGTTGCCGAAGATGCGGTTATTTCTGCTAATTATATTTTGGCAAAATTGAAAGATCGTTACCACGTTCCATTTGAAGGCAACTGCATGCATGAATGCTTGTTGACTGATAAAATCCAAAAATCTCAAGGCATTTCAACTCTTGATATTGCAAAAGCTCTTGTGGAATACGGAATTCACCCAATGACAGTTTTCTTTCCTCTTGTTGTACAAGGTGCAATGTTGATTGAACCAACCGAAACAGAAACTCGCGAAACTATTGACGACTTCATCAACACCATGAATTTCATTGCCGATGAAATATCCGAAGGCCGCGGCGACAGATTCCACAACTATCCAATTGGCACACCAAGAAGAAGATTGGACGATGTAAAAGCAGCTAAAAATCCTGTAACAACTTGGTTTCAATAGTGCAAAAAACTTACAGAACCGCCTTTTCGTTGATTGAAATGGCAATAGTCGTAGTGATTATTGGCGTGATGATTGTCGGCGTGATCGGAGGTTCTGCAATGATTCGCTCTGCTTCTTTGAGCAGCGCACGATCATTAACTGCAAAGTCAACCGTGTCACAAATCAAGGGACTTGTAGCTTGGTACGAAACTTCTCTCAAAGAAAGTTTTAAAGCCACCGAAACGATTGACGGCACACAAATAAGCGCTTGGTACGACATCAGCCCCGCTTCAATGGTCTCGCAAAGATACGATGCTACCTCAGGAACAGTGACGGGACAAAAAAATATTTTAAGCGGCACCGCTTCCAGCGCTTTAATTTATCAGAGCAAGGCAATCAATGATCTTCCGTCTCTTTATTTTAGAGGATCTGGGAAGTTAAACTTAGCAAATTTTTATCAAGGATCGTTGTCGCAAGCCACGATTTTCCTAGTTTTGCAACCAACTGCAACTTTAGGCACAACTTTGCTAGATTCTGATTCTAGCGGCAGCACTGCCTCAATTGGCATTTCCAATACCACAGTAAATCTTAACGCCGGAACTGCGGCAAGCACAGCAACTGCGTCAAACTCGGCCAACTTCATTGGCGGCACTGATTACATCGTCGTCACTTATCTTAACAGCTCATCTTCTAAAGCCTACGTCAATAATGTCACAACTTCAGCTGGCAATTCCAATATCGATGCTGGATCAAATTCGTTAACTGGCTTGACCATCGGCGCCAATAAAAGCGGCGGCAATTATTTCACTGGTTTAATTTCTGAAATTATTATTTACGACCATCCGCTGCAAATTCAGGAAAGACGCGATGTTTTTAAATATCTCTCTTACAAATATAAAATTTCTGTAACCGGAATTTAAAATGAAAAAAAACACAGCTTTCTCGATGGTTGAGTTGTCAGTGGTGCTAATTGTAATTGGTATTTTAGCGGCCGGCATCATAAGCGCGAGCTCTTTAATAAAAACTTCGAAATTGACAACCGCCCGATCACTAACTGCCAAATCAACAGTACCAAGCATTGATGGTCTTGTAGCATGGTATGAAACTTCTGCGATCGATAGTTTAAAAACTTCAGAAAGTTATAATAACGCGCAAATCAGCACTTGGTACGACATCAGCCCATCTTCAATTACTCTGAAAAAAAATACCCTAACCAAAACCGCCTCAAGCGCCTTAACTTACACCAACAAAGGAATTAACGATTTTGCCAGTTTAAAATTTAGCGGCACTGGAACCAATTCTTCAAATGATACCAACGGGAAAATCGCGTTAAGCAGCTTCTATCAAGGCGCTTCAGCTCGTAATACAATTTTTATAGTTTGTCGCCCATCAATTTTATCTTCAAGTTATAGCAATATTTTTATCGATTCTGGCAATGTCAGCAACATTTCCGCCACAGGAATTGCAGCGGCAAATAGCGTATATTTTAATTTGGGATCGACGAGTAACACCGCAACTGGCGCTAATCCAGCCGGTTTTGAGCTTGAAAAAAATTATATTTTAGCGATTTATTTTAATGGCTCATCTTCCAAAGCTTTCGTCAATAATACGAAAAATATGGCAGGTGGCGCTACGACCAATCCAGGAACAAATTTTTTAACTGGATTAACCATCGGATCTGATCGCAATGGCGGCTATTCCTTCAACGGCTTGATTTCAGAAGTGATTATTTACAATCGCCCGCTACAAAATAAAGAACGCACCGACGTTTTTAAATATCTCTCCAATAAATATAAAATTCCAGTTTTGGGATTTTAATTCCAAAATCTTTAGGGCGCCTCTAAAAATTGGATTTCTCGAGGAATTTTATTGTCAGATAAAATTACCAAGAGGCGCCCTTGACTTGAATGCAATCAATCACTAACTAGTCGTTCGATTGTTCCCTCCCCTTTTTTACAAAATTAAAATGACCAACTCTTTAGTCAAAAAATCTGACAGAATTGCTAAATCTAGCGACGCTGGCTTTTTACAATATTTAAAAGAGATCCAAAAATTTCCGATTCTAACCGCACAAGAAGAGCACGAATATGGCGTAAGATTCCAAAAAACTGGCGACAAAGAAGCCGCGAAAATGCTGGTTCAAAGTCATTTACGTTTAGTTGTTAAAATTGCTCGCCGTTTTAAAAATTATGGATTGCCAATGTTCGACATTGTCGCTGAAGGCAATGTTGGTTTGGTTCAGGCTGTAAAAAAATTCGATCCCGATAAAGGCTTTCGCTTCTCGACTTACGCTATGTGGTGGATTCGCGCTTACATTCAGGAATATGTTTTGCGCTCTTGGTCTTTAGTTAAAATCGGCACGACGGCCGCGCAGAAAAAATTGTTTTTCAACTTACGAAAAATCAAACAAAGAATTATCGGATCTAGCGCTGGAACTGATCGCTTGTCAGAAGAAAATATCGCCAAAATTTCTAAAGAATTGCACGTCACGCCCAAAGAAGTGATCGACATGGATTCCAGATTGCAGCAGCCCGATTCTTCGCTGAATAATCTTATCAGCAATGAAGATGATGGCGCGGAAGTGATTCATGACTTAGCGTCACCCGATGACAGCCAAGAACAAATCGCAATTTCAAACCAAGAAAAATCACGTCAGGCCACAGCTTTTCACAATGCGCTCAAAACTTTAAATGATCGGGAAAAAGATATTTTATTTAAACGCCAATTGTCAGAAAATCCGATGACGCTTGAAGAGCTAAGTCAAATCTACAAAGTCTCCCGCGAACGTATCCGCCAAATCGAAGAGGGCGCAATCAATAAAATAAAAAAAGAAGTCAGGAAATTCGTCTAATGTTCACTGGAATAATTACAAATTTAGGGATTGTTGAAACCCTTAAAACCAACAGCAAAAAAGATTTATTGCTTACAATTTCAACTGAAAAAATTCTGAATCGTAAGCTAGAGATCGGCTCTTCCATTGCTTGTAATGGCATTTGTTTGACTTTAATTTCAAGAAAAAAATCGGGCACCAAGAATATTTTTTCTTTTCAAGCCTCAAAAGAAACTCTGGATAAAACTACGTTAAAGAATTGGCGGGTTGGAGATTTGATTAATCTGGAATTCGCACTGAGAATGGGCGACGAACTAGGCGGACATCTGGTTGCTGGACATATTGATGGCTGCGCCAAAATCAGCGACATCGAGTCGATTAAAGAATCGCACAAATTCACTTTCACGCTGCAAAAAGATTTGATGAAATTTGTTGCCCCAAAAGGTTCGATCACAATTAACGGCACTTCACTTACAATTAATGAAGCAGCGAAGAATTTTTTTAGCGTGAATTTAATTCCACACACGATCGAAAATACTGGTTTTAAGAATACGAAAATTGGGGATTTGGTGAATATTGAAGTAGATTTGTTGGCAAGATATTTAGAGCGGATGACGTCATCTTTTAAAATGGACTAACACCATCATTGCGAGCGAAGCACAACAAACTACTGGCACTTGGTTGCCTCGCTGCGCTCACAATGACGTAAAAAAAGGCTTTCGAAATTAATCTCGAAAGCCTTTTTTTTGTGTAAATTCCAAAAGGAAATTACATATTTTCAGAAATATATTTCACAGCACTTGATACTGTAGTGATTTTTTCAGCAGCATCGTCAGGAATTTCGATTCCGAATTCTTCTTCGAAGGCCATTACCAATTCAACTTGGTCTAAGCTGTCCGCACCTAAATCATCGATAAAGCTTGCACTTTCAGTAACTTTAGCTTCTTCAGCGCCAAGATGGTTAATGATGATTTTTTTAACTCTTTCGAAGATCTCGTTATTGCTCATAAATTAAGATTAATTGTTGATAAAAAAGTAGGGAAGTTCTTAGAAATGAAAGCCTTGCTGGCCCCTTCAAGTGGGGCGGCAACTTAAATATGGCAAATTAAATAGCAAACGAAAATTACCAAATGTTACTAGGTGAGTATTGACACCGTTTCACACCAATTTTTAAAATGGCATTATCGCCAGAATTTTATGGCCAGAATTTAGCGCGTTCGCCCCGTTAAAAAACGGTAAAATTCCTAAAAATTTGTCGAGGAATTTTGACTCATGCTTCTCAATTTCAACTTGTTTTAGCGGTAAATTTTTTACATCAATTTTATGCGATTTTTCTAAATAAAAAATTGCTTGCTCCTTTCCGCCAATTTCATCAATTAATCCAGCTTCGAATGCCTGTCTTCCAGTAAAAACTCGGCCATCTAAAACATGTTTAGTATTTTTTACCAATTTATCGCCCCTTCTTTCACGAACTAAATCGGCGAAGAATTTGTAACTATCTTGAATCGAAGCGTTCATTACAGCATCGACTTCTGCATTACTTTTTTCGAATGGCGAAGGACTGCCTTTGAGTGATGAAGATTTGTAATTATGGAACTTAACACCAACTTTATTTGCTAATTCAGTAACATCTGGGGATTCCATGATAACGCCGATTGAACCAGTAAGTGTGCCGTTTCTGGCGATAATGTAATCTGAAGCAAGCGCTGCCATGTAGCCGCCTGATGCAGCAACCGAGCCCATCATCACCACAATTGGTTTATGTGCAGCAATATTTCTTAATTCTTCAAATAAAATTTCACTGCCGACAATTCCGCCACCCGGACTGTCAATATTTACGATTACAGCTTTGATTGATTTTTCTTTGGCAATTTTTTCTAGAACTTCGCTGCGATAATCATCTTGCGTGATTACTCCATCAATCTTGATTGTGGCAATATAGTTTTCGACATTTGACACATCACCCGACAAACCATTTCCAAAGACCAACCTGATCCCAAAAAGAAGAGCAATAACTGCGAATAAAATCGCGATATTTTTCCATTTATGGACTTTGCTTTTGAGGTGGATCAAGGCTGCAAGATTGTCGGAGATATTCATAATAATTAATTCTGGAACTGTTTGCTTGGACGGGACTTAAAAACCCCCGCCCAAACATATAAATAAATCTCAAACGACGATTAACTACTCGTCATTTTTTTCATTTTCAGCAGCTGCAGCTTTCAGTGCATCGCCAATTGTAGTACCGCTATTTTCATTGCCTGAGTAAAGGTGAGCTTCATGCTCATCAGCTTCCATATCTTTGATTGAAAGCAGAAGTTTTCCAGTAACTTTATTGAACAAAGTAACCTTAGCTTCGATACGATCGCCAACTTCATATTTCTCAGTTTTTTGATCTTGTTTATTTTTAGACAGATCAAGTCTTTTGATCACAGCTTTCAAGCCGCTATCAAGCTCAACTTCCAAGAAATCTTTTTTGATATTAACAACTACACATGAAACCACCATGCCATTGTCGATTTTTTCAAGATCTTCTTTGAAGGCTGCGCTATCAAGTTGTTTGATACCAAGAGAAATTCTTTCTTTCTCATAATTGCTGCCAAGAACGATAACTTTGATTTTTTCGTCTTTTTTGAATTTTTTCAAAACTTCTTCAGGAGTGCCAGAAGTTGAGATATCTGAAACGTGGACTAAGCCATCAACTCCAGAATCAAAACCAACAAACAAACCGAATTCAGTGAAATTTTTTACCACACCTTCAACTACATCACCAACTTTGTGAGCGTCAGAGAAGGCTTGCCAAGGATTCTTTTCGCATTGTTTCATGCCAAGAGAGATTCTGTGATTTTGTGGATTGATGTCCAAAATCATCACTTCAACTTCTTGTTTAGCGTTTAAGAATTTTCCAGGAGTTGAGTTATTTTTTAACCAGCTCATTTCAGAAACATGAACTAAACCTTCAATACCTTCTTCAATTTCAACGAAAGCACCGTAAGTTGTAATATTAGTCACATGACCTTTAACAACCGACCCAACTGGATATCTTTGCGCAATAGTGTCCCAAGGATTTTGCTGCAATTGTTTCATGCCCAAAGAAACGCGTTTGCTTTCTTCGTCATATTTAATGACTTGAACTTTAACTTCTTGACCAACTTTTAGAACTTCTGATGGATGGCGAACTCTGCACCAAGAAATATCAGTTAAGTGTAATAGACCGTCGAATGAACCGAAGTCGATAAACGCACCGTAATCAGTGATATTTTTGATAACACCATCAAGAACGTCGCCAACTTTGATTTTTGAAAGAACTTTGTCTTTTTCAACGTTACGTTGAGTTTCAAGAATCGCGCGGCGAGAAACTACAACGTTTCCACGGATTTCGTCGATTTTCAAAACTTGTAACTTTTCATTTTTTCCGATTAAGAAAGTGTCGTCAGACAATAGCATTGTATCAACTTGGCTTCTTGGTAAGAAACAAGTGATGCCGTTAACATCAACCGCATAACCACCTTTAACTTTTCCTAGAATGAAACCTTCGATGACAGTTTTATCTTCCAAGCAATTTTTCAAGAAATGCCAATTATTGTAGCGGCGAGCGTTGTCGCGGCTGATAACTAATTCACCTTTTTTGTTTTCAAGTCTTTCTAAAAATACATCTACAACATCACCTTCAAAAATTTCTCCATCTCTTTTGAATTCAGTTATATCAACGAATCCAACCGATTTAGCGCCGATGTCGATCGCAACACCTTTGTCGGAAATACCGACGATTACGCCTTTAACGACAGTGCCTTCAACTAGTTTTTGACTGTCTTTTTCATATTCTTCAAATAATTCGGCGAAATTTTCCGCAGCAAATAATTTTTCTTGCTCGATCGCTTCATGAGCGTCTTGAGCAGCTTTGTTAGTCATACATTTGTAAGTTAGAGTTAATAAAAATGCCAGCATCGCGCTGACTCTAAACCTTTGAAAAAAATTTAGATCTAAGTTTCGAATTGCTTGATAATTTTAAAAATTTTTTAGCAGATAAGCGAAAAAAGAGGGCGGCAAAATATTTTCACCACACCTAAGAAGCAAGGCCTTCTTTGCCATAATTTAATAGTTGACTATTCCACTAGGTCTTTAAAATGTGCAGCCTCAAATTCTTCCTAATTTTTCTTTAGAAATGATCCTCACAACCAAAGCCAGATATGCAGTAATGGCTGTAATCGACATCGCAGATTGCAGTTCAAACCAACCTGTTTCTTTGGTAACAATTTCAGAAAGACAGAAAATTTCGCTCTCATATTTAGAGCAAATTTTTTCGCGCCTAAAAAAATCAGGCATTGTTGAATCAACCAAAGGTCCGGGTGGTGGCTATCTTTTGGGGAAGGATCGTAAAAAAATTACAATCGACGACATCATCAAAGCCATGGACGAACCCATTAAAATGACTCGCTGTTCTAATGTAAAAAAAAGCTGCATCAGCACCAACAGCAAATGCAAAACTCATCATTTGTGGAATGGTTTGGAAAATAAAATTTACGAATATCTCAACTCAATTTCTTTGGAAGACATATGCAAATAATTTATTTCGACAATAATGCTACAACAAAAATAGCGCCGCAAGTTTTGGTCAAGATGAACGAGACTTATCAAATGCCGCTAAACAATTCTGCGGTTCATTATTTTGGCCGTTTAGCCACCAAATTTATTGAAGATGCTAGAAAAGAAGTTCGAAAATTACTCAACGCTCAAAATTACGAAGTGATTTTTGGTTCAAGTGCCACCGAAGCAACAAACACGCTATTTCAAGGCTGTAATGCTAAAAAAATTCTCATCAGTCAAATTGAACATGCTTCTGCTTATTCCTGTCGTCCTCATGAAAAAGAAGTCAGTGAAATCAAGGTTTTAGACAATGGCGTGGTCGATCTTGAAGATTTAAAACTTCATCTCGAAAAAATTTCTGATCCAAATTTTTTAGTGTCAGTAATGTTTGCCAATAATGAGACTGGAGCCCTACAACCCGTTGAAGAAATCTCTAAACTAGTTCATCAAAAAGGCGGATTATTTCACTGCGATATTGTGCAAGGCGTTGGCAAAGTTCCCCTAGATTTAGAAAAAATTAATGCCGATTTCGCTTCAATTTCCGCTCATAAAATCAACGGTCCGCAAGGAGTTGGCGCACTTTTAATGCGTAAAGGTTTGGACGTAAAACCATTAATCGTTGGCGGCAAACAAGAAAAATCAAAACGCGCCGGAACCATGAATACCGCTGGAATTGCTGGTTTTGGTGAAGCTTGTAAAATTACTACCGCAAAAATTTCCGAATATGAAAACGTCAAAAAATTGCGCGCTTTACTTGAAAGCGAGATCAAAAAAATTAGCGGCGATAATGTGAAAATTTTCTGCGAAGAAACTCCGCGCCTTCCCAACACTTGTTTCGTCGCACTTAAAAATTGCGACGCTCAAACTCAATTAATCAATTTTGATATTAACGGAATTTGCGTCAGCGCAGGTTCAGCCTGCTCTTCTGGCACTGTTGCTGGATCAAGAATATTAAAATCTATGGGCGTTGATTCGGCATTTTCTACCAGCGCAATCCGCATCAGTCTTGCTCCTGAAAACACTAAAGAAGAAGTTGATAAATTTATCAAAGTTTGGAGCGAATTTTATGAAAGAACAAAAAAATAATATGACCATTAAACTGCCAATTTACCTAGATTACCAAGCCACAACTCCAATGGATCCGCGCGTGATCGACGTGATGGTTAAATGCATGAAAGAAGATTATGGCAATCCGCACTCACGCACTCACGCTTTTGGTTGGAAGGCGGAAGAACTTGTTGAAATTGCCCGCAAACAAGTTGCGGATTTAATCGGTGCCGATCCCAAAGAAATTTTTTTCACCTCAGGCGCAACTGAATCCAACAATATCGCGATCAAAGGCGTTGCTCATTTTTATGGATCGACTGGAAAAAATCACATTATCACGTTAACAACTGAACATAAATGCATCATCAACTCGGCACGCGACCTTGAACAAGAAGGATTCAGCGTTACTTTTTTACCAGTTGAACAAAATGGTTTGGTCGATCTAAAAAAACTCGAAGCCGCCATCACTCCGCAAACTTGTTTGATTTCGGTCATGACTGTAAACAACGAAATTGGCGTCATTCAGCCGATCGCCAGAATCGGAGCTTTATGCCGCAAAAAAGGCGTATTTTTCCACACTGATGCCGCGCAAGCTTTCGGAAAAATTCCGCTAAATGTTGACGAAATGAATATCGATTTGATGAGTATTTCTGGCCATAAAATCTATGGCCCAAAAGGCGTCGGCGCGATTTATATTCGTCGCAAACCACGCGTACGAATTAAATCAATAATTTCTGGCGGCGGACAAGAGCGCGGAATAAGATCTGGAACTCTTGCAACTCCTTTGGTTGTTGGTTTGGGCAAGGCTGCCGAAATCGCTAAAAATGAAATGGAGCAAGATTATTCTCGCATCAAAAAATTGAGCGACAAACTTTATAACGCGATCACCGAGTTAAGCCACGTCTATCTCAATGGCGATCGCGAACATCGTTTTCCAGGAAATTTAAATTTCTCTTTCGCTGGAATTGAAGGCGAATCAATGATTATGGCGATTAAAGATTTGGCCGTTTCTTCAGGTTCTGCCTGCACTTCTTCATCACTTGAACCTTCTTACGTCTTACATTCGCTTGGCGTTGAAGACGAACTTGCTCACACTTCGATTCGTTTCGGAATTGGTCGTTTCACCACCGAAGAAGAGATCGATTACGCGATAAATTTGCTCAAAAATAAAATACAAAAACTTCGTGACTTAAGCCCACTTTGGGAGATGATACAGGAAGGCATCGATATTAAGAGCATCAACTGGAAATCACATTAAACGGAGACTTTATGGCTTATTCAAAAAAACTTTTAGATCATTACGAAAATCCACAAAATGTTGGATCATTTTCTAAAGACGAAAAAAATATCGGTACAGGACTTGTCGGCGCGCCCGCTTGCGGCGACGTGATGAAATTGCAAATCAAAGTTTCTGACGATGGCGTAATTACTGACGCCAAATTTAAAACCTTCGGATGCGGCTCTGCAATTGCTTCAAGCTCACTTGCCACTGAGTGGATTAAAGGCCAAAATATTGACGCCGCAGCAAAAATTACCAACAAAGAAATTGCTGACGAACTGTCTTTACCGCCAGTAAAAATTCACTGTTCGGTTCTAGCTGAAGAAGCGATTAAAGCAGCGATTGAGGATTACAAAAAACACAAAGCTGAAGCTTAAATATGCAGTTAAAATTTTCGCAAACTGGCAATCCAATCGTTGATTATTTAACCATTTCTGATGAGGCCTTTTTGCAAATTAAAGAATTACTTGCCGCCAGAAAAGAACCTTGCGAAGGAATTCGCGTAAGCGTTCGAACTCGCGGCTGCTCTGGCCTGTCTTACACAATTGAATATGCGATAAAAGACAAAAATATTTCCAAGTATGATGATGAAGTAATTCGCGAAGATGTTGCGGTTTTCATCGATCCCAAAGTTTCGATGTTTCTAATCGGCAGCCAAATGATTTACAAAACTGATGAATTAAATTCTGGATTTGACTTCGTGAACCCAAATGAAAAGGGTCGCTGCGGCTGCGGAGAATCTTTTAAAGCTTAATAAAAAATGAAAAATCATTTCGAAACTTTTTCTTTTTCTACGCTTTTCGAAATTGATTTAGATCTTTTAGAAAAAAAATATTTAGAATTCCAAAGGCAGTTTCACCCAGACAGATCAAGCACCGCTGACATTGAAAAGTCGATCGCGGTTAATGAGGCTTACGAAATTTTAAAAAATCCTCTCAAGCGCGCTTCCCATATTTTACAACTTCACAATATTGATTTAGAAAATGATTCAACTGCCACAAAAGCAGATTTAGCAACGCTGCAAGAGATTTTGGAATTACAAGAAAAAGTTGAAGAAGTTGAGATTTTTGAGATTGAAACTCTGCGCAAAAAATTAAATCAGACGATAAAATTATTACTGACAGAAACTGCGACACATCTTGAAAATAAAGACTTCAAACAAGCAGCGCAAATTTTAATGAAAGCGAAATATTTTGATAAAACGCTTCGTGATTTAAGAGCAAAAAAGAATAAATAATGGCACTAATTCAAATTTCAGAACCCAGCGCAAACCAAGAAAATAAAGGATCGCAAAATATTGTTATAGGCATTGATTTGGGAACCACAAACTCACTTGTCGCAATTGTTGTAAACGAAACCGTAAAATTTTTCTCCGATGAAAATGGCCACGAAATCATTCCCTCAATTGTAAAATACGAAGAAGAAAAAATCGAAATTTCTTCGATTAAAAGATTAATGGGGAAAAGTTTTTTGGATGTAAAAGATACGAAATTTGCTTTTAAACTTGATGAAGAATCTAAGGAAAAAGAATCTTTAAAAATTATTGTTGGAAGCAGAAAAATCACGCCTGCGGAAGTATCTTCCGAGATTTTAAAAAAGTTGAAAAACCTTGTTGAAACTAAACTCAAAACTGAAGTCAAAAAAGCCGTAATCACAGTTCCCGCTTATTTCGATGAAGCAGCAAAAAATGCCACAAAACTTGCCGCAGATTTAGCTGGATTGGAAGTTTTGCGATTGGTTAATGAACCAACAGCCGCGGCACTTGCTTATGGTTTAGATAATTCTGCCGAAGGAATTTATTGCGTCTTCGATTTGGGTGGCGGCACTTTTGATGTGTCGATTTTAAAAATGCAAAAAGGTGTGTTTAAAGTTCTGGGAGTTGCTGGCGACAATGCTTTGGGCGGAGATGATTTTGACGATCTGATTATAAAAAAATTTCCAGACTTAAGTCGCGCACAAGCCAGAAAAATTAAAGAAGAATTATCTCGCAATACCACTCTAAGTTTGAAGAAATTTACTCGCGCTGAATTCGAAAAAATAATTTCACCAAAAATCGAAAAAACTATCACACTCACCAAAAATCTAATCGACGATTTAGATCTTGAAAGCTCTGATATTAAAGGCGTTATCATGGTTGGCGGTTCAACAAAAATTCCATTAATCAAAAGAAAACTCGCAGAAATTTTTAGCGAAGAAAAAATTTTAGACCAGCTCGATCCTGATCGTATCGTCGCCGCTGGTGCAGCTTGGCAGGCTTATAATTTAAGCGGAAATTCTGAAAATTTATTGCTTGATGTCGTGCCGCTTTCTTTGGGAATCGAAATGATGGGCGGAATTGTCGATAAGGTAATTTACCGCAACAGCGCCATTCCAACTTTAGCGACTAAAGAATTTACAACTTACGCCGATAATCAAACCGGAATGAAATTGCATATCGTTCAAGGTGAGCGCGAAATTGCCGCGGATTGCCGCTCTCTTGCCGAATTTGAAATTAAAAAAATCCCCGCGATGAAAGCAGGATTGGCGCGTGTTACCGTCACTTTCAAAGTTGATGCCGACGGACTTTTAACCGTCAGTGCGGCAGAAAAATATACTGGCGAAAAACAAGAAATTATCGTCAAACCTTCTTACAGTTTGGATGAAAATGAAGTGCGAAAAATGCTACTAGATTCACTACAAAATTCCAAATCCGACATAGAAAATCGCCTTCTAATTCAGACCATCACAGATGCCAATCACGATATTGAAATTTTAAAAAAAGATCTGACCGTTCTTGATCAAGAAATTTCCGCTGAAGAGAAAAAATTAATCACAAAAAAAATTATTGAACTAGAAAAATTAATCGCCGCAAAAAACTCGCGCGATTCAATTATAAAAGCTCAAGAAGACTTAGGAAAAGTTGCAGAAAATTTGATTCTGCAAAAAGTTAACGCTGCTTTAAAAGAAAAAGTTCGGGGGAAAAATATTGAGGAATTTTAATCATCATCACTCGCGAGTTACACGTGGCAAACCAGTGTTAGCGCTTGATTTTACTTGGCTCCGCACTTAGTTCGCGAGTGATGACAAAAAAGCTGCGCAGACGAACAAGATACCTGAAATCTTTCATTTATCCAAAAACAGTTCGATAATTCTGCGTTTTTTAATAGAAATTTATTCGCTTCAGAAATTGGTTTTGCTTCATATTTTGCGCCAAAACTTGTGATAAGATGAAACTTAAAGCCACTCTGTCAGCTATTTTTAGCGATAAATTCTCTGGTTTTACAAACTTTAAGAAAGGTTTGTGTCAGGCGATAAAGCGTTGTCCGTAATGGATATTTTAAGTTAAAATTGGCAGTACGTCAGTTGTAAATAATTCGAATATCTTAATTGAAATCTCATCATTTGTTCTTAAGTTAATTTTCGCTCGCATTTTTGTAAAAATTTCAAAAAACTCTCAATGAAAAATTCTGGAAAAAACCTTGTCATTTGGCTGATTATATTCGCTGTAATAATGACCGTATCGCAAATAATTACGGGGCCTGATGGAGTTTCTGGAAATAAGGTGATTTTCAGTGAATTTATGAAGAAAGTTGATGCTGGCGAGGTTGTTCAAGTTGAAATTAAGGGCAACGATTTAGTCGGAAAATTAAAAGATGATTCTCAATTTTATACTTACCTTCCTGAATATCCGAACCTAGTTGAAACTTTGGAAAAAAAAGGGGTAGAAATCACCGCCATTCCTTTGGTTAGTAAATCAGAAAAAGTTGTAGCTGGAATTCTGGGATGGTTACCATTCATTTTGATGATTGCTTTGTGGATTTTTCTTGCTCGCGGATCCTCAGGAGCTGGCGGTCGCGGCGGCGCATTTGGTTTTGGCAGATCGCGCGCTAAACTTTTACAAGAAAGTAAAATTAAAGTTACTTTTGCTGATGTGGCTGGTATTGACGAGGCAAAGCAAGAGCTTGCTGAAATTGTAGATTTTCTTAAAGATGCCAAAAAATATACCGATGTTGGTGCAAAAATTCCGCGCGGATGTTTATTAATCGGCTCTCCGGGAACTGGTAAAACTTTGCTTGCTCGTGCAATCGCTGGCGAAGCTAGTGTGCCATTTTTCTCAATTTCTGGTTCTGACTTCGTTGAAATGTTTGTTGGTGTCGGCGCTAGCCGTGTGCGCGATATGTTTGAACAAGCAAAAAAATCAGCGCCTTGTATAGTTTTTATTGATGAAATTGACGCCGTGGGTCGTCACAGAGGCTCTGGTATTGGCGGCGGAAATGACGAACGCGAACAAACGTTAAACCAAATGTTGGTTGAAATGGATGGTTTTTCTGACAATGAAGGTGTCGTAATTATTGCCGCGACAAATCGTCCCGATGTTTTGGATCGCGCCCTTTTGCGTCCCGGACGTTTTGATCGCCAGATTACAGTTCCAAACCCTGACATGCTTGGACGCGAACAAATTTTAACCGTACATTTAAAAAAGATTGCCGCCGCTGCCGATATTGATCCAAAAATTATTGCGCGCGGAACTCCTGGATTTGCTGGCGCCGATTTAGCGAACTTAGTAAATGAAGGCGCATTAATGGCCGCTCGCAAAAGTCAGCGTATGGTGACGATGCAAAATCTGGAAGAAGCTAAAGATAAGATCATGATGGGAACCGAAAGAAAATCGATGGTAATGATGAAATCGGAAAAAGAATTAACTGCGTATCACGAAGCTGGACACGCAATCACCGCACTTAATTGCAAAAATTCTGACCCAATCCACAAAGCTACAATCATCCCAAGAGGACGCGCTTTGGGATTGGTTATGCGTTTGCCAGAAACCGATCGTTTTTCTGTTACTCGCGCCAAACTTCATGACGATTTAGTTGTGGCAATGGGCGGACGAGCTGCAGAAGAATTAATTTTTGGCTACGATCAAGTCACGACTGGCGCATCTTCTGATATTACCCAAGCAACTAATATGGCGCGTGGAATGGTAACGCGCTGGGGTTTGAGCGACAAAGTTGGAACTATTGATTATTCTGAGGAAGATAGTTCGAAATTTTACGCCGCACAAAAAACTTTTTCAGAAGAGACTGGAAAAGTTATTGATGACGAAGTTAAAAGAATTGTATCCGAAGCCTTGCAGCGCGCTAAACAAATTTTAGCTGAGAAAAAAGCTGATTTAGAAAAACTAGCACAAAATCTTTTGGAATATGAAACTTTAAGCGGCGATGAAATCAAAGACTTATTGGCTGGAAAAGAAATCAGAAAAATTGCGATTGAAGATTCTGTCGTTCCAGCAATTAATCATAGCCTAGTTCCAAAGGTTTCGGGTTAGAATTAATCAAAGTAATGAAGAAAATAATCGCGACAATCCTGCTGCTAAGTTGCTCGGTAAGCGCTTACGCAGCAACGGAAAGCGAACAACAAAACATCACCAATCAGCAAAATCAGGTTATTCAAAACCAGAGGCAGATTGAACATGAAAAAGAATTACAAGTTGAGCTCAAGCAAGTTATTACTGATCAGACCAAAAAAGAAGCGGAAGAAAAATTTGAACAAGATGATCTCTCGTATAATGACGGAAAAGTCGTGCAAAATCTAAGATCAATCCAATGTTTTCGGCCGCGTATAATTACCTTTTCAAAAAATAATTTACTCACCTCGGCTGAAGAAAAATCGCTTTCAGAAAAATATCTCAACAAATGTTTGACTTTGGATTGGTTGCCAAAATTTGATCAAGAAGTTGCGGATCTTTTGTCTAGCAAAGGTTATATAACATCACGCTCGAGCAGCTCGCAGCAAAGCTTGATCGATGGTGATATGAAGGTACAGGTGATCGAATCTTACATCGAAAAAATTATTATTAATGACGATAACTTTCTCGACAAAGCACAGATAAAAACAGTTTTTGGTTTTGATGATTTGCCCAAAGGCGGAAAGATTTTAAATATACACGATATCGAGCCAGCAATTGAGCGCATTAATCGCCTGTCTTCAAATAAGGCGACGGTAAAAATTATTCAAGGCAGCGCACCAAATAAGTCGATTGTTGTGATTGAAAATCATCCAAAAAATACCAGCAGATTAAATCTTTATTATGATAATATTGGAAGCAAAACAACGGGCGTAAGGCGCGAAACTATTGCATTAGCGCAAGACAATTTATTGCATTTGAACGATAGTTTTAATTTAAGCAGAACGGCAAATGATTTCGATCCCAAAAATGACAAGCGCTACAACAACTCAACAAATGGCAGTTGGTCGGTGCCTTTTGGTAAACATATTTTTACTTTTAGCGGTGGAAAAAATTCCTATTTCTTTTTAACAGGATCAACTGGAAACGTTCGCGCCAGCGGCTTTACACTAACAAAAGCCGTTGCGATGGAAAGCGGTTTGATCAAAGAAAAAACCTACAAAATCAATTCCAATTTCTCTTTAAATAATCGCGACAATCAAATTTTCACCGACGAATTGCGCAACGAAACTCAAAGCAGAAAATCTACAATCGCTACTCTGGCGATATCCAATACTTTGTTGCTTGATTCGGCGACATTATTTTTAAAACCCTCTTACAGCAAATCTTTAAATATTTTGAATGCCAAACAAGATGATGACACAACCGCGCAATTCATGCCTCACGCTGATTTGAATATTTTTAGATTTTATGCAAATTATGCTAAAAAATTTGTGATTTTAAAATCAAAAACTCCAGCTTCTTACAATTTTAGTTTCGACAGTCAGATGTCAAAAAATCATCTTTATATCATTGATCAATTTTCTTCTGGTGGTTTTTATTCTGTACGCGGATTCAGGCAGGGCAGCATTTCAGGCGATTCTGGTTTTAATATTCGTAACGAATTTACCATAAATTTAGGTCAATTAATTTTGCCTCAAATTAGTGAAGAAAAAAAATCTGCCAATCTTGCGCGCCTAAATTATTTTTCTGCGACGCCATTTTATGATTACGGCCATGTGCAAAATCGCGGTATCGCCAACGGCGGTCGTTTAAGCAGCGCGGGTTTAAAAATTGGGTTTAGCAAACAAAACATCAAGGCATCAATGACTTTTGCGCATACAATATCTCGCTCAAGAATGTTGACGCGAGGTTATGGCGAAGGAGATACAGTCTATTTTGATTTAGGAACGGAATTGAGTTTTTTTTAGAAGATTTGGTGCTGCGCTTGCAATGACGGGTAAGTTTGAGGCAGTTGTGACGCGCAGATTTTTCACTCAAAAAAAATCACAGGAAATTTTCTCTTCATTTTCTTTCAGCCATTTAGAAGCGACAAAATAACTAGAACTTTTGCGCGACTCTTCTTTAAAAACTTCATCCAAAACAATGTCTTCGCGCGAAAGAAATAATATTTTTCTTTCGGCCAAATCACCAATCAAGTCAATGCGATCATTTTTCGCGAGGTTGTTGCGACTTTCTTCAATTAATTTTCCAGCGCAAATTCCAAACAAATTATTTCCCAAATCTTTCATCATTTCCAGAGTTGAATCTTGATGTGGTTTAAAAATGACTTCGGCGATTTCGTTAGTTTTTCCCAAAAAAATTGTGATATTTTTTGCAGCATTTTCGGTGAAGAAAAAAGTTCGAAATGTCGAATAAATTAAACTTGCGGCATAAGCGTGTTTTACTGCATTCGCAGTAGATTTTGGCATTGATCTTTCTAAGACTTCTTTGGTTGCAATTTTTTCAAAAAATAAATTGTTAGAAAGCACGACAGAAATTTCAGCTGCGGCAAGAAAAAGTGCCGTGAAAACAAAAATATTTTTTAATTTTTTACGAAACATTTAAGGAAAAATTAATTAAGAGATCTTAAAAAGATTGTGACGGAAGACTCGCCAACAAAGCCCAGCGGAATTATCAAAATAACAAAATGCTGAAGAAAAATATTTTTATGATCAAAATTACGGATCTTTTTTTAATAATTATCAGTTCGATTTTAATCGGAATTTTTTACAATCTCAAAACTATCGAATCCGAATTTTTACTATGTTTTCAAGATTTGTCATTCTTGAAGATTGCAACATTCTTGCTGGAAATTGCTGCGATTATTTCGGTGCTTTTGGTGTTTTTTTTGGCACTTAGTTTTAACAAAATTTTGTTAAAAACTTTTCTGATTTTAACTATTTTTATTTCAACTGGCTATCTTTACGTTCTAAATAAATTTGGCACTATCCTTGACGGAGCCATGATTGCCAATGCTTTGGAAAGCGCTGGTCATGCCGATGAAGTTATTGATTATTCTTTGGGAATTTATTTTTTCTTTTTCGCTTTAGTTCCAGCGTTGCTGATTTTTCGAGTTGAAATTTCTAAAATTAATCTTCGCAAAAAAATTATTATCAGCGTCGCCAATATAATATTTCTTGCTTTTTTGCAGGTGACATTTTCTGCCGATAAAATCTTAAAAATTGCCTTTGTGCAATATTCTCCCGCAAATTATGGCACTGCAATTTATGAATATTTTGATCGCTTCCACAATCAATTGCGGCAAGGAAAAGATCGTCGTTCTTTAAGCGAATTTTATAAATTTCAGCGCGAAAAAGATCCAAAAAATTTTAATGTAATATTGATTATTGGTGAATCTCTGCGCGCAGATCATTTGGGCTTGAATGGTTACGAAAGAAATACCACGCCGCTTTTATCAGCAACTCCTAATCTTCTAAATTATACAATTTCAGCTTCATTTAACACCACAACAAGGTCGGTAACTTCAATGTTATCCCATCGCACCAAAGATAATTTTGTTGATATTCCGCCAGAAAAAAGTGTGGTTTCGGTGTTCAAAGATTTGGGATTTAAAACTTATTGGTATTCGGCGCAAAGTTCGAAAGAATTTCATAACGGCATGTTAAATATTATGGCGGCGGAAGCTGACGACTATTTTTTTCGCGATCGCTTATTATCTTCACTTAGATCTCACAAAATTTATGACGAAGCTTTGATTCCTCATTTGCAAAGCGCGCTAAAAAATGGCGGACATAATTTTATCGTGCTCCATAGCTTTGGTAATCACATAAGATTTCACGAAAGACATCCTGAAAGCTTTACTGTCTATGTCCCAGAATGTCAGTTGCTGCCGTCTTCTTGTCCGAAAAAAGATGTGAATAATAGTTACGATAATAGCGTTTTATACACCGATTATTTTGTCTCGAGTGTCATCAAATCTTTGGAAGGCACTAATTCAATTTTATTTTTTGCATCCGATCACGGAGCGTTTCTGGGAGAAAATGGTATTTACGCCAATGGCGGCGGAGATGTTGCAAATCTTGATCCGGTCAAAAAAGTTCCGATGTTTTTTTATATGACCGATCAATTGCGGCGCGATAAGTTTTTCCACAAAAAATTTGTGTCCGCTGCAAAAAAAACCAAACTTACAAATTTGTCGCACGATAATTTATTTGATTCTCTACTCGATTGTTCTGGCGTAAAATCTGAATTATTTGATCGAGATTTGAGTATTTGTAAAACCGATCGCAGTAACGAAAGATTTTTGAGGAAAAACTAAAAAGACAAAGTTAATGCGATCAATGGATTTGTGGTTCGGTATAGTTCTTTCTTTATTTTGTAGCGCAGCAACCCATTATTATTAACGGTTTGCTGCGCTTAGTTTGCGAGTAGGAATTATTTTTTCTTCGCCAGTTTCACAACAATTTGATTATCTTTGCGAATAATTTCTGGCTCTTTTTTTAAGTCATATTGAGGCACTAAAAAAGAATAATAAAAACTTGTCGACAAGCTTGAATCTAGCTCTTTATCACTTTCCGATTTTTTATTTTCTGCAAAAAAATTCAGAACATTATTTTTGATTGCCACCACGATTTCTTCTTTTTTAAATCCAGAAAAATCGAGTTGATAATAATAGCTGTCGGAATCGTCGCTGGAGGTAACTTTCGAAACATTGCCGCGCTCAGAATCTTTTTGCGCTCTATCAAAAATTTCTCTCATATGTCTTTGGTGATTCGCTAAATCTTCATTTATCTTTTTTTCCATTTCGCGCATATCGGCAAAAGCTATGCTGGGGAAAAAGGGAAAATCATCTTGAACTAAAAAATATTGCTGTCGCGTTTTAGAGAAATTTTGGACGGCTAAAGTTGATCCAACGCCAAGCAAAAAGCAGATTACAATAATTAATGGTTTTGATGGATGAAAATTTTTCCAGCAGCTTTTTAGTTTTTTAAAAATGCTTCGAAGATTTTGTGGGTTTTGATTAATTTCGCTCATAAAAAAATGAATTGGATTAATAAAACATTTTAACCCAGATCTGTTATTAAAAATTCAGGATACTTCGGCTAAAGCTTGAAAATGAAGGGCAAAACAATGTTTTTAAACCGAAGCTTAATTGTAAGTGCGGATTTAAAACATTGTTTCAACCGCGCAGTTTCAAGATCTGGACGAAGTAGGCGAATTTCTAATGACAGATCTAGGTTTGACGGCTGTAGTTCTTACAACTTACCAACGATCTAATTTTGCTTTTTGCGAATTTCAAGAGCGGTGTCGTAAATTTTTTTATAAGCCAGAAGCTTTATTCTTGTGATCTGAGGTCTTTAATTTGCTGGTTTTTCTAATGTTAATTTGTGACATTCCACAATCTTTCAAAATTTTTTTAAGAGACTATACCAAACTACAAATCTATTGATCGTAGTAACGAAGTATTTTTGAGGAAAAACTAAAACTTAAAAAACTTGCTGTATCAATATACCGCTGGTTTTTTAAGTTTTAGTTTTTACCAAAAAAACGAAGTTAATGCGATCAATAGATCTGTAGTTTGGTATAACTTGTTTATTTGCTTTTCTGCCTAAACTAGCAAAAGCTAAGTTGACGAAGGCTCATCAGTAAGTTATTCTTGTCATCGATTAACAAAATTTCTCTTATTTATGGAAAATAATAACGCTACCAAGGGTGTTCAAAAAGCTATCGATGTCGAATTTTTGCGCAGCATCATCGAAAACGATTTTGAATTTGAGAAAGAGCTTTTTGCAATTTTTACCGATAACGCTCAGCACAATATTGAAAAAATGGAAGATGCGATAAAAAAATCAAACGACAATTCTTGGTACATGGCGTCTCACGCGTTTAAAGGCGCCTCAGCTTCGATTGGTGCTTTTGATTTGTCAAAAATTTTGGAATATGCTCAAAAACATCCTGATGAAAATTACGAACAAAAAACGAAATTGTTGAATAAAATTAAAGACGAATTGAGTTTGGTAATAAAATTTATCAACGAAGAAGCGCCAAAGAGATAATAAATTTAAAAGCCCGAGCGCATCAAGTGTCTTGGGCTTTTTGTTGCGCCTTGTTATTTTGACCGAAGATTCTACTTTGCTGACCTTCCTATTTTGCTGATAAAACTTAATTCAAAATGAATATTATTCTTGCCAAGCCGCGCGGATTTTGCGCTGGCGTTACTCGCGCGATTGAAACTGTAGAGAAGGCAATCGCCAAATTTGGCGCTCCCGTTTATGTGCGTCACGAAATTGTTCATAATAAATTTGTCGTTGAATCGCTGCGTAAAAAAGGCGCGATTTTTGTTGATGAGGTTGATCAAATTCCAGTTGGCGCGATCACAATTTTTTCAGCTCACGGTGTTTCAGATCGCGTAGAAGAAGATTCTCTTAAACGTGGATTAGACGTAATTGACGCCACTTGTCCTTTGGTTAGCAAAGTTCATCGCGAAGCAAAAAAATACGAAGAAGAAGGTTACGAAATTATTCTGATTGGACATCGCGGACATCCCGAAGTTGAAGGCACGTCAGGTCGCGTAAAGAAAGAAGTAATTTTGGTGACCGACGAAAATGATGCGCGCACGATTGAAATCAAAAATCCTGAGAAAATTTCTTACGTTACGCAAACCACTTTGAGTGTCGATGATACGCAAAAAATTGTACGGATTCTAGAGCAAAGATTTCCACAAATGCAGCAAGGTTTAGCGACGAAAGATATTTGCTACGCAACACAAAACAGACAAGATGCAGTTCGCGATCTTTCGAAAATGGTTGATGTTTTGTTGGTAATTGGTGCGGCAAATAGTTCAAATTCGAATCGTCTGCGCGATCTTGGCGAAGAATGTGGTTTAAAATCTTATTTAATTAATGGCGCGATCGATATTGATCCGAAATGGCTGGATAATGCAAAAAATATTGGGCTTACCGCCGGAGCCTCGGCGCCAGAGGTTTTGGTGCAGGAAGTAATTAATAAAATTAAAGAGCTTTCGCCGACAGAAGTTGTGGTTTCAGATATGAACGGCATTACGGAAAATACTTTTTTTGTGTTGCCAAGAAAGGTTAGAAAATAACTCTGCGCTTGGCGACGAACTATCAGATAAAAATTATTGCAGTTTTACCTAGTCAAAAGATACTGGGGGCGCCTGCAAATTTCGGCATCAAAGTTTTTTAAAAAAATGACCAAGCTTCAAATCACTTCACATCAATATTCTCGCCTCTTCGCATCCCTTCGCGCTGCCGCTTCTTTAAGCTGTTGTTGTTAATTCTCCTCTAGTTTTCTTCTCTTCTTATTTTCCTCGCGTCAAATTTAAGACGCTTTCTTCGCAATATTTATGTTCACAAAAACTCTCTCAGCTCTTGCTATTATAGCATTTGGGCAAATTAATTTTCTTATACAAAGCCACGAATTTTTGTCGCAAAAGATCAGAGAAACTAATTATAAAATCGCGCAGAATCCGCACTGGCCTAAGGACGATAAAGATAGCAAAAAATTTTCTACCAATCCACAAAAGCAATTTTCGACTCGAATCAGAAAGTTAAAACAGCCAGATTTGCAGAAAATTTTATTATTAGGTGTGGAGCAAGAAGATGAGCAAATATTGATCGCAAAGGTCAAAGCATTTGCTAAATATGAAGTGCGCGTGGTGCGCGACTTCAATGTAGAAAAACTAGTTTTGTTTGGTTGTTGTTTACTGAGCTAACGTTTTTAATAAATCAGGATTGCTCAAAATATCGTGAGTGATTTCTTGCAACATGCCGTTAATCGTAGATGAATCGGTTGATTCAAGCGGCGCGATAAAATGTTTATTATTTAGCGATAAGCTAAAATTCTTAGTCACGACAGATTTGTTTTTGGTATTTTTAACCACAACTTTAACCACCGCAATTCCTTCTGAAGTTCCGACCGGAAATCCGCGTTTTGCCAGATAATGCAGCTGCTCAAGATGAATTTCGACAACCTTATCATTTCCCTTTTTAAAGCCTTTTGCGATTAAATTTTGCTCAACTTTTTGAGTTAATAAAAGCGCAACATTTTCTTGGCTGATGATTTTAATTTTTTCATCACTGCTAAATTCTTTAGTACCAAGAATGCTGTCATTGGCGCGCTCGTCAAACACCATCAAATCTAGTTTGGCGCCATTTCCGATATTAGATTTTGTATCGTCAAGACGAAGAGTCAGATTGATTTTTTGATTCTCATGGGTGCATGAAGTTCCTAAAAATAAAACTGCAACCAGTAATAATTTTTTCATAAATTCCTAAATTTATTTTTCGGCGGTAACTGAAAACGAAATTTCAATTTCGTCTTTTACGCCATTGGCTTTCTTGGCATCGCTGTTTCCAACTGCAAAATCACTACGTTTAATTTTAGCTTTACCAACCGCGTGGGCTTTGGTGGCGCTATATTCGTCGAAAGAAAATTCTAAATTTAACGGAACGGTTTTGCCTTTAAGAGTTAAATTGCCATCAGCACGAAAAGATTTTCCAGCGGTGCTAAATTTTTCTGCTGTAAAAATTGCTTTCGGAAAAGCTTTTGTTGAAAGCCATTCGGGGCTTTGCAGAGTTCCAGCTGCTTCAGAAAGAGAGGCTGTAACTGAAGAGGTGTCGATATTAATCACAACTTTGCTTTTGCTCAATTGTGTTTTGTCAAAATTAATTGTGCCGCCAAATTTTGCGAAAGATCCGCTTATTATTGAACTATCTTGCGCAACCTTAAACTCGATTTTGCTTTGCGCTGGAATGATCTTCCAAGCCATATTTTCTGCGGCTTGCGCCGAGGTTACAAAAAATATTACCGCGAAAATTATCAGGATTTTTTTCATAAGTATTTTATTTTTGAGATTTTTCGTTGCTGCGAGTTTTAAATTTTAAAAAAGAAAATTCTATCAATTTAATCCTCGGTTTATCTCTTCATTTAAAGCAAAAAAGAGTGCGGATCGTCTTTGGTGATAAAAATCTCAAAAAACATCATAAAAAAGAAAGTTTTTGTGCGGACGCAAAAACTTGTGATTATATTTTTAAAGTCATAGGTCGCCAAGAATAGACTTTTAGAGGTTGGTTCGATTTTTGCTTAAAAGAATCTTAAACCTCTGAAATTCCAGAAAGGATTTAAAAAAAATTAACTTGTCGCAAATTTTGTAAGTTACTTTTTAGCGCGATCAATTCCTTCTTGAATCAAAGATCTGGCCTTCGCGGCGTCTTCAAAACCAGTGACTTTCACCCATTTGCCTTTTTCTAAATCTTTATAATGTTCAAAGAAATGTTTGATTTTATTGATCAAGCTTTCTGGCAAATCTTTGTAAGATTCGATGCTTTCAAACTGTGAATTCAGCTTCTTTCCTGGAACGGCGATGATTTTTTCATCCATACCTTTTTCATCTTCCATAATCAAAACTCCAACTGGTTTGGCTGAAATTACAGCACCAGGAACAACTGGATAATCCGACACAACCAGAACATCGCAAGGGTCGCCATCATCCGACAAAGTATTGGGAATAAATCCATAATTGCACGGATAATACATTGGAGTTGCGATGAAGCGATCAACAAAAATCGCGCCAGAATCTTTATCCATTTCATACTTCACCGGATCAGCATTCATAGGCACTTCGATGATTACGTTAACATAATTTGGCGCATCTTTTCCGATCGCAATTTTTTCGATATTCATAATTTTTGTTTAATAGAGGTTTATAATTTTAATACTTTTACTTAACTTCCAGAATCACCGCGCCGCCTTGTCCGCCGCCAATGCAAAGTGCTGCAAAGCCACGATTTTTGCCGCGTCTTTTTAATTCACGAAGTGCGTGAATTACAATTCTTGCTCCCGACATTCCAACTGGATGACCTAAGGCAACGCCGCCGCCATTTACGTTGATAATTTCAGGATTTATTTCACCCAAAGCTTTATCCAAACCAAGATATTTTTGAGCAAATTCATCTGAAGCAAAGGCGCGCTGACAGCCAATTACTTGGGCAGCAAAGGCTTCATTAATTTCAAATAGATCAATGTCTTTTACGCCCAAACCGCTTTTGTCAAAAAGTTTTTTTGCAGCAAAAACCGGCCCCAAACCCATGCGCGAAGGATCTAAACCAGCGTAAGCAAATTCGCGAATGTAACCTAAAACTTCTAAACCCATTTCTTTTGCTTTTGATTCACGCATTAAAACTGCAAAAGCCGCGCCGTCAGTCACTTGCGACGAGTTTGCAACTGTGACGGTGCCCGTGCCTTTTTCAAAATAAGGTTTTAATTTTGCCAAAGCCTCAATGGTTTGGCCCTTACGCACGCCTTCGTCTTCTTCAATCATCAAAGAATTATTTTCGTCGTTGTTGAACACGGGAATAATTTCTTCTTTGAAAATTCCAGTCGCAATTGCCTTCTCAGCTTTTTGATGCGAACGCAAAGAAAACTCGTCTTGTTCTTGGCGAGTAATTTTAAAATCTTTCGCCACATTTTCTGCGGTGCAGCCCATGATTAACCCAGAAATTGGATCGGTAAGACCTTGAACCAGCCCCACAACTGGCGTTAAAAAGTTCAGTCTAAAAGTTAAAATTGTCGAAATTTTTTGCTGCAAAGTTTTTGCTTTCATCAAATTAGCAAAAAGTGCCGTCATTTTTTTGCCAAACATTAGCGGAATATTGCTCATTGATTCAACACCGCCGGCCAAAATAATTTCAGCCTCGCCATTTAAAATTTTTGACGCCGCAGTTGTCATTGCCTCCATTCCCGAAGCGCAATTTCTGTGCACGGTAAAAGCTGGCACGCTTTCTGGAATTCCAGCTTTTAGCGCAATTACGCGCGCAATATTGGCCGCTTCAGCTGGTTGCGCCACATTGCCAATAATTACTTCGTCAATTTGCTTGGGATCAACTTTTGACCTGATTAAAACTTCTTTAACAATGCGCGCGCCAAGATCGTGAGCCTTAACATTTTTTAAAACTCCACCAGCCTTACCCATTGGCGATCTGAAGCCAGCAACAATTGCGATACGTTCTTTCATTTCAATTAAGATTTTAGATTTAGGATTTTGGAATTTATGATTTGTTGAGAACTGTTTTAGACCTGAAATAATTAAATCAAATTAATTTATGCTTACTCAAGAAATCATCGATTTCGCAAATTATCTGGCAGATATTTCACAGCCAATTGCTAAACAATATTTTCGTGTAAATAACGGCGAAGTGGCGAAGGACGATGATTCTCCTGTCACCAAAGCTGATCGCGAAATTGAAAAAATTATTCGCGAAGCAATCGAAAAAAAATTTCCTGATCATGGAATTATCGGCGAAGAATTTGGCAATAAAAATATCGATGCCGATTTTATTTGGGTTTTAGATCCCATCGACGGCACTTCTTCTTTTATTATTGGCCGTGCAATTTTTGGAACTTTAATCGCATTAATTCACCAAGGAAAACCCCTCTTGGGAATTATGAATCAACCAATCTCAAACGAGCGCTGGATTGGAATTGAAGGCCAAGGATCAAGCTTTCAGGGTAAAAAAATTTCTACCCGAAATTGTACAGAAATTTCTGATGCGGTAATGTGTTCCGCCTCATCTTTTTATTTCCAAAATGGCGAAGAAAAAATCTTAGAAAAAATTTCTAGCCTGACAAAATACCAAAAAATCGGTGGCGTAATTTACGGTGGAGATTGCTATTCTTATGCGTCGCTGGCTTCTGGCTTTGTTGATATTGTGATTGATAGCGGACTTAAAATTTACGATTACGCAGCACTAATTCCAATTATTAAAAATGCCGGCGGCGTTGTAAGCGACTGGGCAGGAAATGATTTAAAATTAAAATCTGATGTGCGTTTGGTGGCTTGTGCGAATAAAAAATTGCACGAGAAAGTTTTGAAAGTTTTGAATTTTTAGAGGCGCTCTAGAAAGAATAAACCGTTCCCAACTTCACCACTTCTGATCGAACTTGCGCACCACCAACTGCGCTACTCTCAAATTGCTGTTGGCTATACATAAATTTTATACCAAAACTGTTGGAAATATTAATCTGCGAACCAATTCCAACCGAGCTGCTAGTTGCTTTATTTGAACCAATCACAACTGTTTTCTGTCCTGGATTATAAGCAAAACTTCCCAAATCATAACTAACAAATCCCGAAACATAGCGATTAAATTCGTAACCAACATTGGCTTTTACGTCGTAAGTAACTCCTGGAATTCCGCCAACTTGATTTGGCGTTGAGCTATTCGTTGAAGAACCGCCATTTTGCACGGGAGCAACATTGTTGCCCTTTTGCATAAAAACTTCTGGCGCTAAGAAAAATCCGTTACCGCTAAATTTATAACCGTAATAACGATCTTCTGCAATCTTACTATCAAGCGAAACCGCATTATTAACATTACCAATTTTATTATTAGTTTTTGACGGATCGACACCAACATAAAAACCATTTCCATCCTCAGAATAAGCGGCGACATTCGCTGTGATGCCAATAAAAATCAGAAAAAATATCAGAAAATTTTTCATAATTTTGTTCTGAGAAAAATTTTTGAATTTAAAGAATCTCTAAAAAACCAAGATTTTTCGAGGGATTTTGCACTCAAAAAAGACGGTTTTTCAGAGATTCTTTATAAATTGCTTATTTTCGATCTTAATTAATCTAATTAATGTTTGAAATGCCTAGTTTCAATAAAGTAAAGAGCCACTCCTTTTTCATCAGCTTTGGCAATTACTTCTGCGTCGCGCATTGAGCCACCCGGAGCGATAATTGCTTTAATGCCAAAAGATGCGGCGATTTCGATGTTATCAGCAAAAGGAAAAAAGGCGTCAGAGGCTAAAAATCCGCCACTGGCTTTATTAACATTTTTTTCACCATCAAAAAATTCCGCCGCTTTTTTGCAGGCAATTTCGCATGAATCAACGCGGCTCATTTGACCAGCGCCAATGCCCACAGTTTGAAAATCTTGCACCACAATAATCGCGTTTGATTTCACGTGTTTACAGACATTCATGGCAAAAATTAATTGCTCGATTTCGGTTTCATTTGCTGAATTTTTTGTGACTAATTTTAGGTCATTTTCTGTGATATTTTTGCGGTCTAATTCTTGAATTAAAAACCCGCCAGAAACTGATTTTACTTGGATTTCAGCTGATGTTTTAAAGTCAGCAATAAGCACACGCAGATTTTTTTTCGCCGCCAAAATCACTTGCGCTTTTTCATCAATTTCACGCGCGATAATTACTTCAAAAAACATTTTTGAAAGCTCAAGCGCCAAGGCTTCATCGATTTTTCCATTTAACGCCACAATGCCACCAAAAGCTGATTTTGGATCGGACGAAAGCGCTCGCGTGTAGGCTTCAAGCAATGTCGCGCCAATTGCAGTTCCGCATGGATTTGCATGTTTAATAATTGCGCAAGCCGGTTTTTGAAATTCTAAAACCAAATTATAAGCTGCGTCTGAATCGTTTAAATTATTGTAGCTAAGCTCTTTGCCTTGCAGCTGTTTGGCATTGACAATTCCTGAATTTGAAGTGGAAAAAACCGCCGCTTTTTGGTGTGAATTTTCGCCGTAACGCAATTCCTGTTTTAAATTTCCGCGCAGCGAAAAATCGCTCTTATTAAACCAGCAAGAAATTGCCAAATCGTAATCAGCAATATTTTTGAAAGCCGCTGCGGCCATGTTTTTCCTGAATTCAAAGGATGTCGCGTTAGAATTTTTTTCCATCTCCGCAATCAAATTTTGATATTGCGACGCATCAGTAATTACCGTTTTGTAAGCAAAATTTTTCGAAGCCGAACGCACCATTGCCGGCCCGCCAATGTCGATATTTTCGATGATTTCTTCTTCGTCAGTAGTTTTGGCAACCGTTTCAACAAACGGATAAAGATTAATGATCAGCAAGTCGATTGATTCAATTCCGTGCGCCTTTGCCGCCGCCACATGCTGCGAATTATCAAGCACCGCAAGCAACGCGCCGTGCACTTTTGGGTGCAAAGTTTTTACACGACCATCCATCATTTCGGGAAATCCGGTGAACTCAGAAATATCTTTTACCGGAATTTTTTTCTCCGCCAAAAGTTTGCAAGTGCCGCCCGTTGAAATTATTTCAACACCACGCGCAACCAGATTTTGCGCTAGCTCAACGATGCCGCTTTTGTCTGAAACTGAAATTAAACAACGAGAGATTTTTTGTAAGTTTTGCATTTTTTTTAAGAGTTAATTTTAAAAGAATTTTTTATGAAATAATTGTTTGCTCAATGATGAAATCAATTTTTTGCCTTTCTGATTCTATTTGTTTTTTGATTATTTATTGAGGTTTGTGGCAAGAAATTTTCTCGGCTCACAACTTTTTTGTTAGTTTTTTCTTCTAAAGCTAATCTGGCATCTTTGGCAATTTTGCCGCCTTTTTGCGCTGGAGATTTATTTTCTTCCAAACCCTTAGCCTGCATATTTTCAGCAATTTGGCGGGTGGAAACTTCGGCTAGAGCGGTAAAAATTAGCTCAACTTCGCTCATGTGGTCACGTAAGTTGTGGTTTTTTAATCCTTTAAGATTTTTGTGTTCAGAAACGCTCAAACCGCTCCATTCTTGGTGAATAATATTGGTGAGAATGGCAAATTCTTCACCTTTCTTCACACCACTTTCTTGCCAATAGTCAGTAAGTTTATTGCGGGTTTCTTGACCCATCATTCTTTGCTGAATCCACTTTTGGCTTCTGCCATGTTTTTGCCAATTTTCTCTAGCGCGGTTCAAAGATTGTTCGGGGTCGGAAATTTCTTGAATTCTTTCATTACCAACTTTTGCTAACCACATTTTGATTGGCTCAGCTTTTGGGCTTGGGATCGATTGAATTAAGCGGAAAATCGATTCAAGATCAGCAACGTCGGTAAGCCTCATTTTTCCATCTTCAGCAACCATTTTCAACTGGTCACAATTTGTGACCACTTCACTTCCTTCTTGCTTCAAGCGGCTTTTTAGAGTTGTCCAATAGCTCTTTGCCTTCTTGTAATCACTTTGCTCAGTTAAAGCGGCAACAATGTCGATAACCGAGAAAAACCATTTTTGAGTTTTTTCATCAAAAGATTTACGGATTTTAAATTTTTCAAAAATTGCGAGGCTTTGTTGTTGGTTCATGGGTTAGATTTGGTTGATTTGCCTTAAAAAAACCTACGAAAAGACGGTTTTTTAAGAAGCTTCTTGGACAATGTTAGCTAATTATTTTCAGAATTTTCTGAAAACTTTCCTCAATCGTTAAATTTCCATTATCAATTACAACCGCGTCTGGCGCGATTTTAAGTGGTGCGTCGGCGCGACCAAAATCATTTTCGTCGCGTCTTTTTAGCTGCGCTAAAATTTCTTCGTAATTGCTTTGCAGCTGATTAAAGCGGCGTTTGGCGCGAATTTCAACATCAGCCGTAACGAAAAATTTAAAGTCGGCATCCGCAGCAATTACCGTTGTCGTATCACGCCCATCAAGCACCGCGCCTTTTTCTGATTTTACAAAATCACGCTGCAAATCAAAAAGTGCGGCGCGCAATTTTGGATTTTTTGCAATAATTGAAGCAACCGCCCCAACCTTTTCGCTAAATAATTCTTCCAGCTCAAGATCACTTTCCGAAATATTTTTCACCAATTCGCCAATATTTTTTTCAAACTCACTTGGCTCAATTTTGCGCTCCATCACGCGCCACGCCACCAGCCGATAAAGCGCGCCAGTATTAAGATAAGGCAAGTCAAAATGCGCCGCCAACTTTTTTGCCAACGTGCCTTTTCCCGAAGCCGAAGGACCGTCGATTGCGATTACTAAATTTTTCATTTTTTACTTATGATTGTTGCGAAGAGTTTTCCAGCCAGCTTACCCAAGCATCAAAAAGCGGACATTTTTCTCTGATTTCTTTCAAGCCAATATCTTCAGCTAAAGGAATTCCATCAGCTGTTTTTGAATAGCCGAAAACCATCTTTTCAATTCTTTTGCTAGGAGCTGTTTCTTTGCTGTCATTTATTTCTTCTGGTGATTTTTCCTCTAAAATTTTTCCAAATTCACTTTGGATTTTTTGCTCAACTTTGCTGTCTCCATCACTCAACCTAGAAGACATTTTTTTAATATTTGAAAACAACAAACCTTCAAACTCATACATTTGAATATAAGGCTTGAACCTTCTTGCTGCGGTATCTCCAGCTTTTTCTTTTACCGCTTCAAAAATTGCATCTTCAACAATTTGCTTTTTCTCTTTGTGAGTGTTGTTGCTTTTTACTTTGCCTTTTCCGGGAACGTCAGACTTCATTCCATAGAAATCAAAGAAGGTTGTGCATAAAGCGTTTTTGTCACTTTGCAAAAGAGTGGTGATATCTCCAAGAATTCTTGCCTCTTTGACATCGCCGCCTTTTTTACCGGGCCTTCCAAGTATCGGAGAAGAAACATTGATTCCAAATCCCAATAAATACGGAGAAACTATTTTTTTTACAAAATCCCTTTCGGTTGAGCCCTCGCAAATAATTAACACTCGAGTCATTGCGGCATTCCTCCAAAAATGTCTTTTTCCCACAATTCACCAAGCGTGTAATCTTCAAGCCAGCGATCTAAATCTTCTTTGCTTAAACCACCTTCTTCGCTTTTGTCAGGCAATCTACGGAACACCGTTTCATCATTTTTACGATCAGCAATTATCAAATCTTCAGGATCAAATTGACTAATGAGATTTGTGCTTTGAGTTGCAATTATTACTTGTTTTTTGGAAGCCTTAATTAACTCAGATAGAATGTTTAAAGCGTAAGGATGAAGACCAAGTTCTGGTTCGTCAATAATGATGGTTTCTGGCTGAAATTCTTCTGGTTGCAAAAATACCGTTGCTAAACAAATAAAACGTAAAGTTCCGTCAGACAAAGCGTGAATACTCATTGGAAAGTCTTTACCACGCTCAAACCAATTAAGAACTATCCTATCGCCCAAAGAAGAGAAGGTAAAATTTCCAAAAAACGGTGCGACCAACCTAACAACTTCAACTATTTTGTCATAATATTTTTTGTGCTTTTCCTGTAAATTTATTAGAAATGAAGCCAAATTTTCGGCATCAAATCTTAAAAAATTGTAATCACTTGTAAGTGAAGCCTGTTTAACTTTCGCATCTCTTCCAATATCATGAAAATGATAAGGTTGCCAAGTTCGCATCGCATTTAAAACATATTTATAAACCCCATTATCATTTCCACGCTCTTCAATTTTACTTTCTTCGTGACCAGAGCCGCATGAGTAATCTCCCCCCAAATTCCAATAAGCACATTCTTTAGCAAAAACCATTTTATTATTTTGCGTAGGAGACAACTCAAATTTGTAGCCGTTATTTCCAAAATATAATTCTCCATTTATTTGCCCCGTAACTTTTCTTCCATATCGCAACAATGCATCAGGACCATTTCTAGCAACGGCAAATTGAAAATAAGTCTTAACACCATCTGGCTTGTAAAGCATCGTATTCACCATCTTAAGAAACCCAATAAAATTAGATTTCCCAGCGCCATTAGCGCCAATAAGAATATTTGTTTTTCTAAGCTCTAAATCACATTCCTTAATAGATTTGTAACCAGAAATTTTTATGCGCGTTAGTTGTTTTTCATTCATATAATTTGAAAGAATTGCGTTTCTTGATAGCCGTGATTTTGAAAGATTGCGTAATCAAGAGAATTAATCACACCTGCCTCTTTTGCCGCTGAAGCAAGGTAAGTATTGTGCCTCATCAACTCTTTGCGCAAAAATAATCTTTTTTCGTCTTCAGAAGAAATTTTGTTAAATTCTTCCATTTTTTGAATTTCTTGCAAACGAGTTTGCACAGCAAAATAGCTCTGACCCATTGCCACTACTTCTTTTGCAGGGTCTGAGTTTTGCAAAATTAAATAGCAGGCATAACGCGATAATTTTATATTAGAAAGCTCGCGAACCGCTCCACTACCGATCTCAACCATTTCGAGGATATCCTCGAAATGGTCTAAAGCCTTTTGTTTACTGTTATGGCAAGATTCTTGCGCTTTTGCAACCACTGGTAAGAAGTGGCGATATTCTGAATATTCTAAAATTTTCGCCAACTCGCGCGCCGTCCAAAATTCATTACCATTTTCGTCAATTTTTCTGCTTTGTTCGAAAATTTTTAGCGCTGAGTTTGTTAATTTTTTTGGTGTGAGTTTTTTCATGATTTAACTTGGTTAAAAATTGGATATTCCTTATCCCGAATTGGCGTTTAAAACAGCGTTAGCCAAGTGTTTTGGGATTAGATTCTTTAGAAATCTGAGTGTTATAAATTGTATTAATCACACTTGATGGCTTTTTTTTGTCTACATAATCATTGCTTGGTTTTTGACCTTCCAATATTGGATTATATGATACTGAATTCTGTTCTGACTCTTCAAATAAAATATCCTTTAAGTTCAACCCTTCTTCAGAATCAATTACACTCCTCAAAACTCTATTTGCAGTCTTCTTTATAAGATCATTTGCAGCTGTAACATGACCAACAGTTCTGCGGAAAAAATGAGGGGTTAATTTTTCAAACAATGTTTTTTGTCTCAATCCAAAATCTTCAGCCATTCTATTGGCATCGAACTTGTATTCTTTTAGAAGATTAATTCTGATTGTTATCTCCAATTTATCTATCTGCCCTTCTTCTATCTGAGCTTCTGGTGACTCTTTTATAACGGAAGTTATCGATTTTGCTATTTCCTCAGCACGCTCTCCAGCGTCTAAAATTTTTCTAATTTCGAGGTTGCGAACCTCTGGCACAGAAGGAGTTGGCAATCCTAGCTCAAGCAATGTTTTTAAAAAATCAACTCTGCCATATTTTGCAGCTTGAACGGTGAGTAAAGGATCAGAATCACGAACTGCAAGACTCATAGGATAAACAAAACTAGAGTCCCCTATTTCTTTTAAAATGCTTGTTAGGGGTCTTGAGTTATAGAGCCCTATTGTTATTGGTACAGCCATTAATGGTAAAAGCGCGACGTTGATCGTGCCGTGCAAGAAAGCGCCAACTGCTTTGATTGGCCTTGTCACGTAATCGGAAAATGCCGATCTTTCATCTTCAGTTCTAATTTCACGCTCCAACAAATAATCAAAAATTTCTGCATTTCCCTCTTTAATAGCTTCATGAATTGGTCTTTCGTTGAACTCATTTTTTTCGTCTAGCGTTGCCCCATATTCTGCTAGTAGTTTTAATGAATTGAGATCACCATTGCTTACAGCAGTATGTGCTAAACTTTGATCGTTTGCATCAAGATCAAATCCCAATTCTGCCAAGAACTTTATATCCTCGACCTTTTCCTCAATATTACCTCTTAAAACCGCGTCATGCAATGTCGTTACAAAAAACTTCTTCTCGGGCAAAGTTCTATTTTCTAAATCTTTAATTTTTTTGATTAGCTCTTCTCTGTGCGGTATTTGCAAAAGGGTATTTACAAAATCATATTGTTGTCGTTTTACCAACTCTTGAGTTAAAAAATTCTCCAAGAAAAAGGCTATTTTTTCTGACCCTAGCTCTGAACCTTCGACCTGATTTTGTATAAAAGTTTTCAGTATTTTAATTTGTAAAGAATCATCAAAAGATACCGCTTTTTCTTTAAGCTTTTGCAGAACTTCGATATCATTTAATAATGGCAACAACAGCATTGATTTCTCTTCGCTGGATCGAATGATTTCTACAAAATCTTTTTGAATGTCATTACTAGCGCGCCTTTCAATATATTTTAAAAATATATTCTGACCTTGAAATATTTCCTGACCTTGATCGATCTCAAAAAAATCGGATAACGAAATTTTTCTAATGTTGATTAAGTAATTAAGAATCTTGCTATCTGGACGCTGTTTTACAGTTTGAGAAGTTTGAGAAAATTCTCCCTCCAATATTTCAGAAGAGGTGCCGTCGCAATAATTCATAATATCTTGAGTTGTTGCACCAACACTTAACAAAACTTGTAAAGATATTTGTTGCCCTTGCTCTAAAGCAAAAGCATTGCGGGCATTTACATCTGGATCCCTAGAAAGAGATTCTATTGAGGCTTGATTTTGTCTTTGCTCTTCAAAAATTTTTTCTTTAACCTGTTCCTGATTCATAGAGACCTTCAAATAAATTTATGTTTTGGTATAAGTAATAGAGTTTATCTTTTTAAAGCATCTCCCCCATTTTTTTCGTTTTCAAAATCTCGCGCGCTTTGGCGTATTTTTCGTCGTGCCAGAACATTAAGCAGCCGTTGCAGCCTTTGCCGCAGCAGCCGTCTTTGCCGATTCTTGGGGTTCTTGGGGAGGTTTGTTCGTCGCCAACCTCGAGCGCGGCGAAATATTTTTTTCGTTTATTTTCATATTTTTCTTCACGCACATCACCTGCTTCTAATTGGTGCGAAAGTTGGCGCGATTCTACTTTTAGTTTTTCGCTTTCGATGTTGCTTTTTTCTTTACGAATTAGCGAAAGCGCGGGCAAAAGTTCTTTGATTTTTTCATTTGTAAATAAATGAAAATCGGCGGCTGCAATCTTAAATAGCGGCCTTTGACCGGCGTGTAATTTATCAGAAATTTCATGCTCAACATATTTGCCTTCCGAGTTTAATTTAATTTTTTTGAACTCGTAAATTCTCAGCAAAATTGGTTCGCGTTGATGAGGTGACAAAAATTCTAAAACATCGCCCGCATCCATGCGGTTCTTGCCTTCAACGATTAAATCATCACCCACCCATTCCACAACGCGCGCGGCATATTCGTAAAAACTTGTCGAACCCGTGCTTTCATAATCATGCGCCAAGTTAGTCAGGCGGCCGTCGTGAAAGGCTAAAGTGTAGCCACGATTGGCGATGGAATTTATTTCATCCATGTAATCGTCAGCATTCCAGCTTTGGGGATTTTCCATGTAATCATCAATGGCGGCGCGGTAAACGCGGGCTACGGAACCTGCGTAAAACTCGGTTTTATTGCGGCCCTCAACTTTAAAAGAATCTAAACCCATTTTGATATATTCGTCGAGTTTTGGCAGCAAACACAAATCTTTCGAATTCAAAATGTAAGAGCCGTGAACATCTTCTTCAAAAGGCAACAACTGGCCCGGGCGCACTTCTTCTTCTAAGAAAAAATCGAACATTTCTTTGTTGCTTTCGTTAATTTCAATTTCGTGTTCGGTATTGTCTTTGAGTTTAATTTTTAATTTATAACCCCAGCGGCATGAATGCGCACAGCTGCCCTGATTGGCGCCACGCTCGGCCAAAAAATTCGAAAGTAGGCAGCGCCCCGAATATGTCATACAAAGTGAACCGTGGATGAAAGTTTCGATTTTAATATTTGGGCATTTTTCGCGGATTACGGCAAGCTCTTCAAAACTAACTTCACGCGCCATCACCACCAAACTGGCACCCTGTTTTTGCCAAAAATCAACCGTCAACCACGAGCAAACATTGGCTTGAGTTGAAATGTGCAACTCCAACTCGGGTGCTCGCTCTTTGACAAATTGGAAAACACCGGGATCAGAAACAATCAAGCCATCAGGTTTAACTTTTTTTACGGTGTCGATAAATTCAGGAAGTTTTTCGATGTCTTTATTGTGCGAAAAAAGATTGAGCGTGAGATAAACTTTTTTGCCGCGCGCATGAGCAAATTCAATGCCTTCAACAACATCTTCCAAAGTGAAGCCAGACTTGACTCGAAGCGACATATCAGGCGTGCCGCAATAAACCGCATCGGCACCGTAAAGAATTGCGGTTTTAAGGCGATCGAGGGTTCCAGCAGGAAGAAGGAGTTCTGGTTTTTTCATAAATTGAATTTGTTTTAGTCCGCTTTGCAAAAGAAGGTTAAAAATTAGAAATTAATTGCTTCGTATAAGAATTTTTTGGATCTGAAATGATCTGCAATTTTTTACCAAGCTCGACAATTTGTCCAGCCTTTAAAACCATGACGTCATCGGCAATTTGTGAAACCACTTCCAAATCGTGCGAAATCAAAATGTAAGAGATTTTTTGTTGAGATTGAATTTCGACAAGAAGTTTTAAAATCTCATTTTGTGTAGATGTATCAAGTGCCGAGGTCGGTTCGTCTAAAATTAAAATCTGCGGATTTAAAATCAAAGCTCGAGCAATCGCCACGCGCTGACGCTGTCCGCCCGAGAGTTGGTGCGGATAGCGGTTTTGAAGATTGTAATCGAGATAGAGTCGCTTCATTATTGTTGCAACGTCGCCAGAAATTTTATGTATCAACAAACCTTCCGCGATAATATCTTTTACCAACATGCGCGGATTAAGGCTGGAGAATGGATCTTGAAAAATAATTTGTACATCGCGACGCAAATCAAAATTATTTTTCGCCCAAGTTTTTTCACCGAAAAATTTTATCTCGCCGCTGGAAGAAATTAAATTTAATAAAGCGAGCGCAAGCGTTGATTTTCCTGATCCGCTTTCACCAATTACGCCAAGATTTTGACCAGAATTTAGCAGAAAATTAATGTCAGAAATTATCGTATGTTTTTTGTAAGCAACTGAGAGGTTTTTTACAGTCAGAATTTGCGCCTCAGCAGATCTTGCAACAAATGCGGAGTGAATTTTAGAGATCGGCACAACATCATCTTGAACCATAACAACATTGTTACTTTGCACTTGTTGCGGCGTTATCCGCCCTTCTTTCATCTCAATAATTTCATCAGCAATTTTTGCCACTGCGCGTAAATTGTGCGTGATGAATAAAACCGCAATCTCTTGCTCATTTTTCAAGCGCAAAATTAAATTCAGGATATCATTCTGAATCGTCACATCCAGCGCTGTTGTTGGCTCGTCCGCAATTAGAATTTTTGGATTATTCGCCAGCGCAATCGCAATCATCACGCGCTGTTTTTGTCCGCCCGAAAGTTGATGCGGATAATCATTAAGCCTTGAAATCAAAGACTCTAGCTCCACCATTTTCAATAATTCTGCGACACGTTTTTCTAAATCTTTTTTAGAAATTTTTGGATTATGAATCGTAATCGCTTCCGAAATTTGTACACCAATTTTATGCAGCGGATTCAGCGAAGCGTTGGGATCTTGAAAAATAAAACCAATTTGTTGCCCACGAATTTTACCAAGTTTTTCTTGTGATAATTTCAGTAAATTTTGCTCATCAAAAATAATTTCGCCCAAGATTTTTGCCTTGGGCAATAAATTGACAATCGCTAGAGCAGTAACCGATTTGCCCGATCCACTTTGACCAACCAAGGCTGTAATTTTTTTAGGAAATAGCCGAAAAGAAACATCATCAACAACAAGGTGACCAGCAAAAGAAATAGAGAGATTTTTTATGCAAAGAAGTGGCATGAAATTCAAAATAGGTTCCCAAGTTTTTTGCTCGGGAACCCTTGATTTTATTTACCTTGGTAAATCTTAATGATATTTTCGAGCATTTTTAAAGCTTCTGCGCGTGGACGTTGGAAAACGTTACGACCAATGATTGAGCCATTCGCGCCACCTTTATAAATTTCGCGAATTTCGCTATAAACATCTTGTTCGCTTTTAGCCGCGCCGCCAGAGAAGATAACAATACGACGATTGTTAAAAGTAGCTTTCATCACGTGACGAGTGCGTTCTTCTAAAGTTGAAACTGGAATTTTTAATTTTTCGTAAACTTTTACTGCTTCAAGATTTTCAAGAGCTTGAGTTGGTGGCTTAACTTTAATAAAATGAGCGCCAAGAAGAGCCGCCATGTGGGCTGCGTAAGTACAAATATCCATTGCGGTTTCACCGATTTTTGAAAGATCGCCACCGCGAGGATAAGACCAAATTACCACCGCCAATCCGTGTGATTTAGCCTCTTCAGCCATTTCACGAATTTCTTCAAACATATCGAAAGCAGCGTCAGATCCAGGATAAATCGTAAATCCAATTGCAGAACATCCCAAGCGCAAAGCATCTTTAACCGAAGCCGTAGTAGCTTGATGTGGCGCTGTTCCGCCATTGTGAAGAGAGTTAGAAGAATTAACTTTTAAAATAGTTGGAATCGCACCAGCAAAAGTATCTGCTCCGGCTTCAATCATGCCGAGTGGCGCTGCGTAAGCGTTCAAACCAGCATCAATTGCAAGTTTAAAATGGTAATGCGGATCGTAAGCTTCAGGATTCATGGCGAAACTTCGATCTGGTCCATGCTCAAAACCTTGGTCAACCGGAAGGATTACAACTTTGCCAGTTCCAGCAAGTTTGCCGTGCATTAAAATGCGTGCAATATTGGTCTTGGTGCCAACGTTGTCAGATTCATAGCACGACAAAATATTTTTAACTTTTGAGGTAATTTTCATATTTTTTGGAAATTTTTTTGGGAGGGAAAACGCTGACGAAATTTTTATATTGCTTCCCGCCAGCGTCAAGTTTTTAGTTTTTGTGATTGATAAGTTTTTGACGAGATTTAAAAAATCGCCCAATCTTCAACGGGAACCTCTGAAAAATCCATGCTACTCGAAATAAAAAAAGACGCAGCTCTTGCTGAAATAAGAAAATTTTCTACGCTTTCCGCTAATCAAATAAAATCTCTCGAAGACTTTGTTATTCTGCTTCTGCAAGAAAATGACAAATTCAATTTTATCGGAAAATCTACCGTCGATAATGTTTGGGAACGCCATATTTTAGACAGCGCGCAACTATTAAAATTCATCGATAATAAAAATGTAAAATTCGCTGATTTCGGTACTGGCGCTGGTTTTCCTGGAATGGTTTTGTCGATGCTTGGTATTAAAGAAATTCATTTAGTTGAAAAAGCTTTTCGTAAAACTGAATTTTTACGTCGCGCCAAATTACTTTCACAAAATCGTGTTTTTATTCACCAATCTAAACTCGAAGAATTATCGAATTTAGAATTTGATTGTATCGTGTCGCGCGCCTTAGCTCCGCTAGACAAACTACTTGGCTATACTAAAAAATTCTTAAAAAAAGATGGCTATTGTTTATTTTTGAAAGGAAAGAATTTGGAGCAAGAAATCGAGCTTGCCAAAAAAACTTTTCAATTTGAATATGAACTTCACCGTTCTCAGACGTCGCAAGAAAGCAACATCATTAAAATTTCAAAAATCTCTTAAAAATTTATACTAACTCAAAATAAAACAGGAGCACCTATGCTTATTGGCATTCCAAAAGAAATTAAAGATCATGAATATCGTGTTGGCGCTACGCCATCAGGCGTTCGCGAATTAGTCAACGCTGGACATCAAGTTTTAGTCCAAAAAGACGCCGGAACCGCTATAGATTTCGCTGACGAACAATATGTTGCTGCTGGCGCTAAAATCGCCACTTCAGCTGCCGAAGTTTATGAAAAAGCTGAAATGATTTTGAAGGTTAAAGAACCGCAAGAATCTGAATGCAAAATGATTCGCCAAGGTCAAATTATTTTCTCTTATTTACACTTGGCAGCTGAACCACATTTGACCGAAATGTTGATCAAATCTGGTTGCGTAGCAATCGCCTTTGAAACTGTAAGTGCAGCTGATCGCTCACTTCCGCTTTTGGCTCCAATGTCAGAAGTTGCAGGAAAATTATCAATTCAAGCTGGCGCGCGCGCTTTAGAAAAAGCTCAAGGCGGACGCGGCATTCTTCTTGGTGGCGTTCCTGGAGTTGCTCGCGGTAAAGTTACAATTCTTGGTGGCGGCGTTTCAGGAACCAACGCAGCAAAAGTTGCAATTGGTATGGGCGCTGAAGTTGTGATCTTGGATAAATCTTTGGCTCGTATTCGTTATTTATGCGATATTTTCGGAAATTCTGCCGAAGTTCTTTACGCTTCGCTAGAAAATATCGAAAAAAATGTCATCACTTCCGACGTAGTTGTTGGCGCGGTTCTTATTCCAGGTGCTGCGGCTCCAAAATTGATTTCTGCTGCAACTGTGAAAAAAATGAAACACGGTGCAGTTATGGTTGATATTTCAATCGATCAAGGCGGCTGTTTTGAAACTTCTAAACCAACTTCACATTCAAACCCAACTTACACAGTTGATGGCGTAGTTCACTATTGCGTTACTAACATGCCAGGTGCAGTTGCAAGAACTTCTACTCAAGCTTTAGAAAATTCTACATTACCTTTCTCTTTGGCAATTGCTTCTAAGGGCTACAAAAAAGCCTTAACTGACGACGTTCATTTGAGAAATGGTTTGAACGTAATTAACGGAAAAGTTACCTACAAAGCCGTTGCTGAAGCTTTAGGTCACGCTTTCTGCGAAGCTGAAAAAGCTTTATAATTTTAAGAGAATGCGGGAATTTGAGGGCGCTGGTCGGGGTTTGCAACCCCGACTAAAACGTTCAGTTCAAATTTAAACAAAAACATGAACGTATGAACGAGGTTAAAAACCCGTCCAGCCACAGATCACATCTCAATTATGACCCTTCCCTCAACTTCCGAGTTAATCAAAAAATATAGCCTTAACGCTAAAAAATCTCTTGGACAAAATTTCATTCTCGACAAAAATTTTACCGACAAAATCGCGCGCGCTGCTGGCGATTTAAGTGATTACGAAGTGCTGGAAGTTGGTCCAGGTCCAGGAAGTTTGACGCGCTCAATTTTAGATGCTGGCGCCAAAAAACTTTCATCAATTGAAATGGATGAAAGATGTATTGAGGCTCTAAAAGAGCTCAAAGAATTTTACGGTGATCGTTTTGAAATTATTCAAGGCGATGCGTTGAAAATTGATGAATTGGAAATTTTCTTGAGCGAAAAAAAAATTAAAATCATCGCCAATTTACCTTACAATATCGGCACAGTTCTGATCTTTAAATGGCTAAAAATCGCACCAAAAATTCAGTCGATGCATTTAATGTTGCAAAAAGAAGTGGTCGAAAGAATCACCGCCAAACCCAATGACAATCATTACGGAAGACTTGCGGTGATGGTGAATTTTTTATGCGAAACCAAAATGGTTTTTACGGTGAGCAAAACCGTTTTTACTCCACCACCAAAAGTTACTTCCGCAATTGTTGAAATTATTCCGCGCACAAAACCACTTGCAGATGTTGAATTTTCTAAGTTGGAAAAAGTTGTCGCCGCCGCTTTCAACCAACGTCGTAAAATGATTAAATCAAGTTTGAAAAGTATTTTTGAAAATCCTGAGGAAGTTTTAGAAAGCTGTGGGATAAGGCCAGATCTAAGACCAGAGAATTTGAGGATTGAAGAATTTTGTAAACTTGCACAAAAACTAAAATAAAGTCGTCATTGCGAGTACAGCTCGGCAACCCAAAAAGGCGCTGTCGCGTAAACCAAGTTTTTCTAAGAAATTTTTGTGATTCAAATTTTTTTGGAAGGTAAGCGTACCCATATGTACGTGCGTTCCAAAAAAATTTGAATTGCGAAAAGTTCGACGAAAAAGTTGGTTTACGCGACAGCGCCAGAAACTGAGTTACCGCACTTCCCTCGCAATGACGACATAAAAAAGGCTCCCAAACAATTTGTCTGGGAGCCTTTTTTCGAATGCTTTTGAAAAAATAAAAACTATCGAGAGTAAAATTCTGTGATGAAATGAGGTTGCATTTCAACAGCGTACGGAACTTCCGCGAAAGTGGCTTTGGCAGCAACTTTGATTGAAAGAGCATCTTTATCTAAAGTTAAATAAGATGGCACATCACGCTCCATTTTTTGAAGTGATTCCATGACGATTGTAAGTTTACGAGATTTTTCGCGAACTTGCACAACGTCACCAACTTTCAAGCGGTAAGAAGGAATATTTACAGTCTTTCCGTTAACTGTAACATGTTTGTGGTTCACAAATTGTCTTGCTGCAAAAACAGTAGGAACAAAGTTAGCGCGATATACAACCGCATCCAATCTGCTTTCAAGAAGGCCAACGAAGTTTTCACTAACGTCACCCTTCATTTTTGAAGCTAGAGTGAAAGAATTGAAAAATTGTCTTTCAGAAATGTTTCCGTAGTAAAATTTCATTCTTTGTTTAGCGCGAAGCTGAATACCATAGTCACTGACTCTTCCTTTTGAAGAAGCGCCGTGTTGACCCGGTTTAGAATTTCTTTTGGTAAATGGATCTTTAACTTGACCCCAAAGGCTGGCGCCCAATTTTCTGCTAATTTTTTTCTTAGCGGTTAATCTTTTTGTCATTTTTCGACTCGATTAATGATTAATATTCAATATTTCTTAAGAGAATTTTGCTTAAGAAATTTCCGTAAAAACACAAAGTCAAAACAGACGCACGTCTTTTAAAACGCAGCTTTGTAAAGATTTAAAATTTTATGATTTTTTCAGAAGAGCTTCATCAAATAAGAGGAAGGCCGCGCATTTTTAAGATTAAGACTTGCTTGTCAACCCTTAAATCTTGATTGGAACGGCGTAAGATCCGAGCACTTTTGCGTAAGGACGTATTTTTGATTTAGAGAAATTTTTAATCGCCGCATCTTCTTCGGTGTAAAAACCTTCGAGTTCAATCAAATAAAACATCACATCATCAACTTGCGCTAATTTTAGAGATTTTAAAATTGAGGCTTTCAAATCTTGTTCTTCAAGAGCTGAGATCACCTGCGAGCGTGAAATTTCTTTTTTAACTTCAACGTAAAGTAGCGAATTATCTTCTTGAGATTTTTCTGCCGCTTTAATTGCAACCGCGACCAGATTGATCTTATCGACTGATTTATCATCAGTTTCAACAAAAGGAATTTTGGCAAAAACTTTTATTCCCGATCGGTTATTGGCCAAATTAATCCACCAATTTTCACCCATATCACTTTTTTCGCGATCGTCATTGGCTTGCGGAAGCGAGAAAACTCCAATTTGAGCCGTGCCTTTTTCAATTTCAGAAACCACATTAGTTGTACTGTCGTGCGAATTTATTGGCACTGCGTCGTAATAATATTCACGCAATAAATACGCATAATCAGAAATATTTTTTGGATTATGTAGCGCAATATTCAGACTTTGTTCGTGCATATTTGCTGAGGCGATAATCTTGCGCCAAATGCTGACAATCGCACTTTTGGGAAAATTTGAGTCCGATTTTTTAATCAAATCTTTAATCATATCCGCTTCGCGACTGGAACGGATGAAAAACTTTTCGTTGTTATTTTTTTTCAATTCACCAACACGATCGATGACCCGCATTCTTTTACCAAGAAGCTCAATCATCTGATTGTCAATCGCGTCAATCTCTTGTCTTAGAGCCAGCAAAGCCAGTTCGGGAGCTTTATTATGTTGATTTTCCATTGAGTGAAATTTAGAAATTCTATGAGAGAACGATAATAATTCGATTTAGAAAGAATGAAAGTTAAGTCAAGTTTTGGGCCCGCTTACAAAGAATTTGAGATTGGTGAAATTGTTTTTTTAGCAAAAGAAATTCCTCTTAAACTGAGCAATGGTACAGAAATAAAAAATTTTCCTCTCGCCTATCAAACCTACGGCGAGTTGAATGCCGATCGATCTAACGCAATTTTAATTTGCCACGCTTTAACTGGCGACCAATATGTCGCATCAAAAAATCCAGTCACCGGAAAAGATGGTTGGTGGAACTCGATGGTTGGTCTAAACAAACCAATTGATACCAAAAAATTCTTTGTAATTTGCTCCAATATTATCGGCGGCTGCATGGGTTCTTGGGGACCAAAAACTATTAATCCTGAAACTGGCGAACCTTACGCCTTAAGTTTTCCGATGGTGACAATTCAAGATATGGTGCAAGCGCAAAATCTTTTGATCGAGCATTTTGGCATCAAAAAACTACACGCCGTAATTGGTGGTTCAACAGGCGGAATGCAGGCAATGTATTGGTCGGTGCTTTATCCACAAAAAATGAAATCGGTAATTTTACTTGCCACTTCTTATCGCCATTCTCCGCAAAATATCGCGTTTCACGAAGCGGGAAGACAAGCGATTATGGCCGATCCTGAGTGGCGCGGTGGCAAATATTTGCTCGAAAAAAAATATCCAACAAAAGGCTTGGCCGTTGCGCGCATGATTGCTCACATTACTTATCTTTCCAAAAATTCTTTGCAGAATAAATTTGGTCGTAACTTGCAAAATAAAGGCTCTTTTTCATTTAATTTTGATCCAGAATTTCAAGTTGAAAGTTATCTGCATCATCAAGGCATGAGCTTTGTTGAACGCTTCGATGCCAACTCTTATTTATACACCACCAAAGCCATAAATTATTTTGATTTAGAATCAGATTTTGGTGGAAAATTAAGTAATGCCTTTATTGATTTTGCTAAAAATAAAGGCGGAAAATTTTGTTTGATTTCATTTTCTGACGACTGGCTTTTTGAACCTTCTGACACTAAAAAAATTGCTCACGCCTTAATTGCTTGCGGCGTTGACGCCAGTAATGTCATGATTGAAAGCCACCACGGTCACGATTCGTTTCTAATTGAAAGCGAAGCTTTGACCAGCACAATTTCTGGATTTATCAACCAATCTTAAAACACCAATGAAAGCAATCGGCGACTCAATCATTAAACATAAAATTCGTTACGATCTCGAAATTATCGCACAATTAATTAAACCTAATTCCAAGGTTTTAGATATTGGCTGCGGCGATGGTGAACTTCTGGAATTTTTAAAAAAAACCAAAAATGTTGATGCTCGTGGTTTAGAAATTTCACAAATGCAAGTCAGTAAAGCCTTAAGTCGCGGTATTTCTGCCATTCAAGGCGATGCTGAAAATGATTTAACTTTTTATCCCAGTCGTAATTTTGATTACGCAATTTTAAGCCAAACCATTCAATCGACTCAACGCCCGAAAGAAATTTTACAAGAAATGTTACGCGTTGCTGAATATGCCGTAGTTTCGCTGCCGAATTTTGCTCACATTAAAAATCGCCTGCATTTACTCTTCAAAGGCACGATGCCGGTTAATAAAAATATTCCTTATCAATGGTATGACACGCCAAATATTCATTTTTGCTCGGTCGATGATTTTGAAAAACTTTGCAAAGAGTTAAATTTTACAGTTGAGCGTAAAATTTTTCTCACCAATAAACATCGTTTAATCAGCTTTTTTGGCCATAAATTTATCTCAAATTTATTTGCTCAATACGGAATTTTCTTAATTAAGAAAAATCATTTTGCAGCAACCAACCAAGAAGAATTCGCCTTTTCGCCGAAAAATTTTTTCTCCAAAGGCCTCGCCACCAACTTTGCTTTTGATGCCAAAAGCACCACGAATTAGTAACAAAAAATAAAAGAATGAGAAAATTATTTCCGATTATCGCAGCAGCTTCTTTATTGTCTTCTTGCGAAAGTATGAGCACTAGTCCAGATCCTTCAAAATCGAACCGCAGTTTCAGCAATATTGATCGGGTTTCTCACAATAAATTTCACAAAAAAACCGCACCAAATACTAAGTTGACAAACTTAGAACCAACCGATTTAACGAAATATAATCTCAATAATTTTTACGACAATCCCAGACAAGATAACGCACAAACCAATCAAAGCGCCGTGTTCAATTCTGATGGGCGTTATCAAGGATATTTTAAAGTGGGAAATCCTTATGAAATTCAAGGAGTTTCTTACTTTCCACAAAATTATGAAGAGTTTGAAGAAAGCGGCGTTGCCTCGTGGTACGGCCCTGATTTTCACGGCAAACCAACTGCCAATGGCGAGGTTTATGATTCTTACACCATGACCGCTGCACACCCTACTTTACCACTTCCATCAATGGTTCGCGTAACTAATTTACGCAATGGTAAAAATGTAATTGTCCGCGTTAATGACCGCGGCCCTTTTTCTAAAAATCGTATTATTGACGTTTCGGAAAAAGCTGCCGATGAGTTAGGATTTAAACAATATGGCACGACAACTGTGCGCATTCAATTGCTGCGCAATGATACGGATGAACTTTTAGAGAAGTTGAAAATTAAGAATTAAGACATTTTTTAGAGAGAAAAATTTCTTGCATCGATTTTGCATTCGAAGTCAACTGATGTGCAACGCTTACAAATAAATTCCCTACCATGAATTACAAAAACAAACCAATCGATTTCAAAAACCTGCATCTTGAAACCAAAATGGTGCGTGGCGGAACTCTGCGCTCTAACTTCGGCGAAACTTCGGAAGCAATTTTTCTAAATTCTGGCTATTGCTATAACGACGCTGAAACCGCTGAAAAACGCTTCAATGGCGAAGATCCCAGCTTTGTTTATTCGCGCTATTTGAATCCAAGTTTAAAAATGCTCGAAGATAGAATGGCTTTACTTGAAGGCGCGCAAGCCGCTTGTGTCATGGGTTCAGGCATGGCAGCAGTTTTTGCATCAATCATGTGTCAGATCAAAGCGGGCGATCATTTTATCGCTTCAAAAGTTTTATTTAGTTCGTGTTTTTATATCGCGACCAAAATTTTACCAAATTACGGAATTGAAGTTACTTTAGTTGATGGACCAAATGAAGACGAGTGGCGCAAGGCTTTTAAAAAAAATACCAAAGTAGTTTTTATCGAAACTCCCGCCAATCCAACGCTAGAAATTGTCGATATTAAATTTGTCGCTGACCTTTGCAAACAGCACGGCGCCAGCTTTATCGTCGATAATATTTTCGCTTCACCATTCAGTCAAAGTCCGTTTGAATTTGGCGCCGATATTGTAGTTCATTCAACCACCAAACATATTGACGGCCAAGGTCGAACTTTAGGCGGCTGCGTTCTTGGTTCGCAACATTTTATCAAAGAAATTTTGCTACCTTTCCATCGCCACACTGGTCCGGCGCTTAGTCCTTTCAACGCTTGGATCGCACTCAAATCTTTAGAAACTTTTGGATTGCGCATGGAACGCCACTGCGAAAATGCCAAAAAAATTGCCGAATTTTTGGAAAATCATCCAAAAATTAAACGCGTTTTCTATCCAACATTAAAATCGCATCCACAATTCAAAACAGCGCAAAAGCAGATGAAAAACGGCGGCTCGATGATGGCTTTTGAAATTCACGGCGACAAAAAAGATGCTTTCGCTTTTATGAATCGCCTAGAACTTGTTGACATTTCTAACAATATGGGCGATTCCAAATCACTAATAACGCATCCCGCAACCAGCACTCATTTTAGCATGGGTCGTGCGGAGCAAGAAAAAATTGGCATCACTGAATCAATGTGCAGACTTTCCGTTGGCCTTGAACATGTTGACGACTTGATTGCAGATTTAAAACAAGCCTTAATTTAACTTTAAAAAACTATGCCAAGCTTTGACGTCGTCTCAAAAATTGATACTCAAGAAATCGATAATGCAGTAAATTCAGTACTGCGAGAACTTACAAACCGTTACGATTTCAAAGGTGTAACTTTTTCAATCGAGTTAAAATTAAAAGATAATCTAATTTTGATTGCCGCCGAAGATGATTATAAATTAACCGCGATTGGCGAATCTTTAAAAGTGTTTTGCGTCAAGCGTGGAATTGATCCGCGAGCTTTAGATTTTCAAGAAAAACAAAAAGCTGGCGGAAATTCTCTAAGACAAGAAGTGAAATTGCGTAATGGAATTGAACAAGAAGTTGCTAAAAAAATCGTTAAGCAATTTAAAGATTTGAAGATGAAAGTTCAGGCTTCAATCAAAGGCGATGAAGTTCGCGTTGACGGAAAAAAACGTGATGATTTGCAAGAAGCTATGGCAATTTTACGCAGCACAACTTACGAAGTTCCGTTACAATTTATTAATTTTAGAGACTAATTTTATGGCAGGAAGAAGAGCGCAACCAGTAACACTGGCTTCAATTGGCAAAGGAATTTTCTCTGCCTTATTTTTTCCACTGAACTTTCTTGTAACTTCCTGCGCTTATGTAGGAACAAAATGCGCGGAATATGGTCATTTTATTGCAGCGTTTTTTACCGGAAAAGATAGTTGGATTGGCAGAACTTTAAATGCGAGTCCATTCTTCAAAAGTATTTACGACAATTCCAAAAAATTTCTTGATAGCGTAGCTGGATTTACTTTCTTTGCCGCCACCGAACCTCTAAAACATGTTAATGAAACTTCAAACAGGGTTCTTCATCACGTAACTCCTTTGGTGTCGGAAAATCATCATACTCCACATCGTCTTTCCGACAAAGAAGATATAAAAAATCACTCAAGACCGTCGCCAGATTGCCAACCCACATCCTGTCTTGGCTTTATTACAAAAGTGTTTGGACTTGGTAAATAAAGGCACTGTCGCAAATCTTATCCACCGCCAATAAAATGCACAATCTCAACTCGAGCACCTTCATCCAACATCACTTCTGAAAATTGGTTGGGATTTACGATTTCCAAATCTTTTTCCACCGCAATTTTTTTTACATCTAAGCCTAACTCCAAAATCAAATCAGCCACCGTCATTTTACGTGACAAAATTTTTTCTTCACCGTTAAGAATAATTTTTATTTCTGACATATAAGAATTTAAAATTTTGAATTTAGAATTTTGCATCTTAATCGCCCGAATTTTTAAACTAAATCGCAAATCTTTTGAAACTCTATTCCCGCTACATTTTTCATAAAATATTAATCGGCTTTGCTGGCTGTATCTCGATTTTAATTTCGCTGATCTGGTTTTCGCGCGCTATTAGTTTCGTGAAATATGTCACTGAAAATGGCATTGCCATTGACCAATTTTTCTATCTTTTTGTCCTTATTTTGCCGTGGTTGCTGATTTTTATTATCCCGATTTCTTTAATGATTTCGATTCTGATAATTTATAACCGACTGATCTCCAGCAATGAAATGGCGATCTTAAAAAATTCTGGTCTGACGAAATTTTCGCTCAGCAAACCCGCCGCTTATTTGACGATATTTTGCACAATATTTTGCTTTGCAATTTCGTTTTATTTTATGCCTTACGCCAATAAAAAATTGCGACTTTCTAGAACTGATTTGCGCAATAATTACACCAATCTTTCGATTAATCCGCAAACTTTCGAAAGTTTAAAAAGCATGACAATGTATGTAAAAAATCGCAATGAAGACAATCGTCTTTTTGGAATTTTATTGCATGACGAACGCGCCGCAGAATATTCCACCACCATCACGGCAGAAACTGGAAATATTGTCGCTCAAGATAATTCTGCCTTACTTTACATGGAAAATGGCACGGTGCAAAAATTTAATTACAGCAACCAAAAATCAGAGATTCTGCATTTCGATAATTACGTTTTTAATTTGACCGAAGGCCGAGAAAGCATCGATAAATTTTCTTGGAAATCAAAAGAGCGCTACCTTGATGAATTGATTAATTATGAACCCGAAACCCCCGATTACGACATCGCCAGATTTCGCACCGAAATTCACCAAAGATTTACTTACCCTTTATTGCCGATGATTTTTGCGACCATCTCTTTAGCCTGCATTATGCGCGGTTCATTCAGCCGCAGAGGAAATTCTTCCAACATTATTTTGGCAGTTTTTGTTTCGACAATTTTTTTGATTTTAACGATCTTGCTTTACAACGCCATGGAATCATCGCCAAAAATAACTCCGCTGCTTTACCTAAATTTTCTGTTATTTTTTGGCGGCGGATTGCATTTCTTACACGAAGCAAGTCGCAAATCCGAACATAAAACCAACTCGTAGAAATGAAATTTTTTAAAAAGATCAATCGCTATATTGCTGGTCATTTTTTGACCAAATTTTTGCAAATTACTTGCGGATTTTCGTTGCTGATTTTTCTAATTAATCTTTTGGATACGATTGAAAAAGTTCGCGGTTCTGACGAAGTTCCTTTTGCGATCACCGCTTTTATGGCTTTCTTACAAATTCCTGATTTTTTAAACGAGATTGCGCCTTCATTAATTCTGATCGCCGCAATCACAACTTTCTTTTTTCTTTCTTCCAAAAGCGAAGTTACAATCATTCGTTCCAGCGGATTTTCTTTGTGGCAAGTCTTACAGCCAATTGCTTTTTCAGCTTTATTATTGGGGATTTTTTGGGTGATAGTTTTCGGACCAATTTCGGTGATGATGGGCGAAAAATTTAATAATCTTGAAGGCAAATATGTTCGCAAAGAAAGACGTGAAATGGTCGCGCCCGCCAACGGAATTTGGCTTAAACAAATCAACGTCAATAATCCCGAAGAAGATATTATTATTCAGGCAAAAAAAGTTGTGAAAAACACGCTAGAATTGGACGATGTGACTTTGTGGTTCTTCGATAAAAATGGTCAATTTTATCAAAAAATCGACGCCGAAAATATGTTTTTAGAAAACCACGATTGGCTGCTGCAAAATATCACGATTAACGATTCCAAAGATCTAAACAAAAAACTTAAAGCCTACGTCGTTCCCACCAATCTTGAGGCTGATTTTATTACTCAAACCGTAATTAATAATTTCCAAAACGTAAAATTATTCTCAGTTTTTCAACTGCCAAAATTGATTAATGACTTACAGTCATCTGGTTTTGCTTCGACAAAATTTAGGGTTTATTTCAATTCGCTTTTAAGCAAACCATTTCTGTTTGTGGCAATGACATTAATCGCCTGCTTCTTTGGCATTACTCACACCAGAAATAATAAATCGATTTTTATGATGTTTGTCGGAATCACTTTAGGATTAATTTTATATATCACCTCTGGCATCGTTAATGCGCTTGGATCTTCTGGCTTAATTCCGATCTTCGCTTCCACTTGGACAATCGCAATTATCTGTCTTTCGATTGGTATTTTATTGATCTATCGCAAAGAAAAATTTTAGCGAAATCACCTTTAGTCTTGTAATTTTTACTTTGAAAAATATCTTGTCTCGACTCTTTGTTTTCTAGCAAGAGCAGCTTTTACGCCTCATCAACATCCCAAACTTCAACAAAGCAAATTTATGAAAAATAAAATCCTCATCGCGATTTCAATCGTCGCTTTAACTTTCTCTTCTTCTTGCAGCAAAGGTGGAAAACCCACTGAAGTCAAAAATAACAATTTATCAAATCTACCTTCTTGGGTTTTAGATCCTAACATGCCAGAAGGCGTTGCCGCTGTTGGTATTGCCAGCCCATCAAAAGGCGGAATTAAATTTCAAATTCCTGCTGCCGAGCTTGATGCTAAAGCAAATATCGCCGCCACAATTCAATCTGAAATTAGTCGCGTAACCAAAGATTCTCTAAGATCAGCTAATGTCAACGGAGCTGATGACGTTGAACAATTCTTCGCTCAAGCCAGCAAAGAAGTGGTAAAAAATCTGCCACTTTCTGGTGTCAAAAGAATCAACATTTTCCAAGCCAATGACGGCACACTTTACGTGCACATGATCTTGAAAAACGAAGATTACAGCAAGTTCTTAAACGACAGCGAAAAATCTATGGGCGCTCAATTAAAAAAATCTGGTTTAGCCCGCGATAACATCAAAAAAAGTGAAGAAGCCAGCAAAGCTATTTTTGATGAATTAGAAAAAGAAAGAGGCAACAAATCTTCTGCCGCAGAAAAACCTAAAGCTGAATAATAAAATACTCCATCCACTTGATTGGATGGAGTACATCACAACTCAAAATTTATGAAAAAACTTCTCACTATTTTAGCACTTCTAGCAATCGTTTCCTGCGCTTCCGAAACCGTCGCTCAAAAAGAAATCACCAAAACCATCAAACATCGAGGCGCTTCTGAACGTATTAACTCAACCAACAACAACAGTGACAATCTTTTTAAAGAAATGGATCAGTAAAAATCTAGCGTTCTTAGCGCTAGTTATTTTTAGCCTCATATCCTGCAGCGGCAATAATAAAGCCAACGCGGATACTCCGTCATGGTATATTTCACCAAAACAAAATAATACCCAAAATCTTTACGGCGTTGCCGCTGGTGCAAATTTAGAAGAAGCTACCAAATCGGCTTTGGCTGATGCCGCAGCTCGATTGATGACCAGCATTTCATCAGAATCAAGCTTGTTGCGCGAAGAAGATAAAAGCGGCGTCAACGAAGAAATGCGCCAACAAGTCAAACAAAATATCGAAAAAATTGATTTCACCAATTTCAAAGTTTCAAATAGTAAACAAGCTGGTCCGCAGCTTTTTGTTGAGGTTGAAATTGCACGCTCACCTTTTATTTCTGATCAAAAAGACAAAGTCAGCTTTGCTGAAATTCAAGTCTCAAATTTAGAGAAAAACCTCAGCAACGCCAATCCAATTCAAAAGCGCGTTAACTTGATAAAAATTCTTGATTTGGAAAAACAAATTGAGCTTTCCAGCCGCATTCTGCAAGGATCTGGGGAAGAAATGCATTTAAAAGATAAATTAAATCGTATCGCAGAATTTCAAAATCAATTCAATCAATTAACCGACAAAATTGAATTTTATTTCGAAATAAATTCTCCAAAAGAAATCTCGCAAGTGATTCGTACTGCGCTAAATAAAGAAAAAATCAAAATCGCCAATGCGCGCAGCAACAGCGCAAATCAAATTGTAATTGCGATTCGTTCTTCATTCAACAGCAACGAAATTTACGGCGCTCATATCACAAAATTAAAAATTAATTTTGAAAATTTATCGGGCGGAAAAACCGTCGCCAGCAACTCGGTTGAAGTTACCGGAAGTTCAGCAATTTCTAAAAAAGAATCTTATTTCGCTTCGGTTAAAGCCCTAGAAGACAAAATTTCGCAAGATGGAATTTTAAAAGTACTTGGGATTATTAATTACTAAGAACAAACCGTAAAACCACTAAACAACTAAAAATTTATGAAATTTAAAAATCTCGCACTTCTTTTATTTCTCAGCTCTTGCTCTACAACCATAAGCCATTTCGACGATTATCAAAAACAATTTTTGAGCAAAACTAAATTCATGCCAACGCCAGAAAATATTGCCGGCAAAGCACCTAAAGTTGTAGTTTTTGCGCTCGATCAAAATAATAACGAGATCGCCAATCAAACCAATTTAGGCGATTCTTTAGCCAATAATGTTGAAAATGTTTTAAGTAAAAATCGTTTAGGCGAAATCGTTGATCGCAAAGCTGCTGGCAAATTACAAAAAGAAATTTCTCTGGCTGAAATGAATAAAACCGGTTCTTACAAAGGCCCGATTGTCGCTGATTATGCGGTTTCTGGCGCTATTTCTAATGCTGGATTTACTAGCAAATATTCTAGCGGTTCAACCTATTACAACCCACAAAGCCGCCAGATGGTTTCAATTCCACCAAAATATACTTACTCTTCCGATGTCGCTGGAAATCTTAAAGTATATGAATTGCCATCTTTAGCGGTTGTTGAATCAATCGAATTTGCTGGCAAAAAAAGCCGCTCGGAAGCTGTCCAACAAGATGGCGGATTCGCTCTTGGCGGAATTCAAATTGGCGGTAAAAAAGTTGAAGGCACAAAACGCGACGACAGCTTGGTGCGCAAAGCTGGTGAAGATGCAATCTCTGAAATCGAAGTTGATATCAAAAATTTCTTCGCCAAAAAAGGTTATATTTTGGAAAAACGCATGCTGAAAGATAAAGCAATTTTCAAGATCTCTTTGGGCTCAACCGATGGCATTAAACAAGACGATAAATTTGAAGTTAGCGGCCAATATGAATCTGAAAACGCCCTAACCAACCAAGTGGAAATTGAGCGCAGAATTATTGGCATGGGGTCAGTTTCTGATATTATCGATCCAAAAACCGCTTGGGTGGTGATAGATGATGCTAAAAAAGCTGAAACCATTCGTTTGGGAGATTCGGTCAAAATGAAATATAAAAAAGGTCGCTTCGCTGGAGTCACAAAACTTGCAACTTCAATGTTGGAACAATAATGCAATTTAAAAATAATATCCGCGAACTTGCTGATCTTTACGATTATTTTGTTTTTGACGTTTGGGGCGTAATTCATGACGGCACTTCGTCCTACGCTGGCGCTGCCGATGCAATTAAATTCCTGCGCGCCAAAAATAAAAAAATCTGCTTCCTATCAAACGCACCGCGCCGCGCTTTTAAAGTTGCCGCGGTTCTACAAAAATACGATATTTCCAGCGATCTTTACGATTTCATCTTAACTTCTGGAGAAGCTGCATATTTTGATTTTACAAAAAATCAGAGAAATAATTTCGCTGATTTCGGTCCAAATTATTTTTATATCGGCCCAAAAAAAGACGCCGATTTACTTGACGGGCTCAATTACAAAATGGTTGAAGATGCCTCTTGCGCCAACATCGCCATCACCACCGGATTCGACAAAGACGACTCAACTTTAGAAGAAAAAATGTCGCAAATTTTGTTGGCAAAAAAATTCAATCTACCGTTGATCTGTGTCAATCCCGATTTGATTGTAGTTAAACAAAATGGCGCCGAATTGCTTTGCGCTGGCGCAATCGCAGCTGAATATAAAAAACTTGGCGGCAAAGTTTCATATTATGGCAAACCTTATCAAACCGTTTACAAAATAGTTTGTGAAATGTTTGGCTGCGATTCTCATCAAAAAATCCTCGCAATTGGCGATGGCATGGAAACCGACATTAAAGGCGCCAATGATTTTGGCATTGACTCCGCGTTAATTACGGGCGGAATTTTATCAAATATTCTTGGCGTAAAATATGGCGAAATTGCTGATAAAAATAAACTCGAAACCGTTTGCAAAAATTACCAGCTTTTTCCAAAATTCGTCATTCCTGGTTTATAAATCTTAACTTCAACTAACTCACAATTTATGTTGCCTTATCCTTCAAGAAAAAAGAAATCCAAAAAATTATTCGTTGTCGCAACAATCGCTGCAGCCTGTATTTTTAGCGGTTCGTACTATGTTCTTACTAACACTTCTAGCGATGAAGTTGTAGCAAAAATCAACGGTCAAAAAATCTACAAATCAGAAATTGAATTAAGATTGCACGACGTTTTTGAAGGCCAAGAAGCTTCTGTCAACTCGCCCGAAGTAAGCAAATTACCAAAAGAAATTATCGAAATTTTGGTTAAAGAAGTTTATCTGGAAAAAGAATTAACCAAAGAAGCGCTAAGATCTGACGCGGTTAAAACCAAAGAAGTAAAAGAAAAAATCGCTGATTCAAAAAACAAAATTTTACGTCAGGCTTACATCGACTCAATCATTAAAAAAGAAATCACTGCCGACAAAATTAATAATAAATATCTTGAACTTAGCAAAGAATTAGAAGGCAAAAAAGAATATCAAATTTTCCACATCGTGGTGAAAACCAAGGAAGAAGCTGAAAAACTTGCTAAAGAATTAAAATACAAAAAAAGCCCCGCCAAATTTGCAGAATTGGCAAAAAAATATTCAATCGACCAAGAAACTGCTGCCAAAGGCGGCGAGATTGATTATACTCTTGAGGATAGCATGATTAAAGAAGTTGCGGCAGTGATTACAACTTTGGACAAAGACCAAATTTCCGAACCAATTCAAACTAAATTTGGCTGGCATCTGGTAAAAGTTGGCGATGTTCGCGAAGCTAAAGCTTTGTCTTTCGAATCTGTAAAAGACAATATTCGCGACCAATTGATTCAAGATCGCGTTAACGAGATCAATAATAAAATCATCAATAATGCTAAGGTTCAGATTTTGATTCAGTTAAACAAAAATGAAAAATCTAAAGGCTCTGAAGTCGCTCCAAAAGACGTTTCAATGGACGCATCTCCTTCAGAAGAAGTTCAAGCCAACAACAATAAAACTGAAGTTGAAATTGTTTCTAACGAGGCCACTTCAAAAGAAATGAAAGAAGAAACAGATCAAGCCGATGAAGAAAAAGATGCAGACAATAAAAATAAATCACATGCAAAACAAAAGAATTACAAAAAATCAAAAAGGTAATAACAGAAACGAAGCATCTTACAGCCAGAACACAATCTGGCTGTATGGCAAACATGCAGTATTTGCGGCACTACAAAAAAAACGCCGCAAAATTTTTCAAATTCTTGTCACTAAAAATACACTGAGCGAACTTGAAAAATTACTTCAAAAAAATCCCTCTCTTGCACAATTAGAAAATTCGATAAAATTAGTTGATGGCGAATTCATCAGCTCAATCATTGGTCGCGATCAACTTCATCAAGGTATCGCTTTAAACTGTTCGCGCCTGCCATTTAAAAATCAAAACGATTTACTGGAAGAGCTTTACGCTTTGGAAAAAAGCCAATTACCGACTTTAATTTTACTCGATCAATTGACCGATCCGCAAAATATCGGCGCAATTATTCGTAGCGCCATTTCTTTTGGCGTAAAAAAAATAATTTTCTGCGAACATAGCGCGCCAAAAGAAAGTGCTGCAATGTGCAGATCTTCAGCCGGAACTATTGAATTGGCCGATTTGGTTGTGGTGGTAAATTTCAATAATTTAATTGAGAAACTAAAAAAAATTGGCTATTGGTGCATCGGTTTAGATGGCACTTCTGCCACCCCGATTAGCGAAATAAAAACTTACGATCGTGTCGCTTTAGTTGTTGGCTCAGAAGGCGACGGAATTCGTGATTTGGTCAAAAAGAACTGCGACATTCTTGCAAAAATAAATATCGATCCAAACGTGGAAAGCCTTAACGCCTCGGTCGCCACTTCAATTGCGCTTTATGAATTATCTCAGAAAATAAAATGAAAAGAATCGCCGTAATTGCCGCCAAAAATAATTCCCGCGCTTTAGAGAAAAAAAATCTTCTAGTCGAAAAATACGGTTTGACTGATTTAACCACCAAACATCAAGATGTTGCCGGAATTGATGTGGTTGTAGCGATCGGTGGCGATGGTTTAATGCTACATTTACTACACGAATACGAAAAATCACAAACCTCAGTTTATGGCGTTAATTGTGGCACCGTGGGCTTTTTGATGAATTCTTTTCGCGAAGAAAATTTTTTGGAAAATTTAGAAAAGGCAAAAGAATCAAGGCTTTTTCCACTACGGATGAATGTTACCGATGTTGACGGAAAATTACACAGCCACGTTGCGATCAATGAAATAGCGCTTCTACGCCAATCAAGCCAAGCCGCAAAAATCAGAGTTGCAGTTAATGGCTATGAAAGAATTTCGAGTTTAGCTGCTGACGGAATTTTAGTGGCAACTGCCGCCGGAAGCACGGCTTACAACCTTTCCGCCGGTGGCCCGATCATTCCTTTTGGTTCTAAAATTCTCGCCCTAACCCCAATCAGCCCTTTTCGTCCACGCAATTGGAATGGCGCGCTTTTACCAGCAGATAGCAAAATTAAATTGGAAGTTTTAAAATCTAATTCACGTCCCGTCAGCGCTACCGCTGATTTCAACTCAGTGCAAAATGTTAAAGAAGTAGAAATTTTTGAAGATCGTTCGCTTTATTTTAAAATTCTTTTCGATCCAAATCACTCATTGGAAGAAAGAATTATTCGCGAACAATTTAACAATTAGTCGAATTATAAGCGCCAGCGCAGTATTCTGATTCATGCGCAACAAGCTTAAGAGAGCCTCAAATGCGTTTAATGGATAATTACCCAAACTTCTTAAAACAAATATTTGACTTTTGTCTGACCATTCATAAATTGCCGCGCCTCTTGCGTTTGTAAAAAATTTCCTCACAAAAAGAAAAGTTTATTTGGGTCTGTAGCTCAGTTGGTTAGAGTGCGCGCCTGATAAGTGCGAGGTCGGTGGTTCAAGTCCACCCAGACCCACCATTTAAACTTTTATTTCAAAAACTTTTTAGAATTTCTCCGAATAATTTCGCTGGCAAAGATCCGCCCGTCACCTTATTCGTCGCAGAATTGTCATCATTTCCGATCCAAACTCCAACAACATAATCATCGTTAAAGCCAACAAACCAAGCATCGCGATAATCTTGGCTGGTTCCAGTTTTTCCATAAATATTTTGTGCGACATTAGCATTTTTTCCGGTTCCAGATTCTACAACCGCGCGCAAAACTTCCTTTATTTTCTCTTGAGCTTTCTGAGAAATTACATTGCCAATCCCAGAAGATTCACGGTCGTAGAGCGATTCGTCTTTGTCATTTTTTATCGAAATTATCGAATAAGGAATCACCGCTTCGCCGCCATTGGCAATTGTAGCGTAAGCGCTAGTAAGCTCGAACAGACTTACTTCCGTGGTTCCCAGCGCAATCGTTAAATCGTTTTTTTCAATTTTCGAAATAATTCCCAAACGTCTTGCGGTTTGGGCAATCGCACCTTTTTCCTGTTGACGCGCCAATTGTATTGCCACCGAATTTAGAGATTCCGCGAAAGCGCGCTTCAACGTAACTTCGCCCAAATAATGATTGTTGTAATTTTCTGGCAACCAAACTCCAACATTGATCTTTTTATCTTCAATACTGTCATCGACAGCAGCGCCATTTTCAAAAGCGGTTAAATAAACGAAAGTTTTGAACGCCGATCCAGCCTGTCTTTTGGCATAAACTGCGCGATTAAACTGACTTTTTTGATAGTCTTTGCCGCCAGACATTGCTAGCACCGCACCATCTTTCATCATTACCACAATCGCGATTTCTGACTTACCGATTTTGTCAGAATTTTTTGCAACAAATTCATTTTCAACTTCCTCTAACTTGGCCTGAAGTCTTTCTTCCAGAGTTGTGGTGACGATAATTTTTTTATCCCGCAAATTCTTTTTTGAAATAAAGTCAGCAAATTGATCATGTACGAAGTCAGCAAAATAAAGCCTTTGTGACTTTTCAACTTTGTAAGAAACATCTTGAGCAACTTCTGATAAATTTTTGGCGCTCAAAAATCCAGCTTCAGCCATATTCTCTAAAACCTCGTCAGCTCTGGTTTGCGCCAATTCCATATTATTTTTTGGTGAAAATTTTGACGGCGCCTTCAATAAACCAGCCAACATCGCAGCTTCGTTTAAATTAATATTGGCAACATTTTTGCCAAAATAAAATTTTGCCGCATTGCCCACGCCATAGTTTCCGGCGCCAAAATAAGCGCGATTTAAATAGCAGGTAATAATTTGTTCTTTGGTGAATTTACGTTCCAATTGCAACGCCAGCAAAATTTCTTGGATTTTGCGTTTGAAATTTCGATCTGGCGTTAAGAATAATAATTTCGCCAATTGCTGCGTGATTGTACTGCCGCCTTGCACAATATGACCAGCTTCGTGATTGGCGTACGAAGCGCGTAAAATGCCAAAAATATCAATTCCGTAATGCGAAAAAAAACGGCGATCTTCAGTCGCAATTACTGCATTTATAAGGTTTGATGGCAATTCATAAAAATCAATTTCGCTGCCGTAAATGCCGCCGAATTTTGTAATTGGCTCGTCGTCAGAATAATTTATTTCAATGGTTTGGCGATTTTTTTGTGCCTCCATTTCGCTCAAACTTGGTAAATCGTGAAGATAATAAACTAGCGCCATCGCGCCAAAAATCGTGATCCAGATTGAGAAAATAAATCCCCACTTCAAAATGAATTTCATCTTATTTTGTAATTAAAATTTCTTAAGCAAATGCCGAACTACATCTTCAAAAATCAGCAACTGCTGGAAGAAAAACAAGCGCATATTTCAATTCATGAACGCGGCTTGCTTTTTGGCGATGGGATTTTTGAAACTTGTAAAATTGTCGAAGGTAAAATTAGAAATTTTAAAGCTCACGAAGCCAGAATAAAAGCTGGTTTGAAGACATTGAAATTTCAGGCGGATCTTGCTGATTTAGAAAAAAAATCACTGCAATTAATCGAAAAAAATAAAATTACCGATGGAATTTTAAAAATCCTTATCAGTCGCGGAAGTGGTAGTTTGGGCTATTTGCCAACTTACGAATCGGAATCATTAATTTTAATTCAAACTTTTTTACCACGCGAATTACCAAAAAAAATCACCCTAGGAATTTCTTCCCAAATCGCTCCCGCCCAAAATCTTGGCAAAACCCTCAATTCTCTGCCTTACGTCTTAGCAAAAATTGAAGCACAAGAGAAAAATCTTTTTGACTGTATACTGCTTTCCAAAGAGAAATTTATCGCCGAGACTTCTTCTTCCAATATTTTTTGGGTAAAAAATGGACGAGTTTTTACCGCCGCAAAATCTTGTGGAATCGTTATGGGAACTACTCGCACTAGGTTACTAAAAATCTCTTCAGTAAAAATTTTTGAAGTTGAAGCGAAAATTTCAGCATTAAAAAATGCCGATGAAATTTTTCTGACTAACGCTTCTTTCTCAATTCTGCCCGTTGATGAATTTTTGGGACGAAAATTACAAAAAAACTTTGGCCAACTTTTCTTAAAATTATTTAACAAAATTTAATGGCAAAATTCGCACCAAAAAAACAGGGATTTTCTTTAGTTGAGCTGGCGTTGGTAATTTTGATTACCGGCATTTTGATCGTGGCTGTGATGCAGGCGACAACCATGATTCGCTCTTTCAAAATTATGGGCGCACGCGCTCAAACTAAAAGCTCTTCGGTTAACGGAATTTCTGGAATTGTCGCTTGGTTTGACACTGTTTCTGAGAAAAGTTTTAACAAAAAAGAAGCGTTGGATGGTAAAAAAATTTCGCAATGGAACGATATTAACAGCCAATCTGTTGTTGGAAATAACGCCACTCAAACTGGCAATGCGCGACCAATTTATATCTTTGATCCTTCAGTTGCCAACGGACTTCCTGTTTTAAGATTTGATGGTAATGATTTTTTCAATTTGCCCGACGGCACAGTTCCTAGCAGCGATTATGATTATACTTTTTTCTTCACAATGCGCGTACCAAATATTACCGAGTCCTTTGGCGTGCTTGGTTCGGGAGATTATATTACCGAGAATGGTTCAAATATGATCAGCTTTCGCGCTGGCGGATTTGTTGAAAATAACTGGCAGAAAAATACTTTACTGACTCAAACTATCTGCGTTTCCGCAACAAAAATGCAGGTTTTTACTTTTCTTTACGACAATACTTTGGGCCGTAAAATTTATGTGAATAGTGTCTTTAAAGGCGAAGATCGTGAAGTTAATCATAAAGGACTTCCAACTAACAATACCATTGGCAAAGTTATGGTCACTAATATTCCCGACATTTATTTTAAAGGCGATATTGGCGAAATTATTCTCTTCGGACGTGCGCTTTCCAGAGATGAAAGACAAATGGTAGAGAAATATTTAGCAAAAAAATGGGCGATAACTCTGTAAAAATTGACTGGCTAGATCCTCTAAATTTCGCACAAAAAATTGCTGCAAATTATGCCGACGAAAGCTGGATTTTCCTATATTCAGCACTCAACAATAAAGTCAAAAACTCTTCTTCTTACATCGCAATTTTTCCTGAAGAAAAAATTATTTGTGACGATTTTTTTAGTGCCGAAAAAATTATAAAAAGCAGTGATAAAAAGTGGTTTGGGTATTTCGCCTACGAAGTTGGAAACGAGTTTGAAAAATTACCAAAAACTAAAAAATCTTTTGTCGATTTACCAAAAATTTGGCTAACAAAATTTGCAGTGGTTTTGGAATTTGATCATAAGAAAAAAAGCGTGACAGCGGTTTTTTCGGATAAAAAAAAGTTAGAGAAAATTTTAAAATTGATCCCACCATGCGACGGGGTGATAAAATCGAAGGAAGCCTTTTGTCCACACATATTTGTCACCCCTTCGCATGATGGGGTCGATTCCAACTTCACCGATAAATCCTACCTCGCCGCCATTTCCGACATTCGTAAAAAAATCAGCGCTGGAGAATTTTATCAAACCAACTTAACCCGAAAATTTTTCGGAGAGTTCTCGCAAAAACAAAATCAGCAACAAGCTTTTCAGCTATTTTTTGACCTTACAAAATTAAGCCCTGCCAACTATTCATCATTTTTAAAACTTGGAGAAAATTATGTGATTTCTTCAAGTCCAGAATTATTTTTATCAGCAAAAAATGGTAAAATTTTTTCACGTCCAATCAAAGGCACCACACCGCGCGGCAACACTTTAGCTCAAGATAAAAAAAATAAACTTTTCCTCAAAAACAACGCCAAAGAACGCGCCGAAAATTTGATGATTGTTGATCTGGTGAGAAACGATCTATCCAGAATTTGCAAGGCGGGAAGCGTTGTCGTAAAAAAACTTTTTGCGATTACTTCTTATCAAAATATTCACCACATGTCGAGTGAGGTTCATGGAAAAATCACTAAAAATTTCTGTGCTTTTGATGCGCTCAAAACCTGCTTTCCCGCTGGTTCAATGACTGGCGCGCCAAAAATTAAAGCGATAGAAATTGCTGCAAAAAAAGAAAAATTAGATCGCGGAATTTACAGCGGCACGATTGGTTTTTTTTCGCGCGACGAAATTAATTGCTCTGTCGTGATTCGTACCTTAGTTTTGCGCGGTAAAAAATTTGAATTTCAAGTTGGCGGTGCAATTACTTTTGATTCTGATCCCAAATCTGAACTGGAAGAAATTTTTAACAAGGCAAGAGGAATTTTGAATTTACTGAAAATAAAATTGTAAATTTTAAAGCCTTGGAAACAAAGAACTTGTGCCGTATTTGCGTCAAAAAAAATCCACCCAGAAAGATCGAACTAGACAAATAATTTTCTCCAAAATAAAAATCACAAAAAACAAGATATAGTGTGGTTTTGGTAAAAAATGCCACTAGATGTAGTTTTATCCAAGCAGCGCTTGGTTCGAAAACAAAATCGTAATTTTTTATTTCATGTCAAAAAAGTCAGCCCTCAAAACACTCAAAGATTCTGGCAGTTCCAGCATTATAAAAACTGCGCCAAAGAAAAAATTCGCCGTAAAAGTTGATCACAAAAAAGATGAAGGACTAAGCAATTTCGGCAAAGCAGTTTTGAAAGATCGTTATTTAATACCCGGCGAATCTTACCAAGATTTATTCGCTCGCGTTGCCGCTTATTACGCCGACGATCAAGATCACGCCAATCGTCTTTACGAATATATTTCCAACTTATGGTTTATGCCGGCAACTCCAGTTTTAAGCAACGGCGGAACTGATCGTGGACTTCCGATTTCCTGTTTTTTAAATGAATCAAGCGATTCTCTTGAAGGAATTGTCAACTTGTGGAATGAAAATGTTTGGCTTGCCTCCAAAGGCGGCGGCATCGGCAGCTATTGGGGAAATTTGCGTTCAATTGGCGAAACCGTACGTGGCAATGGCAAAACTTCTGGCATAGTTCCGTTTATCAAAGTTATGGATTCACAAACTTTGGCAATCTCGCAAGGCAGCTTGCGTCGCGGTTCAGCAGCAGTTTATTTGCCAATCAATCATCCAGAAATCGAAGAATTTATCGACATCAGAAGGCCAGTTGGTGGCGATCCGAATCGCCGCTCTTTAAATTTACATCACGGCGTTGCAGTGACTGATGAATTTATGAAAGCTGTTGAAAAAGACGGAAATTTCGATTTGAAAAGTCCTTACACTGGCAAAACCATTGAAACCATTAAAGCGCGCGCTTTGTGGATTAAACTCTTAACCACAAGAATTGAAACTGGCGAACCTTACATTTTATTCATCGACGCCGTGAATAGAGCTATTCCAGAGCATCATAAAAAACTTGGACTGAAAGTTAAAACTTCAAATCTATGCAGCGAAATCACTCTTCCAACCGGAATCGATCATTTAGGAAAAGATCGCACAGCCGTTTGCTGTCTGTCTTCGCTCAATTTAGAATTTTACGATCAATGGAAAGATAACGATAAAATCATCGATGACATCATGCGTTTCCTTGATAACGTCTTGCAAGATTTCATCGACAAAGCGCCAGATTTGATGTATAAAGCTAAATATTCTGCAATGCGCGAACGCTCGGTCGGACTTGGCGTGATGGGCTTTCATTCTTTCTTGCAAAGCAAAAATGTGCCGATGGAATCTGCCATGAGCAAAGTGTGGAATAAGAAAATTTTTAACCATATCAAAGCTGGCGTTGACAAAGCTTCGCATATTTTAGCGAAAGAAAGAGGAGCTTGTCCAGACGCGATTGATGCGGGTTCTGAAGAAAGATTCTCAAACAAATTGGCCATCGCGCCAACCGCTTCGATCTCGATCATCGCCAATAATTCTTCTCCGGGTATTGAGCCTTTCGCTGCCAATTCTTTCACACAAAAAACTTTGACGGGATCGTTTAATGTCCGTAACAAAAACTTGGTGAAATTGCTTGAATCAAAAGGTCGCAACACCGAAGACATTTGGTCCTCAATTACAATTAACGAAGGCTCGGTTCAGCATTTAGATTTCCTTGATGAGCACGAGAAATTGGTTTTCAAAACCGCTCAAGAAATTGACCAAAGATGGATTGTTGATCTATCCGCAGAACGTCAGGAATATATTTGCCAAGCTCAAAGCTTGAACTTGTTTATGCCAGGAAACGTCTCGAAAAAAGAATTACACGAAATTCACTTCAGAGCTTGGCAGAAAGGCTTGAAGAGCCTTTATTATTGCCGCTCAACTTCAATTCAACGCGCCGATAAAGTGTCGAATAAAGTTGTAAATGACGAAATGTTTAAAAAAGTAGAATCGGAAGCCACGGCTCAAGTTGCAGCTTCAGACAGCAAATATGAAGAATGTTTGGCTTGTCAGTAAACCCAACCGTCATCCTAAATAAAGCGAAGGATGACGGCATTATTATTTAATTTTTTAAAGAAGAATCTTGCACTTTTAAAACCACTACATAACTTGCGCCGCTCGTTTTTCGTACCTTCACCACTGCTTTAAATCTCTCTTCTGAAAAATTTCCAAATTTTCTCAGGGGCCCCATCGTCTAATGGTTAGGACGCCACCCTTTCACGGTGGCGATACGGGTTCGAATCCCGTTGGGGTCACCATCCGCTTGTTCTTTCAAGCGCGACTAGTTGCCAACAATCTTCTGATGAACATTATTTCCACGATAAAAAATCTGGCTCAACGTTATCACCTAACTCGTCAGGCTTTTACTTTTATTATTGTTGGAGGACTTTCTACAATCATCAGCTACACAACTTTTATCATTTGTTTACACGAACTTAAATTACACTATCTCGTCGCCAACGTCGCTGGATTTTGTATCAGCATCGGATTCAATTATCAGTGCAATAAGCGCTTCACTTTTAAAGCCCAAGATTCGGGATATTTTCGTCGCTATCTTTCGCTTTATTTAGTTTCTTTGGGCCTTAGCAGCATCTTGCTTCGCGTCTTTGTTGAATTTTGCGGAATCATTCCTGAAATCTCCAACATCATCACCATTATTCTCATTACTGCTTTTAATTTTTTCGGGGCCAAATTTTTGGTTTTCAAAAAATAAAAAAACTGCCGTCATATTTAAAAAACTGCCCGCCTTTTAGATAAAAATCTTTGTTATCAATTTTGATTTTATTTTCTGCAATACATTCTGGAAACTTGTATTTCGCGGTTAAATTCACAATCACATCAAAATCATTTTTACAAATTTCAGAAATTTTGCTGCGCTTTAACAAAACCAGAAATTTTTTATTTTTTGCAATCTCGCAATGATTTTCATCGCAAAAAATTTCTTGCTGCGGATGACTTTGAAGGGATTTGAATTCTTCTTCATTCATCTTATTCATCCATATTTGACGGCCCTTCGAAGGCCTTAGATTTTTTGAAAAGATCAAACCGTCAGAAGTGTTTACAGCGAAGAATTTTTGCTTCGATTCGAATAAAATATCTGGCTTTGCCACAAAAAATATTGTTGAAAAAGACAGAAAAAATATCGCAATTCCAACAAAACGAAAACAACTTTGCAGTAAACAAAATAGCAATAATCCGATCGCAGCCAAAGTGATGCCAAAGCTTGAAATTGTTGGACTGGCAAGATGTGAAAAATTTAAATCAGCAACAAAAATGGCCAAGTTTTCAATTAAAAAAATTCCCTTCCCCATCAAAATCAAAACATATTTTTCCAAACCAAAAATCATAAAAAACAGCGCCAAAAAACCTAGTGGCATGATGATAAAACTGCTCAAAGGAATTGCGATAATATTGGCAATAAAACCAAACAAGACAGTGCTCTGGAAAGATCGCATCAAAAACGGCGTAGTGGCAATTTGAATGGCAATTGAGATCAAAATAATCTGCATAAAGTAATTCCAGAAACGTCGCAGAAAATGTAAATGTGGATCGTAATTTTTATCGCCAGAAAAATTTACCAAAACTAAAATCGCGGCAAAAGTGAGTTGAAAACTGATATTAAAAACTGCGAATGGATTCAACAAAATCAAGCCTAGAGCCGCTGTCATTGCGGCACGTTTGGCATTAATTTTTTCACCAACAAAAAGCGCAATTAAAACCAAAACCACCATCACAAAAGCGCGCTGCGCCGGAAGTGGCGAGGCAGCAATTTTTAGATAAAAATAAGTTCCAAAAATTGCCGCAATCGCAGCGAATTTTTTAAGATCAAAACGCAAAGTTAAATATTCGCTGCGCGATAAAAGAAAACGCGTTGCGATGAAGCAAATCGCGCTTGCAAGCGATAGATGAAATCCTGAAATTGACAACAAATGAGCCAAACCAGAATTTCTGATTTTATTCATCATATCTTTTGAAATCTGACTTTGATCGCCGATTAAAAAAGCCAAAGCGATTGCAGCTTCGTCGCCTGAAATTGTGTTTAAAATTTTACCGCGAATTTTTTCACGCAAAGATAAAAACCATTCATCCGAGCTTGATATTTCTGCTTCGCGCATGGTTTTAACTTGGTCGATCACAAATCCATAAGCGCCGATTTTTTTAAATTTAGCGTCGAGATTGAAATCAAAATCATCGGGAAATTCTCGCGCTTTTGGCGGCTGCAACATGGCGCGAAAAGCGATTACATCATTCACTTTTAACTGCGCAGAATTTTTGATTAGATTGAGAGAAATTTTTTGCGGCGGATTAGGAAAAACTTCGCGATCCTTTATTTTAAGCCATTCGACTTGCTGATAATTTTTTGAGTAATCTAAAAACTCGCGATCAATTTCTTGGTAACCCGCAAGATTAACGAAATTTTTTTGGATGGTTTTTTCGCTAATTGGTTTCTTTTTTTTAGGCTTTTTTTTCTTAGGTTTTTTCTTTTTTTCCTTCATCTCAAACCCGTCAGTAAATCCCGTTAGAGGTTTGAGGTGGCAGCGCTCCGAGAGAAATGATGGGTCAATTTTTTCTTCTTCCAAAATTGTCCTCTCGCACTTTTTGCGCGACTTTCTATTTTTCTTTTCTTTCTTATTTTTTTTCTTCTTTGCTTTTCTCTTCTTAATTTTTTTCTGCTTCTCCACAAATTTTGACTTATAAAGCTTCGGCTCCGAAATCACTAAATTCGCACCTGTAACGCCATTTACTGGATTAACAAATTTCTGAATCGCTACAATTTTTCCAACTCCATCAACGTAAACTTTTCCTGTAATTTTAGTCTGATTTAGAAAAATTTTCTGATAAAAATATCCATAAAAACTTCCCGCCAAAAACAGCGCACAAGCTAGAAATACAAGAAATCTAAGCGAATATCGATTTAAAAAAGAAAGTAGCAGAGCGGCAAAAAATAACGCAGCCAAAATATCAAAATTCACCAAAAAGCTTTCTTCGAACGAAAAATAAAAAACGACTCCAAACCCCAATAATACTGGCACGAACAGCCATAAATTATCTCTTTCTGTCGCATAAATATTTAAAAAAAATGTGGTGATTTTTTTCATCCGCTCCGCCTTATTTTATAGTACGCTGATTTGCCACGCTGCGCTCGTAATGACGATGTTGGAAGGATAGCGATATGGCTTTTAAGAGCTGCTGGTTTGACATGTTTTTTGGTGTTTGGTTGGTGTTATTTTAGCACTTAGATGAACTTTAAAAACCCCACAAATTGGTTTTAAAATTTTTCTTAATGAATTCCTGATGTTTTTCTAAATCTGCTTCTGAAACAGGAAAGTCGCGCTTTGGCAAAGTTCTTCTTATTTGTGGTGCGACAATTTGAGCAGTAATTTCTTTGGCAGTTTGAGAATTATTTTTGGCACTTGACCCAAAAGATAATCCAGTTTGCGCACCGCCCATCAGCTCAACATAAACATCGCAAAGCAGTTCAGTATCTAAGAGCGCGCCGTGTTTAGCCCGCTTGGATAAATCGATGTTAAATCTTTTACAAAGTGCGTCGAGCGAAGCGGGCGATCCAGGAAATTTATTGCGAGCGATAATTAATGAATCGATCACATTATTCATGTTCAATGTAGGCAAGCCAAGGATTCGCAGCTCGTGATTAAGAAATTTGGTGTCAAATGCAGCGTTATGAATAATGATTTTATCGTCTTTGATGAAGTCTAAAAATTTACGCGCGACATGATCAAAAATTGGTTTGTCTTGCAAAAATTCTGAAGAAATTCCGTGAATCTTAAAAGCCTCCTGAGGCATGTCGCGCCTAGGATTAACATAAGTATGAAAAAATTCACCCGTTTTAACTTTGTTATGCAATTCAACAACGGCGATCTCGACAATTTTATCGCCAGTGCGCGGATCAAGGCCCGTCGTTTCAATATCCAGACAGAGTTCGCGCATTATTCTTCTGAATTAAAATTACCTTTTGGCTTACAAAAAGCGCGAGCAGTTTCAGACTTTACGAAAGCCGCAACATCTTGAACAGTTTGACTCGGGAAGCTTTTAGCCGCATCTTCAACACGAGTAGAAAAATTAGAATCATTCTTAGCGAAAACTTGCTTGAAGAAGTTACGCAGAGCGTGAATATCTTCGCGCGCAATGCCGCGACGTTTCATGCCGACGATATTCAAACCAGCTAGCGAAGCGCGTTCGCCTATCACTAAACCATTTGGAATAACATCATTCTCAACGCCAGACATGCCGCCGATCATGGCGCCTTTCCCGATTCTGGCGAATTGATGAACCGCAGAAAGTCCGCCAATTATAACATGGTCACCAACTTCAACATGGCCAGCAAGCGTGGCATTATTGGCTAAAATCACATGATTGCCAATGATGCAATCGTGAGCGACATGAGATCCAACCATAAACAAACAATTGTTGCCAATGGTTGTAATCATTGCGCCATCTTCGGTACCAAGATGAATCGTCACATGTTCGCGAATTTTATTATTGTCGCCGATAACTAATTTTGCTTTTTCGCCTTTAAATTTTAAATCTTGTGGAACCATACCAATAGAGGCGAAAGGAAAGATAACGTTATTTTTTCCGATTGTTGTATCGCCTTCAATCACGACGTGAGATTTGATTATTGTGCCTTCGCCAATTTTTACATCGTCGCCGATAATCGAGTAAGGACCAATTTCAACATTATCAGCAATCTGCGCCGCTTGGCTGACAATCGCGGTTGGATGAATTTTTTGCGTCATATTATTTTTTTTCTTTATCGACAATCATTGCAGAAAGTTGTGCTTCTGAAACTTTTTGGCCATCAACAATCGCTACAGCTGAAAGCTTCCAAACTGGTCCACGATTTTGCACAACTTCAACATGCAATTCCAAAACATCGCCTGGAATTACTGGTTTTCTAAACTTCGCGCCATCAATTGACATAAAATAAACTAATTTTTCTTCCGCTTTAAATCCCGGTGCGGCAGTCACCATCAAGGCTCCGGCTTGAGCCATCGCTTCAATAATTAAAACACCCGGCATGATTGGATGATTAGGAAAATGTCCCATAAAATGCGGCTCGTTAAAAGTGACATTTTTGATCGCGACAATTTTTTTACCAATTTCCAGTTCAACAACCTTGTCAACCAATAAAAGCGGGTAGCGATGCGGTAAAGATTGCAGAATTTTTTCAATACCAATGATTGTTGTGTGATTAGTCATAATTTGAGATTTTCAATTGTTAGAAATTTTTTAGGCAGAAAAAACAGACTGCACCAAAATATTTTTTAAAGGCAAAAAAGCAACCAACGAATTATTGCAGCACTGGCGCGATTGGCAACAGCAGGCGATGTTTTACAAGTTATAATTGCTGCACAAACCAGATAATTTTGCTTGATTAGAAACCTTGCCGCCACTTAAATCGCAAGCCTTCCTGAAGCATTATTTTTTCCTTAAAAATGACAGATCAAAAATTTCACAATAAATTTGCGGGCGCAGAAATTATCGTTAAAGCTTTTATTAACGAGGGCGTAGACACGATTTTCGGCTATCCCGGCGGCGCGATTTTGCCTTTTTACGATGCGCTTTTTACGCAAACAAAATTGCATCATATTTTAACTCGTCACGAACAAGCCGCTGCACATGCAGCTGAGGGCTATGCTCGATCAACGGGAAAAGTTGGTGTAATTACAGTCACTTCTGGACCAGGAGCAACTAATGCAATTACAGGCCTTACAGATGCTTATCTTGATTCCATTCCTTTGGTTTGCATTTCTGGACAAGTTGCCACTTCTTTAATCGGAACTGACGGCTTCCAAGAGGCTGATATTACTGGCTTAACACGCTCTTGCACCAAATATAATTATCTCGTTAAAGATGTTAACGAATTGGGTTACATAATTCACGAAGCCTTTCACATCGCGCGCTCTGGTCGTCCCGGACCAGTTTTGATCGACATTCCAAAAGACGTCCAAAACAACCACGGAATTTACGAAGGCAAAATGGCGATCAATCGCGCTTCTTACCAAATTCAAGAACGTCGTTTAGAAATTAATCGCGATGCCGTTTCCAAAGCTGTTGATTTACTTGAAAAAGCCCAGCGCCCAATATTTTACACCGGTGGCGGCATTATTAATTCTGGCGAAAAAGCCAGCGAACTTTTACTAAAATTAGTTCACGAAACTGGCTATCCCATCACCAACACTTTGATGGGTTTGGGCGGATTTCCAGCTTCCGACCCACATTTTATCGGCATGCTTGGTATGCACGGAACCTATGAAGCCAATATGGCGATGTATGATTGCGACGTGATGATTGGCATCGGCGCGCGCTTTGATGATCGCGTGACTGGCCGCGTTTCTGGCTTCTCGCCAAATTCGAAAAAAATTCACGTTGATGTTGACGATTGCTCAATCGACAAAATTATTAAAGTTGATGTTCCTATTGTTGGCGACGCGGCGATTGTTCTTGAGGTAATTCTTGATGAATGGAGATCGCGCAAATTAAAAAACCGCCAAAAAGAAATTTCAGCTTGGTGGGAAAAGATTAAAAAATGGCAAGCGATCGATTCGCTTTCTTACGAGAAAAGCGACAGCATCATCAAACCCGGATTTGCTTTGCAGCGCTTGAATGAATTGACCAAAACTAAAAAACCTTTTATTTCCACCGACGTCGGCCAGCACCAAATGTGGGCGGCGCAATATTTGCATTTTGACCATCCAAAAAAATGGTTAACTTCTGGCGGACTTGGAACTATGGGTTACGGCGTTCCAGCAGCAATTGGCGCGCAATTGGCCAATCCAAAAGATTTAGTTATGTGCATCAGCGGTGACGCATCTTTTATGATGAATATGCAAGAATTGGCCACGATCAAACAGTATAATTTGCCAGTAAAAATCATCATTTTGAACAATCGCTACATGGGAATGGTGCGTCAATGGCAGGAATTAATTTACCAAAAACGCGAAAGCCAATCTTACATGGAATCACTTCCTGATTTTGTCAAACTTGCTGAAGCCTTCGGTATCAAGGGAATGGAATGTTCAAACCCAGCGCAACTTGACCAAAAATTTATCGAAATGATCGATCATCAAGGTCCAGTTTTATTTAATTGCGTCATCGAAAAATCAGAAAATGTTTTCCCGATGATTCCAGCTGGAGCAGCTCACAACGAAATTCTTCTTGGTTCGCAAGCAAAACAATATGTTCAAAAAGACATTAACGCCGTTTAGAAATTTATGACTGATATCATTAAAAAACACGTAATCGCAATTTTAGTCGACAATGAATTCGGGGCTTTGGCGCGGATTGTCGAACTCTTTTCGGCGCGCGGCTATAATATCGAATCGCTGAATGTTGCACCAACTTCAATCGATAAAAAACTCTCGCGCATCACTATCACAACTTTTGGAACTACCAAAACTATTGATCTGATTTGCAAACTTTTAAAACGCATTATTCCAGTTCACACCGCGGCAGAATTGACTCGCGAGCAAGGTTATATCGAGCGCGAATTAGCTTTAATTCAAATTATTGCTGACGAATCAAGACGCGAAAAAGCCTTGGGAGTTGTTGATAAATATCGCTCCAGCGTGGTTGATATTGCTGGCGATTCAATCGTTTTTGAAGTGATTGGAAATTCAGAAATTATCGACGAGCTTTTGCTAAAACTGGTTCCGTATGGTTTAGAATCGGTATCAAGAACTGGAATTGCCGCTGGATTTAAAGGTGAAAAAAAATTAGCGAATAGTTAGCCCTAGAGCCTGTATTAAAATTCAGGCTCTAGACAATCTTTAAAGTAATGCTTGACTGATTGATTGCCAAAAATATCTTGCGCCCCTCTTTTTTAACTCCCCCAAATATTTAGGTAAAATATGGCTGGAAAACCAAAGGCTTCAAAGTCTAAAAGAAATTCTATTTTGTTCAAATTGGTTAGCTCTGCTGGCACTGGATTCTTCTATCTTGCGCGCCGCAATCCAAAACAAAAACAAGAAAAAATGGTGTTTACAAAATACGATCCCGTTGTTCGTAAGCATGTAGAATTCAAAGAGCAGAAGCTTTCGAGCTAAGCTCTTGAAAAAAGGCGGACTCGCCAAAATCGAGTCCGCCTTTTTTTTGTCTAAAAATCCTATCTTTTGAAATATGTTAACTCCCCTGACCTCGCAAATTATTGAAGTTGTAGAAAAAGCCGCAATTGCTTGTTACGATTGGATTGGCAAAGGTGATAATATGGCTGCCGATAAAGCTGCGGTTGAATCAATGCGCGCAACTTTGAATCAAATGAACATCCAAGGAACTATCGTAATTGGCGAAGGCGAACGCGATGAAGCGCCGATGCTTTATATCGGCGAAGAAGTTGGCAAAGGTGGAATTGAAGTTGATATTGCGCTTGATCCACTTGAGGGAACTACAATTTGCGCCAATGCTGGCGAGTCTTCTTTGGCAGTAATTGCTTTTGCAAAAAAAGGCGGATTTTTACACGCTCCCGACGTTTACATGGAAAAAATTGCGGTTGGCGCAGGACTTCCCGAAGGCGTAATCGATCTTGATAATTCGGCGAAAGTGAATTTGGCCAACATCGCGCAAGCTAAGAAATGCTCTATTTCTGATTTAACCGTGATGATTCTTGAGCGCTCGCGTCACGAAGAATTGATTGCCAAAGTCCGCGAAGCTGGAGCTCGCATTCGTTTAATCGGCGATGGCGACGTTGCTGGAGTTATCGCTTGCACCAATCAATCGGTTCGAATTGACGCCTACATGGGAACTGGCGGCGCGCCTGAAGGAGTTTTGGCAGCAGCTGGACTTCGCGTAATTGGCGGACAAATGATGGGTCGCTTAATTTTTGGCGGCAATCAAAAACAAATTGAGCGCGCCAAAAAAATGGGAATTTCTGATTTGAATAAAAAATATACCGCCAATGAAATGGCTCGCGGCGACGTAATTTTCGCCTGCGCTGGCGTAACTGACGGCTATTTGTTGAATGGAATTAAAAAATGCAGCGGCAAAATTTTTGTCAATTCATTAATCATGGATTCAGCCGCCAAAAGAGTTCTGCGCACTAATTCAGAATTTCTTGTATAAAAATAATAATCACCACCACTCCTTCTTAAACTTACCCTCATAACCATTCACAAAGGTTATTTTAAAACGTTGACTTATACCCAAAATCAATTCTAGGCCGAACTATCGCTTCTTGGTAACTAACTCATTTGAAATCCATTAAGTTTAGATGAAGTTAAAAATTTCTTATCTCCAAACGAATAATTTTTCGTTCCTGATTTTTCATAACGCTGTTGTTGTTAGCACATCTTTTGCTTTTTTTTCTTTCTAAATTCCGCCCTCGTTGCGGATTTTATAAACTAAAATTCTAAATTTATGTCTATTTTATCTCAACGCCAAGACCAATTAACCTCAGTTTTACAAGCTTGGAATAGCCTTGCTGAAAAAACACAAAAAGACACCATCAATTTGGTGATGCCTTTAATTGAGAGCGCCAGTCTTTTTACAAAAATTTCTCCAAGCCAAGCTCTGGAAGCAGAACTTGAGGCTTTCAAAAACAATTATAGCTCAATTTATCAAACCGACATTTCAGCTTTAGGAGCTTCCGATTTCTCTCCCGAGTCAATGCTAATTCTTGAAAAAATTCACGATATCGATTGTTTGGAAGAAAAATCGTCCGAAGAAAAAAGAGAATTAGTCGTCGCGCATCTTACAGCAGAAGCTGGCTTGACACTGTCAGAATTCAGAAAAAAACTTCTCAAAGAGCTCGACCATAAATATCAACATGCTCACGCCCGCATTTCGTGGAATTATGGAAAATTGTCCGACGCCATTCTTCTTCACAATAACCAAGGCGGATTGTCAGCAAAGTTCAATAAAATTGGCGCCATTGAAGATGAGCGAGAATTTTTCTCACAACTGGTTGACCTAAGCAGAACCATCAACATTCCTGGCAATTTCGATCTTTTAAAAACGCAGTTTGGAATTGATGGAATTGAAGAACATACCGTAATTAATCAAGGCACTTTATATCGCGCCAATCTTGATAATCCTGCTTTGATTCATCAAATCGAAGGCACCGAAAATGGAGAAAATCTTTTCACAAAAACGCAGGAATTTTTTACTCTACAATCTCAAAAAAAAGCATCAAAACTGATATCGAAGCCTTGGGAGAAAAATTGGGAGTCACCGATCCCAAAACCATAAAAACTTGGCAAGACGATTATGTGGCCAATGTTAAACCCAATGTCGCGCTGACTATTGGATATGAAATGGAATTTTTATTATTGCCAGTCGGCGGTCCAGCTGGCGCAGCGCAATATTATGAAGAGCAAAGCGATTTTGAAAAATTGATTAAAGGTTCTGCCGATTTGGATTCCAGAAAGAAAATGCGGGAAAATTATGGCTTTCCACGCGGATATATAGAAGACGCGCCACACCTTTTATTGGCTCACACTCCGAATATTTTGCTGCTTTTTTCCAAAGGAGAATTGCAAGAAATTGCGCAGAAAAATAATCAAATAAATCGCGATAAAAGAGGCGATGTAAAATCTTTCTTGGTCAATAGAAAAACTGGCGATGCCGCAAAAGATAAACTATTTGATGCCGCAATTGGAAACATCGATCTTTTATCCAGCGAAGAAATTTTCTTTTTCGATCTTTTATTTTTGCGCAGCGATCAAGCAGCCGCATGTAAAATCGAGCTTGATGGCGTATTTGAATTTGACAAAACTATTCAAGAAAATTTAGCCAATATTCTTCCCAACATTGCCCATAAAGCCTCTTTTTATTCACAAACTCTCGACATGATTCGCGCTCACGAAGTTTCAATCGGACCATTTGAGATTGACGAATCAATCGCCAAAAAAAATATCGCAATCTTTTATTTACGAGGAGTTGCGCAAGAGCATGGTTTGCGCGCAAAAGATCGCGACGTCCAAATAAATATCGGCGCTTTTCAAGGTGGCAGCGTTTTATTTCAAGTTGATGGAAGTTTAATGACGATTACCGCTCCAAATCAAGAAGCTCAAGTCAATGGGTCAACCGCTAAACTGCTTTTAGCAATTCAAAAAGGATTACGAAACGCCATCGAAGATTATCCTTCAATTGCACGCGAAGGCCAAAACGAAGTCAGCGTTGCGGTTGATCGAAAAAAAGGATTTGATGGCCTTTTGAAAGGAACGCCATTTTATAAATCTTACAGCAAAGAAGCTGGACATTCGGCAGATTCATCAGCTTTTCTGGTTCATCGCGACAATACTGGAAAATCAGGAATGATACGATTGGCGCGCATCAGCGACAAAATTTCTGTTGCTGAAATCAGACTTATCGGAAACAATACTCACGTTCCTAATCATGACGAATCAGTTCGGCTAGTTTTTAACGGAGCTGGAGTTTTGCCAGAAATTATTTTGCCTTACTTAATTACCGAAGTAAAAAAATTGGGCGATTTATCTGCAGATAGAAACACAGCGGTTTTGGTTGAGCACGACGGTTCAATAACTAAATTGCCTCCCGCAAAAATAGATTACAAAAAAAGTCGTGATAAACCAAATCCATTTTTAACAACAGTGGAATCTGAAAATGCGACAGATTTACCAAACTAAAAATTTATTTTTCCCAAAATGTCCAACATCAAAGTAATTTCACAATATATCAAAGACCTGTCTTTTGAAGTTCCAAATTCGCCACAAATTTTTTTAAATGCCGCAGTAAAGCCTGACATCGAGCTTTCAATCAATATCGACGCCACAAAAATTGCTGAAGAAATTTTTGAAGTAAGTTTAAAAATTTCTGCTGATGCCAAAGGCGATAATCAAAGGATTTTTTTGTGCGAAATTTCTTACGGCGCGGTATTTTCAATCAAAAATATTGAAGCCGATATGTTGGAGCAAATTCTGTTAATTTATTGTCCGAATTTAATTTTCCCTTACTTAAGAAGAATTGTTACTAACCTTACTTCTGACGGTGGATTTCCTCCGCTGATGCTTGATCCAATTGATTTTGCCGATCTTTATAATCGCAGAAAATTGGCGGCAAATTCAACACCGATTAACGATACAAAGAACTGATATGGCTATTGTATTTATCAGGCACTATTAGCTAAAGAATCTGGTCCAACAAATTAATATTTAAAATGAAAAAATATCTTCTGTTTTGCGCCGCAATTATTTTTAGCAATATCGCACAAGCAGCTGATATTTATCCGCTTGATCCCAATCACACCAACATCACGTGGTCGGCCAATCACTTCGGATTTTCCAGCCCATCCGGCAAATTCACCCAATCAACGGGCTATATTATGATTGATGAAAGCCATCCACAAAATAGCTCGGTTTTTGTCACCATCAAAACCGATTCAGTTCTGACAGGCATTGCCGAATTCGATTCCAAACTCAAAGGCAAAGATTTTTTAAATACGACCAAATATCCAGAAGCAAGATTCGTCAGCAAAAATATTATCGTACAAGGCAAGCGCGCCAAGATTATCGGCAATTTATCACTTCTTGGCATCACCAACGAAATCACACTTAACGCCCAACTCAACCGCATCGGACTTAACAGCTACACTCAAAAGAAAACCGCTGGATTCAGCGCCACCGCCACTATCAAGCGCTCCGATTTTGGCATGGATTTTGGCATTCCTGGAATTTCAGATAACATAAAAATCGCTATCGAAGTTGAAGGAGTTTTAGATCGCACCGCCAAAATAACGCCCGAAGCCGCCGAAAATAAAAGCCTGATAAAAGACGATTTATTTACTGGCAACCCTTGGAAAATTGCCACCGCGAACAGCTCAATTAGTTTTGCCGTTACACAAAATAACCTCGCAATTAATGGCTATTTCACAAATTTTGAAGGAAAAATTGCTTTCGATCCTTCTGATTTAGCGCATTCTGTAATTTCAGTTGACGTCGATATTTCATCGCTAAATTGTTCTGCAAGAGATGTTGTCGAAGTTCTAAAAAAAGCCGATTGGTTTAACTTATTACAATTTCCACGCGCTAACTTCACCGCCACCAATTTCATCAAAACCCCTTCCAACGAATATTTAGCCAAAGGAATTTTAACCATAAAAGGTCGCGCGGCTCCTGCATCGGTAACTTTCAATCTTAAAAGTTACAACGATTCCTCTGCCATGGCCGCTGGATATTTTACCATCAAGCGCTCAGACTTCGGCATCGGCAATCAAGATCCACTTAAAGCCAACGGCGTTCGCGACGATGTCCTAATAAAATTTACCATCAGCGCCTACAAATAATTTTTTTACCAAAAAATTATTGCACCTTGCAAATCCAGCTCTAGCTTAACCGTCCTCATCTACACGTTACAAAATTCCACACATTATTTTTGGAGAGGTGGCCGAGAGGCTGAAGGCACCTTCCTGCTAAGAAGGTATACGGGTAACACTGTATCAAGGGTTCGAATCCCTTCCTCTCCGCCAA
>CAYSUM010000005.1:0-56186 GCA_964434225.1 uncultured Rhizobium sp.
CCAGACCACAAAATTAACGAACCAAAGGGCCTATTTCCAAGGCTTGAAACCAAAAATTAAGAGGTCGCACATGTCAAAAAACTTTAATACTTCTAACGAAACTTTTCGTAAAATTATGGGCAATGGGTTAACTCATGTAGTTCCAAAATTTCAGCGAGATTATTCTTGGGAAAGCGAACAATGGGAAGATCTGTGGCAAGATATTGTTGACCAAATTGAAGAAAAAGAAAACGAAGATCAAAGCCATTACATGGGATATTTGGTGCTTCAAACCAATAATGATAAAGAGTATAAAGTGATAGATGGTCAGCAAAGATTGACTACTTTAATGATTCTAATTTTAGCAATTCTGCATCATCTGCAACAATTAGTAAAAACTCACCTTGATCAGGATATGAAGTTGCAAAATCAACAAAGATTGGACACGTTAAAAAATACTTACATTGGATTTACCGATCCGGTTTCTTTAGTGACTAAGCCAAAATTGACGCTTAATAAAAATAACAAACTGTGCTTTGATTCTTTGTGTACTTTGGTTGATAAGCCAAAGCCAAAAAATTATTCAAGTAAGCTGCTTTTAAAAGCTTATGATTTCTTTATTAAAAAAATTAGTGACAGCAAATATAATGAAGATGGAAAATCTTTGGCGAGCTTTGTTGACAAGATGTCGGATATTTTATTTTTTACGACAATAACGGTTAATAACGATTTAAACGCATACAAGGTTTTCGAAACTTTGAATGCTAGAGGTGTAAAATTATCTACTCCGGATTTGATCAAAAATCATTTATTTTCAATGATCGATGAGAAAGGACAGTTGGCTGCTAACGAAGAGGAGGATTTAGAAAATAAATGGGGACAAATAATTCAAACTCTTGAGAAGTCAGATTTTTCTCAATTTATTAGAGTTCATTGGAACAGTAAAAATACTGCGACTTCCAGCAATCAACTTTTTAGAAAAATAAAACAAAGTATTGCGGGTAAGGCTCAATTATTTTCTTATATCAGAGATCTTGACGATACGGCTGAAATCTTTGCTGCTCTTAGTAGTGACAGAAATCATGAGGAAGATTTGTGGAGCGATCAAAGTTTTAAGGAAGCGCGCAATTATTTAAAAACTTTGCGAATATTTAATATTGAACAGCCATACGTTTTGCTGATCGCCGCTTATAAGAATTTTAGTGCTGAAGAATTTTGTAAAGTTCTGGGATATGTCGATGTGATATCGGTTCGTAACGTGATTGGTCAAAGACAGACTAACCAACAAGAAGGCGTTTACAATCAAACTGCGCTAGAGATTTCTAATAAAGTTATCACAAATCTTTCGGGAGTTAAGCAAAAACTAAAAACGATTTATCCCAGTGATGAAGATTTCACTCATGATTTTTTAAAGAGAGAAATCAAAACCGAAAGAACTCACAAAAAAGCGCGTTATATTTTAGCAAGAATTGAGAAATTTCTTAATGTGGAATTTAACGGAGACGAAAGTGATTTTACCTTAGAACATATTTTGCCAAAAAATCCCGATCAAACTTGGGTTGAAAGTTATGAAGAAGAGGATTTTGAAGTTTTGGGAAACATGACTTTGTTGGATAAAAAAACCAATAAAATGCTAGGAAATCAACAGTTTTTGGAAAAGAAAAAAATCTTTTCTCAAAGTTCTTTAAAAATCACAAAACAGGTATGTGAAAGCGATAATTGGGGAAGAGACGAGATTAGAAAAAGACAAAAATGGTTGGCCGAGCAAGCTACAAAATGTTGGAGAATTGAATTCTAATTTATCGAATAATGAAAATCGTTTCTTGGAATATTAATTCGCTGCGTTTGCGCCTTCCTTTGCTCGAAAAATTTATTGAATTGGCTAATCCTGATGTGATTTGTTTGCAGGAAATTAAAGTTGCGGACGAGGCTTTTCCGCTTAAAAAAGTCAAGGCTTTGGGATTTGATCATGTAATTTTCTCTGGCGAAAAATCTTACAATGGCGTGGCGATTTTATCGAAATTTCCACTTTTGAAAATAGAGATGATCGATGTCGAAAATTATGGTCACAAACGTCACATTTCTTGTGCGCTACAAACCAAAGTTGGTGAAGTTTTTTTGCATAATTTTTATGTGCCCGCAGGTGGCGATATTCCTGATGTCGAGCTGAATAATAAATTTGATCATAAATTAAAATTTGTTGATTGGATGCATGATTATTTTACGCCGCAAAAAGACAAAAAGATTATCATTGTTGGCGACATGAATATCGCGCCGCTTGAGCACGATGTTTGGTCGCACAAACAATTGCTGAAAGTTGTGTCGCACACGCCAATCGAAGTGGAAAAAATTACGCGCTTGCAAAATGGCCTGAATTGGATTGATACCCATCGTCACTTTGTCGATTCAAAAGAAAAATTATATAGCTGGTGGAGTTATCGCGGTCTTGATCCGCTTACTTCCAACAAAGGTCGCAGATTAGATCATATTTGGGCAACACCGAATCTAAAAGACCAAATTAAGTCGATGGAAATCTACAAAGATTTTCGTGTAGAAACCCAGCCTTCCGACCATGTTCCAATTGAAACTGTTTTTGATTTTAAATGAAAAAAATTGTCGTTAATTCCAAAAATGAAATGATGGATTTCGCCATAGAAATCGCTGCTTCGGCGCAGATTGGCGATGTGATTGGCTTGAAGGGAACTTTGGGTGCGGGAAAAAGTTTTTTTGCGCGTAATTTTATCAATGCTTTAAGCGAAAAAGCGGTCGAAGTTTTAAGTCCAACTTTCAATTTGGTTTATTCTTACGAAACTAAAAAAGGCGAAGTTTTTCACTTCGATCTTTATCGTTTAAAAAGTGCGAACGAGCTTGAAAATATTGGCTTTTTTGAAGCTTTGCAAAATGGAATTTGTCTGATTGAATGGCCCGAAATTGCAGTGGATTTTTTGAAAAAAAATTATTTTGAGATCGAAATAAAAACGCTTGTTGGTGCAAATGAAGAAATGCGCGAAATTTTATTAAATGGAAAAAACTAAATGGAAAAATTTGAATTCGAAGTTGCTGAAAATGAAGATGGAATAAGGCTGGATAAATTTCTTACTGAGAAATTCTTGTCAATAAAACCTGAAATTAATCGTACTAAAATTCAGCATCTCATCGAGATGGACATGATTTTAGACGACAAAGAAAAGCCAATAAAATCGGCTTCGCAAAAAACTAAATCTGGTCAGAAATTTTTTGTATCAACGCTTGATCCCAAGCCTTCGCATTTAATGGCAAAAGAAATTCCCTTCGAAATTATTTTTGAAGATGACGATCTTTTGGTAATCAACAAACCTGCTGGATTAACCGTTCATCCAGGAACTGGCAATCAAGATAATACCTTGGTTAACGCACTTTTATTCACTCACCAAGATCGACTTTCTGGAATTAGCGGCGAATTTCGCCCTGGGATTGTTCATCGTTTAGACAAGGATACATCTGGTTTGATGCTGGTTGCGAAAAACGATCTTACTCACCAAATTTTGAGTCAAAAATTAAAAGACCGAGAAATTAAAAGAACTTATCTGACCTTTGTTTATGGCCAGATTACGCCAGCTCGTGGCATGATTAATAAAAATATTGTGCGCTCAAGAATGAATCGTTTGAAGATGTCGGTTTCGCGAACTCTGGGACGCGACGCAATTACAAATTACGAAACCAAAGAAGTTTTGCACAATGGCTTTGCCAGTCTCTTGGAATGTCGTTTGCAAACTGGAAGAACCCACCAAATCCGCGTCCATCTTGAATCAATCAAACATTCATTAATTGGCGATCAAGCTTACAATTCCTGCAAAAAAATGATGCCGGATGATTTTTCTGACGAGGCAAAAGATTTTATCAAAAACTTCCCGCGTCAAGCGCTACACTCGCATAAAATCAGCTTCACTCATCCTAAATCAAATGAGGAAATGAGTTTTGAAATCGAGCTTCCAGATGATTTAAAAAAGCTAAAAAATTTCCTAAAAAATGGTTAAAAAGATTTTGATAATTTCAGGAGCGACGGCGTCAGGAAAATCTGACTTAGCCTTGAAATTAGCTGATGAAAAAGAGATCGCGATTATTAATGCCGATTCATTGCAAATCTATGAAGGCTTGCCAATTCTATCTTCGCAGCCATCCGCGCAAGAGCAAAAAAAAGTAAAACATTTTTTATATTCACATTTTAAACCGCACCAAACTTCATCAGTTGCAACTTGGTTAAAGTTGGTAAAAGCAAGCGCAGAGCAGATTTGGAGTGAAAATAAATTGCCAGTAATCGTCGGCGGAAGCGGCATGTATATTTCAAAATTGGTTGATGGAATTTCCGAAATTCCTGAAATTGATGCAGAAATTAGAAGAAATGTTCGTGAACTTTTTGATGAATTAGGCAAAGAAGAATTTCAAAAAAAATTGATCGAACTTGGCGAAGATGAAATACTCGACAAACAGCGCCTGATCAGGGCTTATGAGGTTTTAGAACAAACCGGAAAACCAATCTTTTGGTGGCAAAATCAGCCTTTGAAAAAAACTTTTGATGATGTCGATTTTCTGCAGGTGAATTTGAATTTAGATCGTAAAAAACTTTACGAAAATTGTAATTCGCGTTTTGAAAAAATGTTAGAAAATGGTGCGATTGAAGAAGTGCATAGTCTTATAAATCAAGATGTCAGCGATGAAATGCAGATTACAAAAACTTTAGGATTTTTTGAAATTCGTGATTTTATAAATGGCCAAATCACTCGCGAAAAAATGCTTGAAATCGCCACTCAGAAAACCAGAAATTACGCAAAAAGACAACTAACTTGGTTTCGTCATCAATTGCCGCAGAAGGTTGTATTTACTGATTTTTTGGCAGCTTTAAATTTTTTGAAAAATGAAATTTAGCGATCGCGGAATAATCATCAGTTTAAAAAAATACGGCGAAAATTCTTTGATCGTGAAAGTTTTTTCGCAGCATCACGGAATTTATAGCGCCTTTGTACGATCAGTAAAATCAAGCAAAGACAAGACAATTTTTCAGATTGGAAATCTAATCACTTTCGAATATCGCGCGCGCATTGAAGAAAATTTGGGGCAATTTTTTGCTACAGATTTAGAAAGAAGCTATTGCTCAAAAATGATGTTCGATAAATTGCGTCTTGATTGCGTCAGGTCAATATTTTCAATCATCGACACCATATTTTTAGAGCGCGAAAGTCACGAAATTCTTTTTGGAAAATTGCAGAAATTTTTACAAAAACTTGCCAATGACGATTCCCAAAAAATCGATTTTTTAGCCGATTACATCAAACTGGAATTGGAAATTCTAAAAACTTTGGGATATGGAATTGATTTATCTTCTTGCGCAGTTACTGATTCAAAAATTAACCTCGCTTTTGTTTCGCCAAAATCAGCGCGCGCTGTCACTTCTGAAGTAGGAGAGCCCTACAAAAACAAGCTTCTTAAGCTGCCAAATTTTTTAATTGAAGAAAGCCAATGCGATGAAAATCATTTGCTCGATGGTCTGCGTTTGAGTGGATATTTTTTAGAAAAATATGTTTTTGAAGACCGTTCAATAATTGAAAAAAAGCAGCAATTTTTATACCGCGAAAAAATTTTCCAAACTCTAAAAAATTAATGATCCGAAAGCATCGATCGGATTTATTTGGTCGCCAAAAAGCATGCAAATATAAAACGCCAAACACATTGGAGGCGCGAAGGGAAAGATTCTGTCATGTTTAACTTTTTGCCAAATCGTGCCAAATAAAGCGCCAAGAATGCCGATTGAAAACATAAAAAATAAAAAATTATCCATTCCCAAAAATAGTCCAGCGAGGAAGAAAAATTTAATATCGTCAATGCCGATCGCTTCAATTTTTACGGTGATGTAGAAAAATGCCAACATCAGCAAGCCAAATCCCATATAAGTGAAAGCGGCTTTAAGATGAGTAAGAGCGCCATAGGTTCCAGCGTCATTGATGCGTAATAGAATTATAAAAAAAGCCAGCAAATATTGAGCGATATCGGGGATAAAATAATGCTCCAAATCGGTGATCGACATTAAAATTAAAGTGAAAGCAATGCCGCAAAGAAAGATAAATTTTGGGTCGATTTGTTTGTAGGCTAAGAAAATTACTATAAATGAAATGGCGAGAATCATCTCGATTAAAGGATAGCGGATGGAAATTTTTTGTTTACAATTGCTGCATTTCCCGCGTTGAAAAATCCAAGAAAATAGAGGAATTAAATTTCTGATTTTAAGTTTAGCGTGACATTTTGGACACTGCGATCTGGCGACTATAATTGGTTGTTTTGTAGAGAGGCGATGGCTTAAAAGGCTGGCAAAAGAACCTAAAACCAGACCTGAAATTGCAACTAAAAAAATTTGCGCTGAGAATGATAATTGCAAATTCAGAATTGAAAAAAAATCCATGTCGAAATTGATTGTTTGGTCGGCGTTCTTAGACACTGTCAGCCAATTATAAGAAAACCAAAATGAATAACTATGAGTAACTCAAAAACAAGCTGCAAAATTTTTCTGGCGCTTCTTTCTGTGATTTTTTGTTTTTCTTGTGGCCACAAACCAGTTCAGGTTGTGAATCGCGGCAAAAGTTATTACGGAAAATATAACAATATTAACAAAGATAAATACCGCAATCTCGGCAAGAAAACCGCACAATCTGGTTTAAAAAATCACCAAATTGAAGTTGCTGCAAATGACACAATTTATAGCGTTTCAAGAAAATATCAGGTGCCGCTGCGCGACTTAATTAAACAAAATAATCTTACGCCGCCTTATAAATTAAGCGCTGGCGACAAGTTAACAATTCCAGCTCCAACTTATCACGAAGTTGAAAATGGCGAAACGATTTATTCAATCGCGCGTCTTTATAAAATGAATATTGATAGTTTGGTGGCGATGAATGATTTAAAAACACCTTATAAATTAGAAGTTGGACAAAAAGTTAGAATCGTAAAATTTAATAATACCGAAGAAGCTCGCACAACAAAGGTTTTGGACGCGCATGCCTCAAATAAATCTGATAATATTGAACAAGAGAAATCTAATGATTCTCCGGGATTTGTGGAGAGAACTTTGGATAAAATGAATCATTTTTCTTGGCCAATTCGTGGTGAAATTATTTCTAGATTTGGACCAAAATCTGGCGGGCTTTATAATGACGGAATTAACATCAAAGCTGTTGAGGGCGATCCAGTTAAGGCCGCAGAAGAGGGAGTGGTTTCTTACGCTGGCAATGAATTGAAGGGTTACGGCAATTTAATCATCGTCAAACATGCGGGCGGTTGGATTACGGCTTATGCTCATCTGTCAAAAATTTCTGTAAAACGTGGACAGAAGGTTACAAAAACTACCAAAATTGGCGAGGTGGGATCGACAGGAAATGTCACTTCGACGCAGCTTTATTTCGGGCTGCGCAAAGGTCGCGATGCGGTAAATCCAGAAAATTATTTAACTAAATAAATTTATGTTCAGTTTTTTTTCTAAAGCAAAAAATGGAGACGAATTAAAAAAATCGTCAAAAATTTCTTTGGCGATTTCACAAATTTTTAGTCATAAAAAACTTGATTCTGAAATTATCGATGAGTTGGAAGAAAGCTTGATTCTGGCTGATATTGGCGTTGAAACTGCAGTAAGAATTGTTGGTGATTTTAAGGCGAAGAAATTTCATAAAAATATTAGCAATGAAGAAGTTAGAAATTTTTTAAGCGAAGAAATCGAGAAAATTTTATTGCCTTGCCAAAAGCCCTTGAAGCTTGAAGGAAGTGCCAAGCCGCAGGTAATAATTTTTAATGGAGTTAATGGCGCCGGAAAAACTACTACGATTGGCAAGATTGCATTTAATCTAAAAAACCAAGGAAAGAAAGTTACAATCGCAGCTTGCGATACCTTCAGAGCAGCGGCTTCGCAGCAGTTAGAAATTTGGGCAAAAAGAGCGGATTGTGAAATTATTGCAGCATTAAAAGACGGTGAAGATCCAGCTGCAGTTGCGCATCGCGCTCTCACTTTTGCTAAAAATAATGACTCTGATTTTTTATTGGTGGATACGGCTGGACGCCTGCAAAACAAACAAAACTTGATGGATGAGCTGAAAAAAATAAATACGGTTCTGAAAAAAATTGATGCCAGTGCGCCGCACGAAAATCTGTTAATTTTAGATGCAACAATTGGTCAAAATGCCAAACAGCAATTGGAAGTTTTTAATCAGATTGTTGGGATTACTGGCCTTGTAATTACTAAGCTTGATGGCTCTGCGAAAGGTGGAATTGTCGTCGCTTTAGCTGATAAATTTTCGATGCCAATTTATGCAATTGGCTTAGGCGAAAAGATCGAAGATCTGCAAGAATTTGATGCGAAGAGTTTTGCGAAAAGTTTGGTATAGAACCTACAGGAATTTCTTATCTTGAATTGGCGTTTAAAAATCTTGAGATTTTTCAAAGTTTGTTAAAATCCGCATCACTTAGTCACTATAATTTTCAAACCTGATAGATTTATGAAATACATTCTTTTCTTACTTATTCTAGCTTCCTGCGGCAAATCAGATTCTTACTATAAAAAAGAATGCTTGTACGATTTAGGGGTTTCTTGTGGTCACTATAAAGTGTCGCCAGTTTCGAAATAGCGCCCAAATTATCTTTTGTAGAAGCCAGTGAAACTTGCTTTGCCAAGTACATTCTGATTAATCATATAGCCAGCAAGTGCTGCAGTAGAAGTTTGTGCAACTTCCAATTTATCAGTTTTTAAAGCATAAATCGTAAAAATATAACGATGGGCTTTATCGCCAACTGGAGGGCATGGGCCACCAAAATTATAAACTCCAAAGTCATTGCGAATTTGTTTAATTCCATCAGTGGTTTCGAAAATATTTTTAGCGGCAAATCCTGAGGGCAGCTCGCTGTAGCTTAGAGGAATGTTGATCGCAACATAATGCCACCAGCCGCTGCCAGTTGGCGCGTCTGGATCATAAACAGTTACAGCATAACTTTTGGTGCCAAGTGGCGCGCCGCTCCAGCTGATTTGAGGAGATATGTTTTGGCCTAAACAACCAAAGCCATTAAAAACAAATTTATCGGTGATGGTGGCATTTGGTGCAATGTCAATACTGTTGATGGCTAATTTGGCGTTGGCACTGTTCATTGAACATGAAACAAAAAATGCTACCAGTAAAAGCGATCCGAGTGATTTGATTTTCATTTGAAAAAATTTATTTGGTTGGAGGGATTAAGGTTTTTGGTTAATTTCCATTTCACCCATAAAATAGCAAAGAAGTGTAGCGGGAATTTTTAGAATTGAGGCAGATTTAGAATCTTTTTGATTAATAATTCCAAAATCATCCAGTGATTTTGTGACAATGTAGCCTCTTTTAATATTTTTTTCGGCGCAAAAATTAATCAATCCTTTGCAGTCGGAAAGAGAGGTGTGCTGCGATCGATATTTCACCCCAAAAGGAATTAGCTCGCCGTCAATTTCAGCAACCAAATCAACTTCTAAATCTTTTTTGCCACGCCAATAGCTGAAGCGCACGTTTTGTTCGTAGTAGCGCGCAAATAAATGTTTGAGCACTGCCGATTCGGCGGCAATTCCTAATAATTGCGGGTTATTGTCGAGAGCGGTCTTGCCGCGCAGCATTACGGCAGAGGCAATTGCGGGGTCAGATAAATAAACTTTCCACTTGCCGCGTAAAATTTCTTTGCCGTAGCCAAAAGGAGGAAGGCGATAAATGAGGTGAGCGGCTTCGAGTAGTTCAATAAAATTTTGAATAGTTGGTCGCGGTACGCCAAGACTGCTTTGCAAATCAACCATATTGAGCATTCCGCCATCATGCATACAGAGATACAAAAAAGTTTGTTCAAGTTCTAAAACTAGACGCACTCCAAACATTGCAGTCATGTCGCGTTTTAGAGCTTTGTCGATAATATCTTCGCGCAGAAGTTTTTGGGCTTGGTTGTCGGTGCCAGATATTGCGGTTTGAGGAAAGCCGCCACGCACCAAATATTCGTGAAAATGAGCAATGTAAGAAGAGGCGATTTCGCTGGTGTGATAAATTTCGTTTTGATCCCAGTTAAAAATTTCTTTGAGCGATTTGATTTTGGGAAGTTTGGGAAGATTCAGTTCTTTAATTTGAACGTACTCGTAAAAAGACAAGGTGGTGAGTTTGATTGTATGCCAGCGGCCAAGTCCAGATTCTTGATCAGATTTAATTATTGGAGTGGCTGATCCGGTAAAAATAATTCGTCGCTGTTTTTCAAAATCGACTTGGTGTTTTACCCAAGTGCCCCAGTCACGGATAAATTGCGCTTCGTCTAAAAATATGTATTCGGGGCCATCTTTTTTTGGTTCGCGTTGGCGCCATGCAGATAGCGCCGCATCAATACCGGCAAGCTTTAAAAGTGGGTGGTCAAAAGTGGCGTAAAGAATATTGCTGGCAGGCACGCCGTCCTTTAAAAGGCCGTCGATTGCCTGCATTATTAAAGTGGTTTTGCCAATTTGTCTGGCACCAGAAAGAAAGGTTGCGCGGCCGCCAATGGGGTTTTTGACGTATTTGTAAAGCTCGCCAAAGGCGGCTCTTTTCCAACTTGGCAAATCAGAAATTTCTTCGCTGCGCCACCACGGATTAAATTGGGCTAAAACGGCGGCTAATTCTTCTTGGGTAATTTTCATAAAACGAAGATTAGTTAATTAATTGTGACGATTTTTAACTAAATGATTGTTTTAGTACAAGTACATTTTAACTAAAATGGTAATTTAGTGCGTTTTATTCAAACTAGTTTTTAGTTTTTGCGAAAAGTTCGACGAAAAAGTTGATTTGCGACAGCGCCATTAAAGTTTTTCCACAAACTTTCTGATTAAAACTGGGCTTAAAATTAAAGTCGAGACGGTTGAGCTGATTATTCCGCCAATCACAGTAATTGCAATTGGTTGCTGAACTTCTGCTCCGATGCCATGACCAAAAGCCATCGGCAAAAAGCCCAAACTGGCGACGGTTGCGGTCATTAAAATTGGGCGAAAACGCGAGAAGCAAACGGTTTTAAGATCGCTATTTTCGGTTAAGCTATTGAGTAAAATAATCGAATTAAGCAGGCTAATTCCAATCAAAGCAATGAATCCCACGTAAACCGAAATTGTAATTGGAATGCCGCAAATAAAGAGCAACACAATTCCACCGCTTAAAGCAAAAGGTACTGAAGAAAAGACCACGAAGGTTTTTTGTATATTTTCAAACATACGAAAAAGAATAAAAAATATCGCCAAAATCATCAGCGGAATGATGGTAAAAATTTGTTTCTTAGCATTGTTTAAATTTTCGAATCGTCCACCCCATTCAATATTATAGCCAGCGGGTACAATTTTGTTTGCCATAATTTCTTTTTCGGCCGATGTGATAAATGACGAGTAATCGGTATTTTTTAAATAGATCGAAAGTCCTGAATATCTTTTGCCAAACAAGCGCGGAATTGAATTGATGTCTTGGCTTTCATTAATATTCACAACGTTAGCAAGCGGGAAACTACCGCCGTCAACAAGCCCAACTGGAATATTTTTGATTGAATCCAATTGATCACGATTTTCTTCACTTAAATGCAAAATAATCGAAATTGGAAATTCTGTGGCATAAAACTTACCCACTTCAACACCAACCATGGCGTTGCTTAGATCATTATTGACGTCGGATAATTTAATTTGGTGTTTAACGATTTTGTTATAATCGGGCGCCACATTAACAAATGAGCCTTTGTGGATTGAGTTGATAAAATCTTCCTCGGCTTCGCGCACTTCTGATTTTGCCTGCAAAAGTGTTTTAATTTTTTTGGTGACTTCCATCAAAACATTCAAATCTTCGCCAAAAATTCTTAAAGATAAATCGGCGCGACTGCCTTCTAGCATCTCGTTGAAACGCATTTCGATTGGTTGCGTGTTGGTAATTTCGCAGCCTTCGCAGGCATTATTTTTTAGGATCTGAGAAAATTTTTCAGAAATTTTGCGGGCGTTGCTTTTGGCGTTGGATTTTAAAATTACAAAAAGATCGGCGGCGTTTTGTGGCATTGGATCAAGTCCAGATTGCGCGGTTCCGATGCGTGAGAAAATTTTATCAATTTCAGCTTCATTTTTCAGGCTATCTTCAAGTTTTTTGGCAAGTTTGGTAGTTTTGGAAAGGCTGGTTCCTTCAGGCGCAACAAGAGTGTAAACGATATCGCCTTCATTTAAATTGGGCAAAAAGTCGGAAGACATAAAGGGTAATAAAAACAACGATAAAGCAAAAAAAGCGAAGCAACTCAAGATTATTTTTTTGCTGTTGTTTAAGGCTTTCTCGAGCGTTTTTGAGTAAAAATTTAGCAGCGCGCTAAAAAATTTACTGTGTTGATGGTTAACATTTTTTACCAAGAAGAATGACAATACCGGCATCAAAAAGAAGGCGGTAAATAAGCTGGCCAGCATTGCGATAATTACGTTGATCGCCATCGGCTTAAAAGTTTTTCCTTCAATTCCAGAAAACATTAAAATTGGCACGTAAACCAAAATGATAATCGCAATGCCAACGAATATTGGTTTGGCAACTTGCGCCGAAAGTTGCGCGATTGAGATTGCTCTTTCTTCCTTATCGTTCGAGAAAATTAAACGACTGACAAAATATTCAACCATTACCACGGAAGAGTCGACCAACAGTCCAAAATCAAGAGCGCCAAGGCTCATCAAATTGGCGGAAATTCCAAAAAACTTCATGCAGGCGCCAAGAATAAAAATACAAAATAGCAAAGACGAAGCTACAACTAAGCCAATGCGGATATTTCCTAACACCAAACAAAGCACGCCAACCACCAACAAAATTCCTTCTGCCAAATTACGCATGACAGTTTTGATGGTGGAATTGATTAGAAACTGGCGGTCGTAGAGAATTTCAATTTTGGCATTCTCGCTATGTTGATTAAATTTGCGGATCTCGTTTTTTACTTTGGTTAAAACTTCCTGCGCATTTTCGCCAGATTGCAGCATCACCGTTCCAAGAACTGCTTCGTTGCCACTGTAAGTTGCTGAACCAAGTCTTTGTGAATGCTCTTGTTTAATTTCAACAATTCGTCTCAGCGGCAAAGCGTTGCCGCTATAATCAATTTTGACAGGAATATTCATCACATCTTCAAAACTTTTGATGCCAGAAAAAGTGCGGACAATTTTTTGCTGATCGTCTTTTTCAATATAGCCGCCGCCGGAATTTTCGCCAAGTCCTTGAATTTGGTCGATTAGCTTGGTTTCGGTCATGCCAAAACTGATGATTTTTTTGGGATCAATATTGAGATGAAGCTGGCGTTCAAAGCCGCCAATCGTGTCCACTTCAGCAACGCCGCTGACCTTTTTTAACTCGCGAGCAATTTGAAATTCTTGCGCAGTGCGTAATTCCATCAAATCATTGCTACCATTGGGATTATAAACGCGGTAAATAATAATCTCGCCAATGCCTGTGGTTAAAGGTGCGATCGTTGGTTTAAGTTTAGAAGGCAATTGATCGCCAAGTGCTGAAATTCTTTGTAAAACCTGATTGCGCGCGAAGTGAATATCAACATCGTCATTAAAAATTAGAGTAATTTGCGACAGGCCAAATTTAGAAAGCGAGCGCATTTCAAGCAGGCCTGAGCAGCCGTAAAGTTCGGCTTCAATTGGATAGGTCACCGATTTTTCGACTTTTGTGGGATCCATGCCAAAGGTTTTGGTATTTACAACCACCTGCTTGTTGGTGATGTCGGGAATGGCGTCGATTTTGATTTTGCTCAAAGAATAAAAACCAAAAAGCGTGATCAAGCCGAATAAAATTAAGACGTGCCAGCGTAAGTCGATTATTTTTTTGAAGAAAAATTCTAATTTATTGCTGGGCATTTTTTGGCAGAATAAAGGTTCCGATTTTAACCATTAAATCAGCGTAAGAGCTGGCAATGTTGACTTGAGTGTCAATTACGGTGTCGATGGTTTGATATTCTTGCGAATCGAGTTCGATATAAGTTATGAAATCGAGAATGCCTTTTTTGAATTCAGAATTGGCTTTGTTAAGGCGCGCCAAGGTTTTGTTGATATCAGAAACAGGAAAATTCTTAGCAATTTTTAGGGCAGTTTCAAATTCGCTAACATCGTTGCTCAACATGTTAATCAGTTGGTTTTTTTGAAATTCGAATTCCATTTCTTGCGCTTTTATTTTCGATTCAGCGCCCAATATTTTTTCCTGATTGCGGTTAATTAAAGGTACGGCAACCGATAAACCAACTCCGCTCGAATCTTTATTCCCAGAGCTCGCGGAAACATGGTCTCGAGTTATCGAAATATTGACGTCGGGCATTTTTTCAATTTTTGCGAAAGATAATTCTGACTTAGATTTGTTGATGAGAAATTTTTGTTCTTGCAAGTTTAAGTTATTTTCCAGCGCTGCGTTGAGGAAGAAATTTTTGCCTTGGTAATTTTTTTCATCAAGCCAGTTCAGATCAATTTTCGGCGCGCTTTCTAGGTTAAGATAAACATTGACGCGATTCCAAGTTTGATAAAGTTGGTTGCGATATTTGATTAAATCGCGCTCGATTAATTTAATTTTATCTTTGGTGATTTGGCCTTGCGCCATCTGAGTTGGCGAACTTAAAACAATATTGGAGAGATATTTATCAACCAAAGAAAGTCGGATCAAACGTTTTTGTGCTAACTCAATTTTCTTCTGCAAAGCGTAATATTGATAAAGCAAAGTGAAGGTTTCGGCTTTAACAAAAAGTGCCAAATTATTTTTGCGAGTCTCAAGAATTTTAAACTCAGAATCTTCAATATTATATTTGCTTTGAAGCTTGCCAGCAAAAGGAATAACCTGGTTGACCCCGTAAGAATTTTGAGTGGAATTTCGGTCGAAATTAACGGTGGGATTTTCCCAATATTTTTGCTGATTGGCGAAACGCTTTTGCGCCAAAGCAGAAAATTCGGCGGCTTTAATTGAACTATTTTGCTGTGCAATTTCTAGTAATTCTGCAATTGTATAATCTTTTGCAGAAGCTTGATTGGCAAGGTTTAGAGCGATTAGTAATATGATAAGAAATCGAGTCATTGGTGGCTTTGATTATTTTCAAACGAGGAATTTTGAAGTTTAAAGAAATTCTTCAATTTTTTCGCAGGCTTTAACCAATCCCATCGCTTTGTTTACACATTCCTGATATTCTGATTTGGGATCGGAATCAAAAACTACGCCAGCGCCAGCTTGGAGGTAAATTTTTCCGTCTTTGATCAAGGAGGAGCGCAGAGTAATGCAGGTTTCCATATCGCCGTTGCTCGAGAAATATCCCACACATCCGGCGTAAAAACTGCGACGAACTTTTTCAATTTCTTCGATAATTTCCATGGCGCGAATTTTTGGCGCGCCGCTGACAGTTCCGGCGGGAAAGCCTGAAATTAAAGCGTCAAGCGCATCAACGTTGTCGCGCAAAATTCCTTCAACGTTGGAAGAAATATGCATGACATGGGAATAATTTTCGATCACCATTTTTTCAGTAACAACAACCGTGCCAGCTTTAGAGACGCGTCCAGCATCGTGACGTCCCAAATCGATCAACATCAAATGTTCGGCAATTTCTTTTTCGTCATTCAATAATTCAGCGGCGATTTCTTTATCTTCGTTGGAATTTTTTCCTCTTTTTCTGGTTCCGGCTAAAGGGCGAACTGTGATTTTACGATTCTTCGCCGAGACCATAATTTCAGGGCTGGAGCCAATTAAACAAAATTCCGGAAATTTTAAATAAAATAAAAATGGCGAAGGATTTACGGCGCGAAGGGCGCGGTAAAAAGTGAATTCAGAAATTTTAGAATCGAATGCAGAAGTAAATCTTTGCGAAGGTAAAACCTGAAAAATATCGCCGTTGGTGATGTATTTTTTGGCTTGCTCAACTGCGTCGCAATATTCTTTTTCTGAGTAGTTTGAAGTGAAATCAAAATCAGTTTTGGCCTTGATTTGATTGGCTGCAAGCGGCTTCTTCAACACCTCTTCAACTAAAGAAATTTTAGCAGCAATTTGATCAAAATTTTGGATACCAAAAGTTGGCGCGCAAATCAAAGCGCAGTCAAAAAGATTGTCAAAAATAATTAAAATTTGCGGGCGAATAAAAATGCTGTCGGGAATTTGCAAATCGTCGGGCAAATTTTTATCAGGAATTTTTTCCATCAAACGCACCATGTCGTAAGTCATGTAGCCAAAGATTCCCGAGCAGATTGCCGGAAGTTGTCCAGAAATGTAACTAAGTTCGTTCCAATCGATTTTGCAGCTATTGATTAATGCTCGAAGATTTTCAATTGGATGGCCTTTTTCTGGCGTAAAATTTTGCGGATTTTTGGTAAAATCAGAATTGATTTCAGACTTGTCTTTACTGCATTTCCAAACCAAATCTGGCATTAAACCGATTACTGAAAAACGACCTTTATTATTGCCTTTTTCGGCAGATTCGAAAAGAAAATTGTGGCTAGTTTCTTGTGGTAAATATTGCGAAAGCTTGAGAGAAGCCAGAACTGGAGTGATTGTATCGGCGGGAATTTTTTTATACAGCAAAGTCGCGCCTGATTTTTGCAAGGCGCGATCAAACTCATCTTTGTTAAAATTATACATTATTGCTGTTCTTTTTTGCCTAAGATTTTTTCGTTAACTTTTACTGGATATTTTTTCATCACGAAGGCGTTATATCCTTGCAAAACTTCATTTCTGAAATTGCCAGCAGCTTCGTTTTTAGCGGCCACAAGTTGATTTCCTTCAACCGAACCTTTTTTAACTGAGCGCAAAATTCCGATCGCAAATTCTTGATTTCCAACCTGAACTTCGTCCGTAACTTCGCCAAGTTTTACGCCAAATAAGGTGGTAGAAAATTTGTCAGAAAAAGGAATCTGATGACCTTGATAGCTGATATAAGAAACCCGTGAGAATTGTTTATTTTTTTCGACCGTTAATTTGTGTTTTGTAGCGATTGCGGCAAAATTTTGCGGATGAGATTTTAGTTCTTCATCAACCGATTTAGCCAGTCTTTCCAAGGCTTTTGACTGATTATATTTAGTTAAATCTGCTGTGACTTGGGCCTTTATTTCTTCCAAAGTTTTCTCACGAGCTGGCACGATTTCATCAACTTTTACCGCGTAATAATAGCCGTTAGTTTTGGAGTAGAAAAGTTTTGAAGATTCGTCTTTTTTAAGGCCAAAAGCATGTTCAGCAAAATCGTCCAAACCTTTGATGGCAGAAGAAAGATCGCCTTTCGGATTTTGTCCTGTCTGATTGATTTCAACCGTATTAAAATTAGCACTTAAGCCGAATTTTTTGGCAGTTTCAGTCAAAGAATTTGAGGCCAAAATTGCATCATCAATTTCAGAAACTTTAGCTTGCATAACCTTTTCTTCTCTGCCTTCAAGCAAGGAAGTTTTGATTTTTTCTTTGGCTTCAACAAAAGGAATAGGTTCAGATTTTCTGATTTCATTTAATAAGAAAACGTGAAACCCAAGCGGGCTTTTCAAAGCTTGCGAGTGATCGCCCAAAGCCATCTTGAAAACCGGATTTGCCAGATCGGGAATCATGTCTTTTTGCGTAATATTTTTTAGCGTTACGCTTTTAGCATCTTTGTTTTGAAGTTCTTTGGCAAGCTTCAAGAAGGTAGCGTTAAACTTTGACCTGTCTGTTCCAGCTGCGGTATCAAACTTTTGAATAAAGTCTTTGGCAGCTTCTTCTTTTTCAAACAAAATATGGTAAAGATTGCGGCTTTCAGGTCTTTGAAATTTGTCTTTGTTTTTCTCATATTCGGCAGAAATTTCTTCGTCGCTAATTTGTAAATCTTTAGCGAAATCGTGTTTAGAAAAACGTACAAAAGAAACAGTGCGCATTTCTGGAGCGATGTAGGATTTTTTGTTAGTTTCAAAAAATTTATTTAAAGATTCTGCGTCAGGAGCTGCAACTTTTCCGACATTTTTTTCGGTGATTTTAATTACGTCCGCAAAGCGTTTTTCTTGTTTGAATTCTTCCTGATTAATAACTGCTTGAGAACTGGTTGGGGCGGCTAAAGACATGCTTTGAATAATCATTGTCGCAACCACATCAGTTTGAATAATATTGACATATTTTTCTTCATCTAAGCCATTTTTAGCCAAGAAATTTTGGAAGATTTTGCGGTCAAATTTTCCGTCACTGCCTTTGAAATTCTTGTCTCTAGCAACCGCGCCTAAGATCAATTTTTTGCTGGCCTCAACGCCGAAATCGCTGCGCAATTTATCAACGATAATTCCATTAACCATGCGACCTAAAATATCAGATTTGAATTGGTCTGAATCCAGATATTTCATCGCTTCATCGCTTTTGTTATTTTGCAAAATCATCTCGCGAGTTTTTTGCATTTCTTTGTTGAAATCGCTATAGTTGATGGTTTTGCCGCCGATCTTTGCTACCCAAGAATTTGGGCCGCTTAAAATAAAACCGCTAACGCCGAAAAGTACGAAACTTAAAGCGATGAAAGCTAAAATAATTTTAAAAAAGATATTGCCAGCGAGTTTGCGAAACAGTTGCATTTCTTGGGAGGGTTGAGTTTTGAGAAAAGAGAATTTGAGATCGACTAATAAATATTTAAGCAACTCATAAATCAATTTCTTTTCTTGAAAAAAAATCTGTCTTGATAAAGATCGTCAAAACCGCACGAATTTGCAAAATCCTTCGAGAAATCTTGGTTTTTCAGAGGTTCTTAAATGATGCATCTTTGCGTTCACCTCTCTTAAAAAAATAATTTCAAACATGCTGGTTGTTCAAAAATTTGGCGGTACTTCGGTTGGCGATATCGCTCGCATAAAAAATGTTGCGAAAAAAGTTAAACAGGAAATTGATTTGGGTAATAAGGTTGTGGTTGTAGTCTCGGCAATGTCGGGCGTTACCAACCAACTGGTTGATTATTGCAATCAAGTTTCGTCATTAACTGACAATGATTCGCTTTCAGAATATGATTCAATCACCGCAACTGGCGAACAAGTTACTTGTGGATTATTAGCTTTGGAATTGCAGTCAATCGGCTATAAAGCCAGATCATTCTTAGGCTGGCAGATTCCAGTTGCAACTGACGATGTTCACAGCAAAGCGCGTATCGACGAAATTGATGGTTCATATATTTTAGATGCGATCAAAAAATATGATGTTGTTGTAGTTGCTGGATTTCAGGGAATTCACAAAGCGTCAAATCGCTTAACCACTTTGGGACGCGGCGGTTCAGACACTTCGGCGGTTGCGGTTGCAGCCGCGATCAAAGCCGATCGCTGCGATATTTATACTGACGTTGATGGCGTTTATACAACAGATCCAAGAATCACCGACAAAGCTCGCAAGCTTGATAAAATCACTTACGAAGAAATGTTAGAGATGGCTTATAGCGGATCGAAAGTTCTGCAAACCCGCTCAGTTGCAATGGCAATGGCACATAACGTGCGCGTACGAGTCTTGTCAACTTTCGTCCAAACCACTGAAAATTCAGGAACAATCTTAGTAAATAATAACGAGGAAATTATGGAAAAGCGTTTAATCACGGGAATTAGCTACAGCAAAAATGATGTTAGAATTACTCTAACTAAAATGCCGGATCATCCAGGGCTTTCTTCGGCAATCTTTGGCGCTCTAGCTGAAGCGGAGGTTAATATCGATATGATTGTACAAAATATTAGTGCTGACAGCAAGTCGGTTGATATCACTTTCACGACAGGCAAAGAAGAATTGGAAAGAGCAAAAGCTGCGATCGAATCTGTAAAATCAATCGCGCAATATGAAGAAATGAAAATCGACGAAGGCATCGCAAAAATTTCTGTAATCGGCGTAGGCATGATCAGCCACTCTGGCGTTGCTTACACCATGTTCAAAACTTTGGCAGAAAAGGGAATTAACATTCTTTTAATTTCAACTTCTGAAATCAAAATTTCGGTTTTGATTGCCAAAGAATATGGCGAACTTGCGGTGCGCGTTCTTCATACGGCTTATGATTTGGACTAGTTCGCAAATTAAAAATTTAATTCCTGTCACAATATTGATTCTGGCAGGAATTTTTTTTGCGTTTTTACGACTTGACGACGTCACAATTGAACAAACCTTATGGGCCGAAGACGGTATAATTTTTTGCTCTCAAGCCCGTGAATTTGGGCTTTCTTCTTTTACAATTCCCTACGCCGGATTTTTACATTCCTATCAAAGATTATTTGCGTGGATTAGCAGTTTTTTTGATCTGCAATTTACGCCGCTAATTTTTTTAGGCGGATGGTTTTTGTCTTACATTGCAATGATTTGTGTGATTGCAAATCATGCGCAACGACTCAGTTCTAAATTTTGGGAAGTTTATTTTATCGTTGCGTTAATTGTGCTGCAGCCAAGTAACGGCGAAATATTTTTTACGCTGACCAATTCTCACACCTTTGTTGGAGTTACGCTCTGTTTTTATTTGGCGACTGCTTGTGAACAGAAAAAATTTTCCATTCTTAAATCGGTAATAATTTTTATCGCTTCACTAACTGGTCCGCTGGCGGCAATGTTAATGCCGTTTTTGCTGCTTAAATCATTGATTTTGAAAGAATTTCAAAACAAAAAATTTATCTATTTTCCAGCAATTCTTGGCACATTAATTCAAATCATTTCATTGCTTTATTCCGATCGTTTATTCTTTGAGGACGGCAATTTAAAAAAATATTTCGATCCTAACATCAATCATTGGATCGCAGAATTTCTAACATTTGTTTTTTTTGGCAGCGAATCAGCTTTTCTGAAATTTTTTGCGATCACGTTCTGGGTAAGCTCGATTGGCGGATTCATCCTTTTTATAAAAAAAAGAAAATTTCAGTCAGACGAATTACAGGCACTTTTTTTGCTGACTTCGTCACTGATAATTTACGGACTTGTTTTATTCGATTTTAGATCTCATCCCGAAACTATTAATCCAATCGGAAGTAGCGGTCGTTATTTTTTCGCACCTTACGCTTTATTATTTTTTGCGATTTGGGTTTTGTTGCGAGCGCAGCGCCAACTTAAAATTCTGTTTTTTATCAGTCTTTTTGTGATCGATTCGTTGTCGCTGGTGATGATTCAAAGAGATGACTTGCAGTTCAAAGCCTATGCCAAATTCGCCAAATATCACAATAATGTTTTGATAAAAATTAATCCGAATTGGTCAAACGACAGTTGGAGTTTTTCTTTGCCTTATGATGCGAAAAAAGATGAGTTTGATAGCCAATTTATTGACCTGTTGGCTTTAAGAAAAAATTCTGCTGCACAAATCTTTGACGTCAGAAATCAGTGCGAAGATACGAAATATTTGGGAATTGAAATTGAGCCCGAAAAAGTTTCAGAAAATATGGTGCAAATTTTTTGGAGCGCGGATGAAAGTTTTTTGGAAGGAAAATCTTTAAGCAGAATTGCGACGAAGAAAGTGTATTTTGCTTTCGCGGCAAAAGGGGTGAATTATTTACAGATTCGTAATCTGAATAAAGCTAAGTCAGCGAAGATATACTGTTTTTAGGTTAAAAATTCGGAATTTTCACACCGTCATTGCGAATGCAGCGGCCGGCCAACCCAGTAACACCCGACACTACGCTGGGTTGCCGCGCTGCGCTTGCAATGACAAAATGTTAGAATCCCACCATCAAATCACCATCATCCAACTTATTCTCAAACGAAAATTTTGCAGAATTCTTAATTTCTTCAGAACTTTTTGCGCAGTTCAAACAGTCAGCCAAAACTTGCTCGGTAATATATTTTTCAAAAGTCTTCGCCACTTCCAAAATATGTGGATTGGTCGAAGAAATTTGCAGCTGAATATGATTCGAAATATTCAAATCCGCATCTTTGCGATTTTGTTGAACGGCGCGAATAATATCACGAGCTATGCCTTCATCTTCTAAATCTTTGGTAATTTCAATGTCGAGTTGAACCAAATAATCATTGGTTGGAAGCGCGGCGATGACGAATTTTTTCTCGTCATTATTTTTGGTCGCCAACTTCAATTCAAAGTCATCGTCAGATAATTTTACGCCAGCAATTTCGATTTCTTTTTCGGAAATTTTTTTCCATTCGCCTTTCTTCGCACTTTCAGTAATTTCTTTAATTTTTGAACCAAATTTGGCGCCAATTTTTTTGAAATTGATCTGCAATTTTAATTCGGCGAGTTCAGAAATTTCGTCTTTAATTTCGATCGATTTTACATTCACTTCTTCGGCGATTACTTCTTTAAAAGGCAAAATTCGCGCTGCATTTTTGCCAATTACGATCATTTTATTTAACGGCAAACGCACACGAAGATTTTTATTGTCGCGAATTGAAAGAGCTACAGAACAAAGGCTGCGCACTAAATCCATATCAGCGACCAATTCTTTTTCGTCAGGTAAAAAAGCAACGTCAGGGAAATTTTGTAAATGAACTGAAATTTTGCGATCGATCATATTTTAAACTAATTCTCCGATGATAAAAACTTCTTCACCAGCATTTTGCAGAACAGATTTTACTTCTTCTTCATCGCCTTTTGCGACCACTAAAACCATGCCAATTCCGCAGTTGAAAGTGCGATGCATTTCTTCTTCTGTGACGTTTCCAAGCTTTTGTAAATAGTCAAAAATTTCTGGTCTTTTCCAAGAATTATAATCAATTTTTGGTGTAACATTTTTTGATAAAACGCGAGGAAGATTTTCAGTTAAGCCCCCACCAGTAATGTGCGATAAGGCTTTAACTTTGCCAGTTTTGATCGCGGCTAAACAAGATTTTACATAGATTTTTGTTGGAACTAAAAGCAATTCGCCGACGGTTTTTTGTTCAGAATATTTGTCAGAAAAATTTACGTTATTTTGCGAGAGAATGAAGCGCGCCAAAGAATAGCCGTTGGAATGAAGTCCGCTTGATTTTAAGCCGATTAAAATATCGCCAGCGTTAGTTGGTTTTGGTAAAATTTGATCGCGTTCAACTGCGCCAACTGCGAATCCAGCTAAATCGTAATCTCCAGCTTTGTACATTCCGGGCATTTCAGCGGTTTCGCCGCCAATTAAAGCGCACCCTGCAAGCTTACAGCCATCGGCAATTCCCTTAACAACATCGGACGCAACTTCGACTTCAAGTTTAGAACAGGCAAAATAATCTAAAAAGAAAAGTGGCTCGGCGCCTTGAACCACAAGGTCATTTACCGACATCGCAACTAAATCAATTCCAATCGTATCGTGTTTATTAGAATCGATTGCAACTTTTAATTTTGTACCAACTCCGTCGGTTGAGGAAACCAAAACCGGATCCTTGAAATTGCATTTTTTAAGATCGAAAAGTGCGCCAAATCCGCCAAGATCAGAATCGGCGCCGATGCGCGCTGTGCTTTTAGCGAAAGGCTTAATGCGATTAACTAATTCGTTACCTGCATCAATATCGACACCAGCTTGTTTGTAGCTTAAAGACATTTTTAGAGAGATTTGAATGGATTTTTTTTTCGCAACAACTAACTTGTGCGAAGCGTTGTCAGACGTGGCACCAAAGGCCATTACGTAACAACATATTATTAGCCGCAAATCCAATGTCAATTTAGATTATGTCAAAGCTGTCAGGAATATTTTTTTTAGTTTTTTCGCTGGTCATTTTTTTTAACGCAAACCAAGCGCAAGCGCAGCAAGAAGATATTTATATGGTTTCAAACGTGACCGTGTCTGCTTCGGCTAAATCGGCCGGAGATTCTAAAGTTGTCGCCACCAACAATGCTCGTCGTGAAGCTTTTACAACTTTGCTATCGCGTCTTTCAGTTTCAACTGCGGTGGCTAACGACATCAGCGCTGACGATATTTCGGATATGGTGCGTTCTGAACATATTGCGGAAGAAAAAATCGCTGGAAATAACTATTCGGCAACTTTCAATATTTTGTTTGCTAGAAATGCGGTGGAAAGTCTTTTGAAGGACAAGGCGGTCAAAAAAGATGTGGCGGCCGAAGACTTTTATTTAGTGGTTCCGATCAAGATCCTAAAACAAAAAGCCAAGAACGATAATCAGAAATTTGCCTTGTGGGAAGAAGATAACGAATGGAAAATTGCGGTCGAAAAATCTCTGAAAGCCAAAGGTCTTAAGAAACTTGTTATTCCAGAAAACGACATCAGTAACGTCTCGATCATAAATCAGGAAAATGTTGAAAAGCTTGAATATTCGCAGCTTGAGCCTCTCTTCACCAGATATAAAGTGATGGGAGTTTATCTGGTATTTTTCTATTTCGACGACATTGAAAATAAAGTCAGCATCACGGTTAAAAACATCAGAAAATTACAGAAAAAACAGGTGAAACTCAGTTTTGTAAATATTAATCGTCTGGCTTATGATGCCTTACTTGGCAAGGTTGCCGACAAAACTATCGAATATTTAATTAGTGGACAAAATGACAATGGCGCCAAAACCGCCAATACCGTAAAATTTGAAGTTCAGATCAACAGTTTTGGCAATTGGACGATGATGAAAAATAAAATCGAAGGCAGCAATTTGATCAGCCAATTGAATATTGAAGCGATCTCAAAAGATTATGTCAAAATTAGTGTGAATTATATCGGAACTGATCCTGACATCGTTTCGGCCTTTGCCAAAGCGGGTTTGAGCTTGAATAAAAAGACCGACAATTCTTACATCGTTTCTCAATCGACTGCGCAAAATCTTAAATCTTTGGGACAATGAAATTAAGAGAAAAAATCGCCTGTGTCGCCATTATATTTTTTGTTTTTTGTTTACTGATTTATTCGGTAAGATCGGTGCTGACTCCTTTTGTTTGTTCGATCGTCATCGCTTATTTTTTAAATCCGCTGGTCAATCGTTTTCATAAAAAATATAAGATAAATCGCCTGCGCGCCACTTCGTTGATTTTGGGATTATTTTTCTCAACTTTGGTTAGTGCCGGATTGTTGATTTTTCCAGTTATATATTCGCAAACCGTTGATTTTATTAATACTTTGCCAGGATATTTTCACACCTTTACCGTGGATTTTTATCCAAAAATTTCTGGCGCGCTGAATAATTTAGGATTTTCTTTAGACAAAAATTTCTCACATTTAGCCGTAAAAGAAGAATTGGCGACTAAAGCTTTGAATCTTTCAAAAGATATGTTGGGCAACGCAATTAGTTCTTCTTCGGCAATTATCGATATTTTTTCAGTAATTTTTATCATGCCGATTTTGCTTTTTTATTTTCTAAAAGATTGGGATGTGATGGTTGGCAAGATCAACGAATATTTGCCAAAAACTGGCGGCGCACAAATTAGAAAAGTAATGAATGACATTGATAAAACCATGTCAGGCTATATTCGCGGACAATTTAACGTGTGTTTGATGCTTGGGATTATTTACGCTGCCTTGCTGAGTTGCACTGGTTTAAATTTTGGATTTTTAATCGGATTTATGACGGGCATGTTAGTTTTTATTCCTTATGTTGGAATGTTGATTGGCGTTACAACTGCAATTATCATCGCCTTATTTCAATGGGGTTTTGATTTTGAAAACATTAGTTTGGTTGTTTTAGTTTTCTTTGTTGGACAAGTTGTGGAATCAAATTTCTTAACGCCAAGATTAGTCGGATCAAGAATCGGACTTCATCCTTTGTGGTTGATTTTTGGTCTATTTTTCTTCGGTGTTTTGTTTGGATTTGTCGGAGTTTTGCTTGCCGTTCCACTTACCGCAATTTCAGGCGTAGTCATTAAAAACTTGGCCGCGGAATATAAAAAACACTTTGCTTGATCATGCCAAATGACATTGCCCGAGAACTAGAAAAACTTGCTGACGACTTGAGTGCCGATCGCAAAAGATCAATTGGTGATGTGGCAAAAGAACTCAAAATTGAAACTCATGTTATCAGATTTTGGGAAGAAAAATTTCCTCAAATTAAGCCAGAAATTGGCGCTGGAAAAAGGCGATATTATTACAATAAGCAGCTTAAAATTTTAAAAAAAATTAAGCAGTTTTTATACGAAGAAGGTTACACAATCGCGGGTTTGCAGAAGTTGTTAAAAAAGCGCAAACAAAATGATTACAAAGAAGAAGATCTCGATTTAATTTTAAGTGCCGAACTTTTGGGATTGGAAAAAAATACGCAGGAAAATTTTGATCTTGACGATTTTATTACGTCAAAACCTGTCGAGAAAGTTAGCGATGAGTCAAAGAATCAGCTTGAGAAAAGAATCAACAGCGCGAAAGAAAATCTGACTAAATTAAAATCTCTGTTTTCGCAAATAAAATGAATGCCAAAAATTTCTGCCAAAAAATCGATTATAATTTTTTCGATGAAAAATTATTAGATGAAGCACTTACTCACCCAAGTCTTTCCAAAGAAGACCGCAATAAACCGAACTATCAAAGATTAGAATTTCTAGGCGACAAAGTTTTATCTTTAGTAATTGGAGATTTTTTAATTAAAAAATACACATCGGAAAGCGAAGGCGATCTTTCTAAGCGCCAAGCCGCATTAGTTTCTGGTGAAACCTTATCAGCAATTGCGATTGAAATTGGTGTTGATGCGGTAATTAAAATCAGCAAAGGTGAAAAGAATCTTGGCGGCGCAACCAATAAAAGAAATTTAGAAAATACTCTGGAAGCCTTGATTGGCGCGATTTATAGCGATTCTGGTTATGATGCGGCGAAGAATTTTATTATGAAATTCTGGCGCGATTATTTAGAAAAAAACCTTACTCCGCCAAAAGATCCCGTGTCACAATTGCAAGAATTGGTTCAGATTCGCACCAGACAACTTCCCGAATATATTACGCAAAAAAGCGGCGGTTTTGATCATTCGCCAAATTTTATCTCAAAGATAAAAATCGCAGGCTTAGATTTGGAATTTAGCGCCGAAGGGAAGTCAAAAAAAGAAGCGCAAAAAGAAGTGGCAAAAATAGCTCTTAATTATCTTGTTGGGGCTTGATTCTGAAGGTTTTGCTCTCTCTCTTTTTCTAACATGTTGGTATAAGCCGTTATAATAACGCTGCGGTTGCCGCTGGTTTTTTCTTTGGGCGCGCGAATTATTTTTGTGCCGTGGATGGCGTTATTGTTAAAAATCATCAATGCCGAACCCTCTTTTATTACAACCCCCTTTGCTGTTTTTGTCAGTTCATCGATGGTTTTAAAAAATTCGCCCAATGCTTTATTGATTTCGTTTTTTGAGCAAGTTTCCCCAATGCCATCGTATTTATAAAAATTACAATAGGTTAATCCGAGGCGACCATCTTCTTCAAAAAAAAGAGGGAATCGGTTATTCTGAAATAATGCGGGTTTTGTTCCAAAGAGTGGTTGAGAAAGAATTTGCTGCGATTTTGGCGATAGGCTATCCCAAATTTCTTGGGCTGAAATTGTGTAGGTTTCAACTTTCTCGTCAGTTTCGATGCCGATTATTGACAGTAGTTTTGCCTTATGTCTTCCGGATATATCTAGCGTGTAATCTTGGTGCGGGGGTATGTTGATTATGCTGGAATTTGGATTTGAGATTCTTGCTACGGACTCAATTTCTCTTTCGTTATCGATGATTTTGGTGTGGTTTAAAAAACGCGCGATCATTCCTGACAAATATATCGCAGCGGTGTCATTGCGTGGAAATTTCGGAAAAAAAATTGCAGTTACGACCTTGCTAGTTCTAATTTCTGACAATGTTGTTATACAATCTTCAGCTTCTTTCGCTTCTTTTGCAGAGTCGCTGTTTTTTGTTATAAGTCGCAACTCTTTCCACATCTCTTCCAAAGCAATATCTATCGTTTTGTCGTTTGGAGGGATTATGGGATTTTGATATGATCTAAAGTGCTCATCCATTTTTGAAACAAGTGTTTCAGGAAAAACTATTGGTGATGCTAAATAGTTTCGAATGGAAAAATTTCTTAAGGAAGTTGCGGATTTTTTATATAGACTTGTGAGAAGAGGCTTGGGCACGCAATAATCATTAGCAGTATTTGGTGCACCCGAGAGGATTCGAACCTCTAACCTTCTGATCCGTAGTCAGATACTCTATCCAGTTGAGCTACGGGTGCATTTAAGACTACCAATTGAGTGGAGTTTAAAACCTCGTGAGAAAAAAATCTCGAGAGGTTCTAAACTCCACTCAATTGGCGGTTTTTATTTCTAAGAAGCGTCAGCTTTGCGCTTCTTCTCAGATTTTTCAACAACTTCAGCAGCTTTTTTTTCTGCTTTTTTAGCTTTACCAACCCCAAGTTTTTCGCGAATAGCCACTTCTAATTCATCAGCAACTTTCGGATTTTCTTTTAAGTAAGTTTTAGTATTTTCTTTACCTTGTCCGATTTTAGAACCTTTGTAAGCGTACCAAGAGCCAGATTTTTCCAAAATATCATATTTCACAGCAAGTTCGATAACTTCGCCAATGCGCGAAATTCCTTCGCCATAGATGATTTCGAAATCTGCGGTTTTAAAAGGTGGAGCAACTTTATTTTTTACAACTTTAACTCGTGTTTCGTTACCAAGAACTTCTTCTTGATCTTTGATGGCGGTGCCGCGGCGAATATCTAAACGAACTGAGGCGTAGAATTTCAAAGAGTTTCCACCAGATGTAGTTTCTGGAGAGCCAAACATTACGCCGATTTTCATTCTGATCTGGTTGATGAAAATGATGGTCGAATTGCTTTTTGAAACTGTCGACGTCAATTTTCTTAGAGCTTTACTCATCAAACGAGCTTGTAAACCCATTTGATTATCAGCCATACCGCCTTCAAGCTCAACTTGCGGAACCAATGCAGCAACGGAGTCGATAACAACTAAATCAACCGCGCCAGAGCGAACTAAGGTGTCGGTAATTTCCAATGCAGCTTCGCCATTATCTGGTTGAGAAATAATTAGCTCTTCCAAATTAATGCCAAGATTTTTGGCATAAGCTGGATCGAAAGCGTGTTCAGCGTCAACGAAAGCGCAAGAAAGTCCAGCTTTTTGAGCTTCGGCGATTGCGTGTAAAGTAAGAGTAGTTTTGCCTGAAGATTCTGGTCCGTAGATTTCAACGATACGTCCGCGCGGATATCCGCCAACGCCAAGAGCTAAATCCAGCGCCAAAGATCCGCTTGGGATAACTTCGATATCCAAGACAGGTTTTGAACCAAATTTCATTGCCGATCCTTTACCGAACTGCTTGTCGATTTGGGAAAATGCTGCTTCTAATGCTTTTTTACGATCGTCCATAAGTTTCTCCTTTATTTGTGGTGTTGTGAAGCGACTTACATCGCCTCGAAAATTTTATCTTTTTAACAATTTTAACATAGTTTCGCCAAGTGCAGCTGGGCTGTCAGAAACGGCGATACCAGCTGATTTCATGGCTTCGATTTTATCTTCAGCTCCACCTTTGCCACCAGAAATGATAGCGCCAGCGTGACCCATTCTGCGACCTTTTGGAGCCGTACGACCAGCGATGAAGCCAACGCATGGTTTGTTACGACCTTTTTTAGCTTCGGCTTTTAAGAACGCAGCAGCCTCTTCTTCATCAGATCCACCAATTTCGCCAATCATGATCATGGCTTGAGTTTCGGGGTCAGACAAAAACATATCTAAGCAATCAATAAAGTTGGTTCCGTTAACTGGATCGCCACCGATACCGATACAAGTGCTTTGGCCCAAGCCAGCTTTAGTTGTTTGATGAACTGCTTCATAAGTTAAAGTTCCTGAGCGCGAAACGATACCGATTGAACCTTTTTTATGAATGTGGCCGGGCATGATGCCGATTTTGCATTCTTCTGGAGTGATAACGCCTGGACAGTTTGGTCCGATAAGTCTTGATTTAGAGCCGCTTAAAGCTTTTTTAACTTTAACCATGTCTAAAACAGGAATGCCTTCGGTGATACAAACGATCAATTCGATTTCGGCATCGATCGCTTCCAAAATCGCGTCAGCAGCGAACGGAGGTGGAACATAAATTACTGAAGCGTTGGCATCAGTTTTTTTGCGAGCGTCGAAAACGGTGTCGAAAACTGGCATGTTTAAATGCATAGTTCCGCCTTTTCCTGGTGTAACGCCGCCAACCATTTTAGTTCCGTAAGCAACTGCTTGTTCAGAGTGGAAAGTGCCTTGAGCTCCGGTGAAACCTTGGCAAATAACTTTGGTATTTTTATTTATTAGAACTGACATTTGTTCAATTTTTTAGTTTAAAATTATTTTACTGCTGCAACGATTTTTTGTGCGGCATCAGCTAGATCAGAAGCTGAGATGATATCTAAGCCCGATTTGGCAAGAATTTCCTTGCCCAATTCTACGTTAGTACCTTCAAGCCTAACAACCAAAGGAATGCTGAGTTTAACTTCTTTGGCGGCTTCCAAAATTCCATTAGCGATAATGTCGCAACGCATGATGCCACCGAAAATGTTAACTAAAATTCCTTTAACATTTGGATCGGAAAGAATGATTTTAAAAGCTGCCGTAACTTTCTCGCGAGTAGCGCCGCCACCAACGTCAAGGAAGTTTGCTGGAGACGAGCCGTAAAGTTGGATGATATCCATTGTTGCCATTGCAAGACCAGCGCCGTTAACCATACAGCCGATTTTGCCGTCCATTTTGACGTAGTTTAGATCGTATTTAGAAGCTTCGATTTCAAGAGGCTCTTCTTCGTCAAGATCGCGTAATTCACGGAGATCGTCGTGGCGGTGTAAAGCGTTATCATCGAAAGCGTATTTTGCATCCAAAGCAACGATATCGCCTTCGACAGTTTCAACCAGTGGATTGATTTCAATTTGAGCGGCGTCAGTTGCAACAAAAGCTTCGTAAAGTGAGAATATCAATTTGCTAAATTTTTTCAAAGTATCGCCTTTAAATCCAAGAGCGAAACCAAGTTTGCGAGCGTGGAATCCTTGAATTCCAGCAGCAATATCAACCGCAACGGTAACAATTTTTTCTGGAGTATGTTCAGCAACTTCTTCAATATCCATGCCACCTTCAGTTGAGGCCATGAACACGATGGTTTTAGCTTTGCGATCAACGATTGCTGATAAGTAATATTCTTTTTTAATGTTAGAGCCAGCTTCAACGTAAAGTCTTTTTACCAAGCGACCTTCTGGACCAGTTTGGTGAGTCACCAAAGTCATTCCTAAAATTTGTGAGGCTTTTTCTTTTACTTCTTCAACTGATTTTACAACCTTAACACCGCCACCTTTTCCGCGGCCACCGGCATGAATTTGAGCTTTAACAACGAAAACTTTATTTCCGGCTGCTTCTAATAATTTAGCAGCTTCAACGGTTTCGTGTATATCGAAAGCAGCGTGACCTTCAGGAACTTTAACGCCGAATTTTTTAAGCAGGGCTTTAGCCTGATATTCATGAATATTCATGTTACTTTTTGATTTGTGTTTTGATTTGTGTCTTCGAAACTTGTGGGGCGCTCAATGTTAAGGCAAGAGCGGCTCGGAAGTCTTTGTAAAAGAAGAGGGCAGGCACAATAAGTTTCCTTTTTAACTTGGCAATAAAATTTTCCTTCACTTTCTTAAGATATGAAACAATCAATATTAATTACCAGACCAAAAGATCAGGCACAAAGAATTGCGCAACATCTTGAAAAGAGCGGTTTTCACGTTTTTATCGAGCCGACATTTTCGGTGCAAAAAATTGATCTAAAAAACTATTTTTTAACAAAAAATTTCGCCAACAAAAAAATTCAGGCAATTATCTTAACCAGCGGAAATGCCGCGGAAGTTGCTTTTGAGGCCATCGATTTTTTGGGTTTTAAAAAAGATCTTAAGATTTTTGCGGTGGGAAAAAAAACCGCTGAAATTTTTGCCGACAATGGTTTTAAAAATATCGTCGTTTCAGAAAGAAATTCTGCCGAAGATTTAAAGAATTTAATTTTGAATGATCGTGAATTATCCAACAAAAAATCTGAAGAAATTTTACTCTATTTCTGTGGCGAAATCATTACCCTAGACTTCAAATTCCAGCTTGAAAATCAAGGTTTCGAAGTTGAAAAAATTCCTTCTTATAAAATTATTGAAGAAGAAAATTTCTCAGAAAATTTTTTAGATCGCATCAAAGAATCGCATTTCGATTTTGTTTTGCTTTATTCCAAAAACAGCGCCCGACATTTTTGTGAATTGGTTAAAAAATATAATCTCCTTGAATATTTCCAAGACTCAAAAATACTGTGTCTTAGCGAAAAAATTCTCTCTTCTTTACGCAATTTCGGTTTCAAAAATTCCTCAACTTTCGACGAAATTCCAATCCTCAAAAAATTTTATGACTGAAGAAAAGATCCAGCAAATCTCTGAAAATACTGCGCCCAAAAAAAAGAAATTCTCTTTGAAGCGCGTAGCTATTTTGTTTGTGGTTGTTTTTTGTGGCTATTTCGGTTTGCGACATTTCGAAATTAAGCAGACGCAAAAACTTAACGCCACAACTGAAGCTGGTAAATTTGACAATATCGAAAGTGAAATTTTTGATTTGGCGGAAGAATATAAAAATGGTGGAAATCATGATCCGCACGCCGATATCGCCTTGAGTGAAATTCAAGAAAAAGGTGCGGAATTTATTTACAAAATGCTGCTCAAAAATCAGCAACAAATCAATGAATTAAAAGAGCAAACTCAAGGACTGAAAGCTGAATTTACTAAATACAAAAATCAGGAAAAATTAAGCAAAATGATTTTTGCTTATATTGATTTTAGACAAAAATTACAAGCTGGCGCGCCTTATGAAGATGCACTTAAAAATTTCGAAATGATGGCGACATTTGACTCGAATTTGCAGGATAAAATCACTAAATTGTACGCTTTGTTAAAAAATTTTGCTGATGCCAAAAAAATCAATAAAGACTTTGCCGATTTAATTCCTGAAATTATCGCAACCAAAACCAGCAATGCTGATAAGGGCTTATTCGCCAAGGTTCGCCATAATCTTGCTAAATTGGTAGTGGTTCGTCGAATTGACGGAAAAAATCCCAACGATGTTGATGGAATTGTCGCCAAAACCGAAAAAGCTTTGCGTAACGAAAACTACCAAGAAGCCTTGGAAACTCTGCTTAATTTAGATCAAAATTATCATGAAATTTTAGTGAATTTTTTAAGCGAATTAAGTGCGGATGCGGAAGTAAAAAAGATCGATTTTGAAATTTTATCTCACCTCAAAAGTCTAAGCTAAATATGTTAAAAACTCTGTGGTTTTTATTTGTTGCCGTCAGCATCGCCGCTTCAATCACTTGGATGCTTGATCACAATGGTTCAATTACAATTAATTGGTTGGGATATGAAGCTAAAACCGATATTCTAACCGCAGTTTTACTGGTGATATTTTTTACATTGCTTGTTTTTGCAATCTCTTACGCCAGCGCCAGAGTTCTGGCTATCAAACTTCCTCGCTTTTCCAAATTATTTAAAAAGAAAAAAAATGACGAATAATCTCTCGCAAATCATTGAAAATGCTTTTGAAAAAAGAACTGAAATTAACTTATCAACCCATGGCGAAGTGCGTGATGCAGTCAATCAAACATTGGCTTTGCTCGATCGTGGCGAAATTAGAATTTGTGAAAAAAGAAATGATATTTGGCAAGTTAATCAATGGATCAAAAAAGCGATTTTGTTGTCTTTTCGTTTGAACGATAATTCTTTAACCAAAGGCCAAGCTGTAAGCGGCGATGGCGCAACTTATTTCGATAAAGTTCCGCTAAAATTTGCTAAATGGAATGAAGAAGATTTTCGCAAAGCTGGATTTCGTGCAGTTCCTGGTTCAATTGTGCGTTACTCAGCTTTTATCGCAAAAAATGTCATTTTACTTCCGTCGTTCGTAAATCTTGGCGCTTATGTTGATGAAGGTTCGATGATTGACGCTTGGGCGACAGTTGGATCTTGTGCGCAGATTGGAAAAAATTGCCACATTTCTGGCGGCGCTGGAATTGGCGGGGTTTTAGAGCCTCTTCAAGCTAATCCTGTAATTATTGAAGATGATTGTTTTATCGGCGCGCGCGCTGAAATTGCTGAAGGTGTAATTGTTGAGAAAGGTTCGGTAATTTCGATGGGAGTTTATATTGGCGCTTCAACAAAAATTGTTGATCGCGAAACTGGTGAAATTTTTTATGGACGCGTTCCAGCTTACTCAGTCGTGGTTCCCGGAAATATCGCTTCAACCAAAGGCGACAAAAATGTTTCACTTTACGCGGCTGTAATCGTCAAAAAAGTTGACGAAAAAACTCGTTCCAAAACCTCAATTAATGAGTTGTTAAGAGACTAATTAAATATGATTTTTGACGCCAAAATTCTTGTCGCACTGGTTTTTGTGGTGATTAGTTTTTTGATTATTTTAAAAATCAAAACCCGCACCACATCTGTAACCACGCTAATCCTTGCCCATTTGGTTTTGGTGCTTTTTTTGAGTCTTTCAATTTCCAATTACAATAGTTTTAAGGAATTGGTCTTGGCTTTGGTGGCTTATTCGATGGTGTTGTTATTCTTAATTTCCAATCACAATCCGATCTTTTTTAATGATTCTGATAAGTCGCAAAAACCGCGCAGCCGTTGGTCATTGCTCTTTGTTCCTCTGATATTTGCGGCATTTGCATTAATTTTTTTGGCGTTATTTATCGTCACAAAAAACGTCCAAACAATCTCGCAAGCAATCTCGGATAAAAGAATCGAAAAGCAAACTGAAGCGCTTCTGAATCCAATGATTTTGCCGTCTCATCCCGTTCATATTGGGGTGAGAAAATTTTATTTGGGCAAAAAAATGGAAAGTGACGGCAATAATTGGGTGGATAAAGTGCAGGTTCGTTCTGAAATAAATGACCGAAAACAGGCGCGCTTGAAAGATAAATTGGCGGATAATTTTTTACTAAAACGTTCTTCCGACGTTATTTTAATTATAGTGGCTATAAGCACGAGTTTGTTGCTTTTGGGCGCTAGAAAAACCGAAGATAATATTGATAATAATGCACAAAATCATTCATGAGTTTCTACCAAATTTTTCGCCCCTTAATTTTTAAATTAGATCCAGAAATTGCTCATAATTTAGCCATAAATTTTCTGAAATTTTGTCCAAAAACTGCGACGCTTTTTTGTCTTGATCGTGAGTATAAAAATTTAAATCAAAAGCTGTGGAACATTGATTTTGCTAGTCCGGTTGGCATGGCTGCTGGTTTTGATAAAAATGCTGAAGTGGCGCTTACTTTAGAAAAATTCGGTTTTGGATTTGTTGAATATGGCACGGTGACGCCATTAGCGCAGTTGGGCAATATTCGTCCCAGAATATTCCGTTTAGAAAAAGACGCTGCGATTGTTAATTGTCTTGGTTTTAACAATTTAGGCGCAGAAGTTTTTGAAAAAAATATTGATGCAATTTTGAATAAAATTTCCGTGCCTTTGGGAATAAATATTGGCAAGAATAAAGATGTCGAGGAAGCTCTTTCTGACTATCTTCCACTGCTTGAAAAATTTTACCAAAAAGCGACTTATATCACGGTAAATATTTCGTCACCAAACACCAAAAATTTACGTGATTTGCAAAATGAAAATCAGCTCGATTTATTTTTAAGTGCGATTTTTGCCAAGAAAAATGAGTTAAAAAATCTTCACAAAAAAAATACACCGATATTGCTTAAAGTTGCGCCAGACTTGAGTTTAACAGAGCAAGAAACCATTGCTGAAATCGCTCTAAGAAATCAAATTGATGGTTTGATTATTAGCAACACAACGATTGATCGTGAATTCAATTTAAAGAGTAGCAATATCCCGCAAAATGGCGGATTAAGTGGCGCGCCGCTATTTTTAAAATCCAATGAAGTGCTAAAAAATTTCTATAAATTTACCGGCGGAAAAATTCCTTTAATTGGCGTGGGTGGAATTTCTTCGGCGCAGGATGCTTACGAAAAAATCAAATGCGGTGCATCAATGATCCAAATCTATTCTGCTTTTATCTATCAAGGTTTTGGACTGGTTGAGAAAATCAAAAAAGACCTCAGCAAAAAAATTGCGGCAGATGGCTTTAAGAATATTTCGCAGGCTGTGGGAATTGCAGTTAAATAGCGTGCAATTACATACTTTATATGCTCAATATCTTCCGCCGTCATTTTGAACAAAGCGGCTCAAGCTTCCCCAAAATCAGTTTTGAAAATTTTGGCTTAAAAAAATTGTAGTGCTTGCGACGGAAAAAAATATCCGCTCAATTTTAGTGATGGAAAAAATCGGCATGAAAGGCGACTTAAATGGTGATTTCTTTTAACCAAAATTTCTGCTCGATCATTCTAATTCCAAACATGTTTTATACAGAATTTCCGCGTAGAAAAACTGGTCTGGAAATGAAATTTGACATTGAAAAGAATAAGGCTACAGTGCCCATAAATCCTGCATCACGCAGCATTTTGTCCCCAATCAAAAAACAAAAACATGACGACTTTAACGAAATTCAGAGACCTTGGTTTATCTGAAGCGATGATTAATTGCTTACACAAAAAAGGCTTTGAAGAGCCAACTCCAATTCAAGCTAAAACCATCCCCTTCCTTCTCGAAAATAAAAAAGATTTAATCGGCAAAGCTCAAACTGGAACCGGTAAAACCGCAGCTTTCGGAATTCCGATTATCGAAAATATTGTTCCTGACTCTAAAAAAATTCAGGCCATTATTTTGGCTCCAACTCGTGAATTGGCGATCCAAGTTGCTGAAGAATTAAGCTCTTTGGCTGAAGAGCACAAAACTCGTATTTTGGCAGTTTACGGCGGTCAGCCAATTGAACGCCAAATTGATCGTTTAAAACGCGGCGTTGACATTGTTGTTGGAACTCCAGGAAGAATTCTTGATCACTTGGAACGCAAAACTTTAGACATCTCAAAAGTTTCTTACATTGTTTTGGATGAGGCTGACGAAATGTTGAATATGGGCTTTATCGACGATATTGAATCAATCTTGAAAGCCGCTCCAAAACAACGTCGTACCGTTCTTTTTTCGGCGACAATGCCATCTCATATCGAGCGTTTGGCAAAGCAATACATGAATGATTATGAAGTTATTGCGGCAGCAAATAACGAAATCACTCGTAACAACATTCAGCAAATTTATTTCGAAGTTGCGCAGTCTGATAAATTCGAAGCACTTTTTCGAATTATCGATGTTGAAGAAAGCTTCTACGGCATGGTTTTTACTCGCACCAAAGTTGACGCCGATGAAATTTCTCACAAATTATTAAATCGCGGATGCAGAGCTGAAGCGATTCACGGCGATTTGTCGCAGGGTCAGCGCGAAAAGGTTTTGCAAAAATTCCGTTCTAAAAAAATTACCGTTTTAGTTGCAACCGACGTTGCGGCGCGCGGAATTGACGTCGATAACTTGACTCACGTTATTAATTATTCTTTGCCACAAGATCCTGAAAGTTATGTGCACAGAATTGGTCGTACAGGCAGAGCTGGTAAGACTGGAATTGCTGTGACTCTAATCACGCCTTCAGAATATCGTAAATTGGTTTCAATCCAAAAAGTTGCTAATGCCACAATCACTAAACAAAAAGTTCCCAATGTTTCTGATGTGATTGATAGCAAGAAACAGCGCATCAAAAGCTCGATCGCATCAATTATCGCTGATGGAAAATTTTCTGATTTAGAAGCTATCGCTGCAGATATTTTGCGAGAAAGTACCGACCCAACAATTGCAATTGCCGCCTTGTTGAAATTAGCCTTCAAAGACGAATTGAATGAAAGAAGTTACAGCGAAATCAACGACATCGGCGCGTATAAAAAGAATAAAGATTTTCACTACGATGATCGCGGCATGAGTGGTTACAGGCCAATTGGCAACCAAGACAAAAGAGATTATGTTGATCGCAAGGGAACAGCGCGTTTATTCATCGCTCGTGGTCGTAACGACAATATGGATCCAAGAAAATTGGTTGATTTTATTCAAAACGAAACTCGCGTCGATCAACGTCGTATCGACGATGTGAAGATTTTTGATTCTTTCTCGTTTTTTGCTGTTCCATTTGAAGATGCAGAAAAAATTCTACATGTTTTTCAAAAGCAATCTGGCGGCAAAAGATCGATAGTAAGTAGAGCAAAAGATAAGCAGTAAGTAATACCAAGTTGCTTCGAAACATGAAAAATAGCCGCAAATTTACCAAAATTTTGCAGCTATTTTTCATGTTTCGAATGCAACTTGGTATAAGGCGCTCGCTGGGAAACTGGCGGGAAGTTCTGGGCAATAAAAAAGCCGCATTTCTTTTAACGGAAATGCGGCTTTTTTTGGTGAGCACGGTTGGAATCGAACCAACGACAACCTAATTAAAAGTCAGGTGCTCTACCGACTGAGCTACGTGCTCAAATAAAAACTTATTTGATTCGGATTTTAAGAGTGTGGTGCTAAATCCTTCTGAAACAAAGGAGCGGCGCATTAAAAGCAAGAATCTTAAAAATGCAACAAATTTGTAGAAATCTTTGAGAGCGGCATTTATCTAAGCTGCAAACCATCAACAAAATTTCTGATAAAATGAAAAATAAAGTTTTGACCATCATTCCGGTGCGTCTTGCGTCAACGCGTTTACCAAACAAACCTTTGGCAGATATTTGTGGAAAAACCATGATTCAAAGAGTCTATGAACAAGCTCTGGCAGCTAATTTGGGCGATGTTGTAATTGCTTGCGACGGCGAAGAAATTGCTGCAGAAGTAAAAAAATTCGGCGGCAAGTTTTTAATAACCGATCCAAACTTGCCATCAGGAACTGACCGCATTTACGCCGCTTACAAAAAATTTCATGGCGACGAATTTGAAGTAATTATTAACTTACAAGGCGACTTACCAAATATCGATCCGCAAGTTATCCGCGCTGCTGCCAAAGCAGCTTTAGAGCACGATTGTGATATCGCAACTGTGGCTTCAAAAATCAAAAATGAAGCAGAAATTACCAATCCAAATGTTGTAAAAATCGCCATTGCTTTTCGTGAAGAAGATTTGGGACAAGCCCTTTATTTCTCGCGTTGCCCGATTCCATTTTCAAAAAATAATTCCGGAAATTATTACCATCATATCGGAATTTATGCTTACAAAAGTGCAGCTTTAGAAAAATTTGTTAACCTTGCGCCATCAATATTAGAGCATCGCGAAAGCCTTGAACAACTTCGTGCTCTCGAAAATGATTTAAAGATTTTTGTAAAAATTGTTGATGCTCATCCGCTCTCAGTTGATACTTCTGAAGATTTAGAGGTTGTAAAAAAATTGATTGCGAAAGAATGAAAAAAACAACGAAAACTATCGGTTGGAAAGAGTGGTTTGGCCTTGATTGTCTTAGTCTTCCAGCAATTAAGGGTAAGATTGATACTGGCGCAAAAACTTCATCTCTTCATGCTTTCAATATTGAAAGTTTTTACATTGAAGATGTCGAATATGTGAAATTTGACATTCATCCTTTGCAAAAAAATAAAAAAATGGTGCGCACTTGTGTGGCGCGGATTATCGACCAAAGAATGGTTTCAGATTCTGGCGGCAAAAAGGAAAAAAGATTCGTAATTAAATCTGATTTACGGATTGGTGACAAGAAAATTAGAATCGATTTAACCCTTGCCAATCGCGATACCATGACATTTCGGATGTTGCTTGGACGTGACGCAATTAAGCAAGCCAAAATGTTAGTCGACCCTTCAAAATCGTTTTTGCAAGGTAAGCCAAAAAAGAACGAAATTTTAAAATTTTACCGCGCCACTAATTCCTGTATCGATCCCAGGAAATTATAAAATAAATTATGAAAATTATAGTTTTAGCTTCAAATCCCAATCTTTATTCCAATCAACGTATTCTTGAGGCGGCGCAAGTTCGTGGTCATGAAGTTCATTTTGTAAATGTTGGCGGATGCTACATAAAAGTGGCGCCAAACTCTTGCGAAATTTTTTATGACGAAGGAAAAAAACTTGAAAATACTGATTGTGTGATTCCGCGCATCAAGCCTGCACTTACTTTCTACGGCACTTCAATTGTGCGGCAATTTGAAGTTTTGGGCGTAAAATGTTTAAACGGTTCGGACGCGATTACTAAATCGCGCGACAAACTTCACACTTTGCAAATCGCGGCGCAGCACGGTTTGAACGTGCCTGTAACTAGTTTTGCTAATTCATCTTACGATACTAAAGATCTGATTAAATTAGTTGGCAGCGCGCCGTTAGTGATTAAATTGCTTGAAGGCACAAAAGGTGTCGGCGTAGTTTTGGCTGATACAAACAAGGCTGCTGAAAGTGTAATCAACGCCTTTCGCAGCTTGAAGGCTGATATTCTGGTTCAGCATTATATTAAAGAATCAAAAGGCCAAGACATCAGATGTTTTGTAGTTGGAGGGCGCGTGGTTGCATCGATGGAACGCGTGGCGCAAGAAGGTGAATTTCGCGCTAATATTCATTTGGGAGCCACGGCGCGAGCGATCGAAGTTAGTGACGAAGAGCGTGATTTAGCTATCAAGGCGGCAAAAGTTATTGGTTTAGAGGTTGCAGGTGTAGATATGGTGCGCTCTAATTCTGGTCCAAAACTTTTAGAAGTTAACTCATCGCCGGGATTGGAAGGAATTGAAAACGCTACGGGCATCGACATCGCTGCCAAAATGATCGAATATTTAGAAAACAAATAATGAAAAAATTAGATCCCAAAAAAATTTTTAACGGGCAGTGCGAATTTATTTTGGGTGCACATACTTACGCTCAAGCTCCCCAATCTTCGCAGCCTGAGATTGCTTTTATCGGCGCTTCCAACGTTGGAAAATCCAGTTTGATTAATGCTATCGTCGGCAGAAAAATTGCCATCGTTTCAACAACTCCGGGGCGAACTCGCCAATTAAATTTCTTCAAAATTGCTGACGGATTTACTCAAAGTTTTTCGCAAGGTTTTGTCTTGGTTGACATGCCTGGATACGGATTCGCCAAAGCCAAAAGCAAAAATATTGAACATTGGCAAAAAACTGGTTTGGAATATTTGACCAAGCGTTCAAATCTAAAGCGTTTATTTTTGCTGATTGATCCGATTAAAGGCTTGAAAGAATCAGATCGCGACATGGTGAATATTTTAAATGCTGTGGCAGTTTCTTTCCAAGTTATCTTGACCAAAACCGACAAGCTCAATCGCGAAGAATTAAAAAAATCTCAGGAAAAAATTGCTGCCGAAGTTTTAAAATGGCCAGCAGCTCATCCTGCAATAATTGCCACCAGCAGCTCGAAAGGCTATGGAATCGAAGAGATTCAAAATTCGATCGTTGAAGTCTTGTCGCATTTATGAAATTTTTTCTGATAATTTTTTTTACAAGTTTGGTGGTGTTGCTACTGGTATTTTTTCTAAATGCCGCTACATATAACGGATCAAAAAACACGTCTAATAAACAAATCTCCAATGACGAAAAATCTTAAAAATTCAGCTCCTCTTTCTGCGCAAAATTCTCAAATGATGGGCCTTACTCCCAAACAAATAGTCGAAGAACTTAATCGCTATATTGTTGGCCAAGTTGATGCTAAAAAAGCGATGGCAATTGCGCTTCGTAATCGTTATCGCCGCAAGATGGTGGAAAGTCCGCTACGCGAAGAAATTGTTCCCAAAAATATTTTAATGGCGGGTCCAACTGGTGTGGGAAAAACTGAAATCGCCCGTCGACTGGCTAAATTAGCCAACGCGCCGTTCATTAAAGTTGAAGCAACAAAATTTACAGAAGTTGGATATGTGGGTCGCGATGTTGATTCTATTATTCGCGACTTAGTTGAAATGGCGATTAAAACTTCAAAAAATGAAAAGAAAAAAGAAGTTTACGAAAAGGCCGAAAAAAATGCTAAAAAGAAAATTTTAAAAAGTTTGGTTGGCGAATCGGCGACCGATGAAACTAAAGAAAAATTCTCGCAAATGCTCGATAAAAACGAGATCAACGATCGTGAAGTTGAAATTGAAATAGCTGATTCGGGCAGTTCTTTCGCCAGCGGATTTGAAGTTCCAGGTGGTCATGTTGGTATGATTAATATCAGCGAAATGATCGGAAAAGCAATTGGCGGCGATAAGGTAAAAAAAGTTCGAATGAGCGTTGAAGATGCTCTCAAAACCTTGATTGACGAAGAGTCGGAAAAAATGATCGACGAAGATAAAATCGTCAAAAATGCTCTGAAATCCGTTGAAAATGACGGCATTGTTTTTATCGACGAGATCGACAAAATCTGCGCGCGAAATGGCATGAAAGGTTCTGGAACCGATGTCAGTCGCGAAGGCGTTCAGCGTGATTTGTTGCCGTTGGTTGAAGGCACAACAATCAGTACCAAATATGGTTTGGTCAAAACCGATCACATTTTATTTGTAGCGTCGGGTGCATTTCACGCAGCAAAACCGTCAGATTTACTTCCAGAATTGCAAGGTCGTTTTCCAATTCGCGTCCAATTAAAACCGCTTACCGAAGCAGATTTGGTGCGCATTCTAAACGAACCAGAATCAAGCTTAATCAAACAATATGTTGCTTTAATTGGCGTCGAAAATGTCCAGCTTATTTTTACTGAAGATGGCGTAAATCAAATCGCTAAAATCGCTCACAAAGTGAACGCCGAAGTTGAAAATATCGGTGCGCGCCGCTTACACACCATGCTCGAAAAAATTCTTGAAGAGATCAGCTTTGACGCCACGGAAATGAAGGCTAAAAGCAAAGTTACAATCAATGCCAAATATGTTGATGATCATCTTGGTGATCTAATTTCCAGCAAGACCGATCTTTCTAAATTTATTTTATAATTCTCATGATCCTCCGCTACTCTCGTCCTGAAATGACTGCAATTTGGTCGCAGGAAAATAAATACCAAATTTGGTTCGACATAGAAATCTACGCTCTTGAAGCTTTAGAAATATTAAAAATCGCGCCAAAAGGCAGCGCCAATCGTATTCGCGAAAATTTTAAAAAAGCTGGAGGCAAGTTTGATGCGGTGCGCGTTGATGAAATTGAGTCAGTTACCAAGCACGACGTCATCGCATTTTTAACTCATTTGGCAGAATTAGTCGGCGAAAATTCTCGCTTCATTCATTTAGGAATGACCAGTTCCGACGTTCTTGACACTTGTCTTTCGGCGCAACTTTCTCAAGCCTCTGACATCTTAATTAACGATTTAGAAAGACTTTTAGCTGCGATCAAAAAACGCGCTTTTGAACATAAAAATACAGTTTGTGTTGGCCGCTCGCATGGCATTCATGCTGAGCCAGTAACTTTTGGTTTAAAATTGGCGCGCTTTTACGCCGAATTCGAAAGAAACCTCGCGCGTTTGAAAGTTGCGAAAAAAGAAATTTCAGTTTGTGCAATTTCTGGCGCGGTTGGAACTTTTGCCAATGTTGATCCATTTGTGCAAAAATATGTCGCCGAAAAATTAGGTTTGGATGAAGAATCGGTTTCGAGTCAAATTATTCCAAGAGATCGCCACGCCGCCTTTTTCGCATGTTTAGGCGTGATCGCTTCGTCAATTGAAAATCTTGCAATCGAGATCAGGCATTTGCAAAGAACTGAAGTTTTGGAAGCTGAAGAGTTTTTTTCTAAAGGCCAAAAAGGTTCTTCTGCAATGCCGCACAAACGCAATCCAGTTTTAAGTGAAAATCTTACAGGCTTGGCACGCATGGTTCGCAGTGCAGTCGTTCCAGCGATGGAAAATGTTGGAAGTTGGCACGAGCGCGACATTTCGCACTCTTCGGTTGAAAGAATGATCGCGCCAGATGCCACGGTAACCCTGGATTTTGCGCTTAATCGTTTAGTTGGTTTGGTTGAAAATTTGGTTGTTCACGAAAAAAACATGCAGCGCAATCTCGACAAATTAGGCGGTTTAGTTTTTTCGCAACGTGTACTCTTAACTTTGATCGAAGAAGCTGGAATAAGTCGTGAAGACGCCTACAAAATCGTGCAAACCAACGCCATGAAAATTTGGGCAGGAGAATCAAATAGTTTCTTAGAATTGTTAAAATCAGACAAAGAAGTTTCGTCAAAATTAAGCGACAAAAAATTGACAGAAATTTTCGACATCACTTATCACACCAAAAATATCGATCACATTTTTAAGCAGGTTTTTGGTGTATAATGCCAAAAAATTTGATGTTGTAATTATTGGCGCGGGAGCTGCGGGGTTAATGTGTGCAGCAACTGCAGGTAAGCGTGGTTTAAAAGTTTTGTTGATTGATCACGCCAAAGTGGTTGGCGAAAAAATCAGAATTTCTGGTGGCGGCAGATGCAACTTCACTAATCTTCTTGTTAGTGAGAAAAACTTCATTTCAAAAAATCCTCATTTTTGTGTTTCAGCCCTGAAGCGCTTCACTTCAAATGACTTCATAAATCTAGTAAAAAAACACGAAATCGCTTTCCACGAAAAAACTTTAGGACAACTTTTTTGCGATATTTCTTCGAAACAAATTGTTTCAATGTTGTTAAATGAATGTGCGCAAGGAAATGTTGAGATCAGGCTTGAGAGTAAGGCTAATGACATCAAAAAAACTTCTGAATTATTCGAATTAAAAATCGAAAATGATTTGGTGCAATGTCAATCTTTGGTGATCGCAACTGGAGGGCTTTCAATTCCAAAAATGGGCGCGACTGGCTTTGGATATGACGTAGCGCGACAATTTGGTTTGAAAATTATTCAGCCAATTCCAGCTTTAGTTCCACTAACTTTTGAGGAAAAACTTTTGGCGCAAACCAAAAATCTTTCTGGCGTTGCTGTCGATGCAATTGTTAGTGTGGGCAAAATAAATTTCCGCGAAGCGATTTTATTTACCCATCGCGGAATCAGTGGACCAGCAATTTTGCAGATTTCTTCTTACTTAAAACATGGCGAAAAAATTGTCATAAATTTAGCGCCAGAAATTGATATTTTTGCGCGGCTAATTGATGAAAAAAAATTAAAACCAAAGCAAGAATTGCAAAATTTTATCGCGCAGTTTTTGCCAAAAAGTTTGGCTAATTATTTAGCGATTCAAGCGAATCACAGTGGAAATATTGCTGATCTTTCTAATCAAAAAATTAAAGAAATTGCTGATACGATAAATCGCTGGAACGTTGAACCAAGCGGAACTGAAGGTTTTTCCAAAGCTGAAGTTACATTGGGCGGCGTTGATACAAATGAAATTTCTTCCAAAAATTTTGAAAGCAAAAAAATACCAAATTTATTTTTTATCGGCGAAGTTTTAGATGTGACGGGTTGGCTTGGCGGCTTTAATTTTCAGTGGGCATGGGCCTCAGGAAAAGCTGCGGGAGAATCTGTTTAAAGACGCCTCCAAAAATTGCCTTTCTTGGTAAGTTTATCTGACAACAAAATTCCTCGAGAAATCCAATTTTTAGAGGTGGCATTAATACGAAAAAAATGACCCATAAAAAGATTGATGATTGGCGTTTTGCGATCACAATCAAAATGATTTTTCAAAATAAAAAGTAAAAAACATGACTACAAACGACAAAAAAATTCCAGAATTTAAGCCAGTAAAAAAACTTTCCCCATTCGTTGCCGATCCTCATAATACAAGAGGCGGTGGCAAAGGTAAAAAAGGTGGAATGTTAATTTCTGGCAATGCTGGCGTTAAAAAATCTAGCGCCCAATCAAGTATCAAAAAAGGTGGTAGTGGCGATCGTTAATTGGTTTTTGAAATGTCCAAATCATCGCCCAAACAAATCTTAAAAAGAGTTTTTGGCTACGATAAATTTCGCGGAAATCAGGAAGAAATTATTGCTGAAATAATTTCTGGTAAAAGCTGTTTTGTGCTGATGCCAACTGGCGGCGGCAAATCTCTTTGTTATCAAATTCCGGCGTTATATTTGGATGGTTTGGCGATTGTGATTTCGCCGCTAATTGCTTTGATGCAAGATCAAGTAAGTGCCCTAAATCAGGCAGGAGTAAGTGCGGCGGCGATCAATTCTTCGATGAGCTTCGAAGAAGTTCGTGAAATAAAAAATCTTATTCGCGATTGCCATCTTGATTTGCTCTACGTAGCACCAGAGCGGTTACTGATGCCAGAATTTTTAGAATCGCTGGAGCAAGTTAAAATTTCGCTCTTTGCCATTGATGAAGCTCATTGTGTTTCGCAATGGGGACATGATTTTCGCCCTGTTTATACGGAATTAAAAATTCTTGCACAAAAATTCCCCAAAGTGCCGCGAATAGCTCTGACTGCTACAGCAGACACCCCAACCAGAAAAGATATTATTGAGCGTTTGGCGTTAGAAGACGCCAAAATTTTCGTTGCTGGGTTTGATCGTCCCAATATTACCTATTCAATTGTTGAGCGTCAAAATAGCAAAAAACAGCTGCTCGATTTCATCAAAGAAAATCACCAAAATGACAGCGGAATTATTTATTGTTTGTCGCGTAAAAGCACCGAAGAAATTGCGGCGTGGCTCAAAGACGAAGGCTACAACGCCTTTGCTTATCACGGATCTATGACGCCGGAAATGCGTCGCAAAAATCAAGAAAAATTTTTGCTGCGCGACGGTGTAATTATGGTGGCGACAATCGCTTTCGGGATGGGAATTGATAAGCCTGATGTGCGTTTTGTGGCGCATTTAAATATTCCCAAAAATATCGAATCCTATTATCAAGAAACTGGAAGGGCGGGTCGCGACGGTTTGCCAGCAAATGCTTGGATGTCTTACGGATTGGCGGATGTGGCAATGCAGCGAAATTTTATCGAAGAGTCGCAAGCGCCAGAAAATCAAAAAAGAATCGAACATCAAAAATTAAATTCTTTGCTTGGGCTTTGCGAAGCTTCAACTTGTCGCCGCCAAATTTTACTCGAATATTTTGGTGACAAAAGTGATCCGTGCGGCAATTGCGATAATTGTTTAAATAAGCCTGAAACCTTTGATGCTACTGTTGCCGCACAAAAAGCAATTTCCTGCGTTTTTCGCACCGAACAAAGATTTGGTGTTGGATATTTGATCGATGTTTTGCTTGGAAGTGCGGACGATCGCATGAAAAATTTTGGTCACGATCAAGTTAGTACTTTTGGAATCGGTAAAGAATTTAGCAAAGTTGAGTGGCAAGGAATCTTCCGTCAATTAATTGCAACAAACCTCTTAAAGGTTGATATTGAAGGCTTTGGCGGTCTTAAAATTACTGATGCAGGAAGAAAATTTTTGCAAAGTAAGGAAAAAATTCTGATGCGCAAAATGGCAGCGAAAGTCAAAAATAAAAAATCCGAAAGCTTGAATGGCAAATTGAAAACCAAAATTCTTTTTGCACTCGAAGGTGATTTCGAAAATGAATTATTTGCAAATCTGAAAGCGAAGAGACTAGAAATAGCTAAGGCTCAGAACCTTCCACCTTACATTGTATTTCACGATAAAACCTTGATTGAAATGGTAAAAATTCTGCCAAAATCTTTAGACGAGATGACAAAAATTAGTGGAGTTGGTGAAGCGAAAGTTAAGAAATATGGTGAGGAATTTTTGCGGGTTGTGAATTTGACAACAGGCTCTAAGCCTCCAAATTTTTTTACAAAAATTTTATGATTATAATCAGAAAATCTGATCAAAGGGGTTTTGCGAATCATGGTTGGCTAAAATCATTTCACACATTCTCTTTCGCCAATTATTATGATCCAAAACACATGCATTTTGGAAATTTGCGGGTGATCAACGAAGACTTCATTGCTCCGCAAATGGGATTTGGCGAGCATCCGCACAATAATATGGAAATTATAACTTATGTAATTTCTGGCGCACTTTCTCATAAAGATTCGATGGGAAATAGTTCAACAATTTTACCTGGAGAGGTTCAAATTATGAGTGCCGGAACAGGAGTTTTTCATTCAGAATTTAATCATGAAAAAGAGCGTAAAACACATCTTTTGCAAATCTGGATTTTACCAAAAGCAAAAGAAATAAAGCCGCGCTACGATCAGAAATCGTTTGCTGAAAATTTTAAAAATGGTGATTTTGTGCTTGTGGTTTCTGGATCAAGACGCGATGGATCAATTCAAATAAATCAAGATGCTGAAATTTTTTTGGGTAAATTTGCGGCGGGAAGAAATTTCGAATTTATTCCAAATTTAAAATCTAAAATTTGGATTCAAATGATTTCAGGAAAAATTTTAGTGAACGGTAAAACCATTGAAAGTGGGGATGCAGCAGCGATTCAAGATGAAAAAGAAATTAAAATAATTGCTGAAGAAAATTCGGAGTTTTTGTTCTTCGATTTATAATTTTATATATCAAAACCTCTTTGTACGACCATGACAATAAGGCATCTTACCATTTTTGGTGTAATAACCTTGGTGATAAAGTTCGGCAGTCCAAAATTTTTCGACAGGTAATAATTTTGTCGCGATCTTCATTCCTTTTTTTTCAAGAATTTTAATCAATTTTTCGGCGATATTTTTTTGTTCTTTGTCAGTGTAAAAAATTGCTGAAAGATATTGCGGCCCTTTGTCTGGGCCTTGTCCATCGGTTTGTTCGGGATTATGAATTTCAAAAAATAATTTTGTTAAAGTTTCAAAATTAGTTTCTCTGCGATCAAAAATCACTTCCACCGCCTCAATATGTCCGGTGGTTTTTGTGCAAACCTCTTCATAAGTTGGATTTTCTTTCAAGCCGCCAATATAGCCTGAAAGTGCCGATTTTACACCTTTGGCATTTTTAAAAAAATATTCTACACCCCAAAAACATCCTGCGGCAAAAAATGCTTTTTCAAAATTCTCGTCGAATTTTTCTGCAATAAAATCTAGCGAAATCGAATTTACACAATAGCGCACATCTTTGGTAGTGAAGCCTTCGCCATGAAAAATATGACCTAAATGTCCGTCACATTTTTTGCATAAAATTTCGGTTCTGCATCTATCGGCATCAATAATTTTTTTTACTGAATCTGAAATTTCATCATCAAAACTAGGCCAGCCACAACCCGAATCAAACTGATCGGTGCTCAAAAAAAGTTCCGCTGAACACTGCTTGCACAAATATTTTCCAGCGCGGTTATTTTCAAAAAATTCTCCGCTAAATGGCGCCTCGGTTCCTTTGTGTAAAAGGACGTTAGCCTCTGATTCTGTAAGTTTTTTCAAGAACATAAATTGAAATTTTTTTATGATTTTAAAATGATTTGCTATAAAGTTTTAGAGATCATTCCTTTCGTCAATTTCTATTTTAAAAATGTTAAGACTCAAAAATTCTGTACAAAATTACCTGCGCGAAATTTCGCTGACTGCTCTGATTATTTTTTCAATCATTGCTGTCGGTGCTTTATTCGTAAGGTTTTGGGGTTTAAACAATTTTGATTTTAACGACGATGAAATTTGGCATTTGGTGGTCGCTAATCAAGATAGTTTGCTTGATGTCATTAAATATAATTTTCGCGAAGAAGTCCATCCGCCTTTGTCCTACATCATTTGGCATTACATGTTAGAAATTAGTCGCAACGATTTGTGGCTTAGGATGTCGTCGGTAATTCCAGGAATTTTATTGATTCCTTCCGCTTATATTTTTGGTCGCGCTTACATTGGCAAAGCTGCTGGATATTTTTTAGCTTTTCTTTTTGCTTTTGGTTCTGTGCCAATTGCAACCAGCACCACAATTCGCGCTTACTCTTTATTGATGTTGGTACTGGTTTGGGCGGCGATTTTTATTCATCGATATAGATTTGGTGACGCTGCAAAAAGAGATAAAAATCTGATTTACTATTTTATTGCAACGCTTATCGCCGTTGAGTTAAGCCATTCTGCGGCTTTAACAATTTTATCTTTGGGCTTGATTTTATTCATCCAAACTTTGCAGGAAAAAAACAAAAGAGATTTTATTTTAGTTTCGGCGATTCATGGAATTTTAGGGATACTGGTGGCGGGGTATGCTCTGGTTGTGACTCGTATTTATGGATTTAGTGGCGTGATACCTGGATTCTACGCTTCTTTTTCTGATCCGATTTATTATCCAACAACTTACATGCAGTTGTTTTTCTGGTTTCCGATTGGTTCGGAAATCAAAGATTTTTTCGCTGGAATATTTTCTTTAATAGCGGTTTTGACACTTTTTGTCACACCGATCGCTTTGATTCGTGCTAAAAAATGGGCGCTTTTACAATTGGTTTATTTGCCTTTCGCAGTAGTGATTGTCACTGATTATTGCAGGGTTTATCCGTTCTCGCCTTCGCCGCGCAACAATTTATTTTTGTTGTTTTCGGTGCTGATTTCTTACGCTTATTTTGCGCAGATTCTTTTCAATTTTTTAGCAAAATTTTACGAAGAAAAATGGCTAAAAAATCGCCAAAAACTCACCGCTTTTTTGCAAATTTCCGCCACTTTAATCGCGACAATTTTCTTCACGATTTATGTTATCGGTCACGATTCTTTTCGAAAGACGTGGCCATCATGCCTTGAATTTACTATCACCAAGTCGGATATGAAAATGGCGGATGAAATGCTTACGAAGAAAAATATTCCCAGCAATGTTTTTGTAACTGCTGCAAAAAATTCTTGGTATTTCCGTTACAAATATGGCAATAAAGGTCGCATAAAAATTTTAACCGATCATCTGGCGAAATTTGAAAGTGACGAAATAGCCCTTTATTTGAACGCTTTCCCAGCTCGCGAATATTCAACAAATGTTGATATGTTGGAATATAAATTATTTTTTACCGACCTTTTTGCTGAGTTAAAATCACAAGGTCGATTGAATGAAATTAAGTCTTTCACCTTCTTCGATTTGGGTTTGGGAATCGATTATTTAACCATGAAATTTCATCCCGATTTAATTCCTCGCAAACAAATTCCGTTTCCTGCTTTTGAAGACAAAATGCAATACACCTACTGGCAGGAAGGCTATAATATTGGATGGGCGATCCATTCTTCGAAAGAGGTTTTGGATAAATTTTATTTCCGCGACACCAGTTTTTCTCGCGGCCGTGAAATTTTAATTTTCAGCTTCACGCCAAAATTCGCCAAGCAAGAATTTATCGACAAAGAATTTATCAATGGTCGAGCATTTGAAAAAGAGAGGCGCGGTTTATAGATGAATTTTTGTAAAAAATTTTTACCAATTTCAGTTGCAACGTTTTTAATCATCATCGCTGGCGCTTCATTCGTAAGGCTTTGGGGACTTAATGAATATGATTTTAACGATGATGAATTGTGGCATTTGGTTGTCGCCAATCAGGATAATTTGTGGGACTTAATTAAATTTAATTTTGCGCAGGAAGTTCATCCGCCATTATCTTTTATGATCTGGCATTTGGCGCTGAAAATCAGTCACAATGATTTGTGGTTGCGCATGGTTGGAATCGCCGCCGGACTGTTTTTAATTCCTTCGATATATGTTTTTGGAAGGCTTTATATTGGTCGTACTGCTGGATATTTTTTAGCTTTTCTTTTCGCTTTTGGCGCGATGCCGCTATCGATCAGTGTTACGATCCGCGCTTATTCAATGATGATGTTGGCGCTGACTTGGGCGGCGATTTTTTCTTATCGATTTTGCCAGAAGAAACATCGCAAATATCTGATTTATTATTTCTTAACTTGCCTTGCTGCCATTGAATTAAACCACGCTGCGATTTTTGTCGTATCGGCTTTGGGATTAATTTTATTGCTTCATGTTTTGCGAGAAAAAAACCGCCGAGATTTTTTAATTATCGCCGCGATGCAGGCAGTTATTGTGTTGTTGGTTGGTAGCTATTCCATAATTCTAAAAAATATTTATGGATTTCAGGGCATTCCTTCGATTTTTACTCGCGGCGGTTTCATGGATTATCTGATGAATTACATGACGCTTTTTATGTGGTTTCCCATTGGTGCGGAAGTCAAAGATTCAGTGACTCAAATTATCACGCTAATATCATTTCTATCTTTCTTCATCGCGCCAATCGCCTTGATTAGAGCCAAGCGCTACAAGTTGTTGATTTTAGCTTTTGCGCCACTTGTTGCAGTTTCTTTGGCTGATTATTTTAGATTTTATCCATTTACTGGAACTCATCGCAACAACCTGTTTCTATTCCTTTCGTTGGCAATTACTTATGGTTATTTCATTCAAATTTGCGTTAGTTTTTTTGTAAAATCTTGGCAGGAAGACTGGCAAGATAAGCAAAAATATTTGGCATCGCTTTTACAAATTACAGCGGTTTTGTCCTTTGTTTTTATGGCTTCGTACTATGTCGTCAAACGTAATGTTTTTCGAAATATAAATCCAAATTGTACGGAATTTAGTATAAAAAAATCTGATCGCACTTTGCTTGAAAGTAAACTTAGCGCGCAAGATTCTGCGCAAAATATTTTTGTAACTTTAGTGCGAAATATTTGGTATTTGCGTTGGCAATATGGCGATGAAGGGCATTTTAAAATTTTGACTCCCAATCTTGGAAAATTTGAAAATGCCAGCCGCACGATTTATTTTACAGCTTTGCCGCCGCGAGAAAGATCAATTACCGAGAACCTTCAGGAATATAAATTATTTTTTAACGACCTTTTTGCCGAGCTAAAATCGCAAGGTCAATTCAATCAAATTAGATCTTTCACTTTTTTTGACATCGGTGCTAACATCGATTACTTAACCAGAAGATTTCATCCGCAGTTAATTCCGCAGCCAAAAAATCCTTTTATGAATGAGCAAGACAAAACTCATTATAAAATATGGCGGGAAGGCTATGAAATTGGCTTCGCGATCCATCGCTCCAATCAAGTTTTGGATAAATTTTATTTTAAAGATTCTGCTTTTATGTGTGGCAGAGAAATTGTGTTTTTCAGCTTTACCCCAAAATTTGTGAGAGAAGAAATCCTTAATAAAAATTTTGTCGACGCTAGGCAATTTGAAAAAGAGGTTTACTCAAAATGAGCGAAAAAAAATTATTGATTTATGTTGTGGCTTATAAAGCGACGATGCATATCAGATCAGTGCTGGAGCAGATTCCTTACGCTGATTACAAAAATCATGAAGTGTTGGTGAGTGACGACGCTTCGGGCGATGAAACTTCGCAAATAGTACAAAAATTTATGCGGGAAAATCCTGAAAAACAGATTAAATTGATAACTCAGGAAAAAAATTTAGGTTATGGCGGTAATCAAAAATTTGGTTATGATTACGCGATTAAAAATGGTTTTGACATTGTGGCTCTAATTCACGGCGACGGTCAATATTCGCCAACATTAATTCCAAGAATCGTAAATCCGATTATGGAAGATAAAGTTGATGTGATGCTTGGATCGCGCATGATGGAAAAAAAATTAGCGCTGAAAGGCGGTATGCCGATATATAAATTTATCGGAAATATCGTTTTGACAAAAGCGCAAAATTTACTTTTAGGGATGAAGTTGGCAGAATACCATACTGGCCTTCGTGCCTTTGCAGTGGCTTCTTTGGCTCGCATTCCTTTCAAAGAAAATAATAACGGATTTTCTTTTGATACTGACGTTTTGATTCAACTCATCGACAATAAAGTTCGTATTGGCGAAGTGGGAATTCCCACTTATTACGGCGACGAAATTTGTCGTGTTAATGGCATGAAATATGCTTTTGAAATTATGTTATCCACTGTGCTTTCAAGGGCTCAGAATCTTGGAATTTATAAATGCAAAAAATTCGATTATAAAAATGTTTAAAAAAATCTCAGTTTTCGTAATTACTTTCACGCTTCTTTTTAACGTGATTATTGAGTCAGCAATGGCAAGAGCCGGTGGCAGATCATCTTTTGGTGGTGGACGTTCTTCAACTTCATATTCTAGCCAAGGATCGCGAGGAAGTCGCACTTTTCAAGGTGGAGGAGTGGGTGGAAAAAATTACGCTCCAATGCAAAGATCGGCAACGCAAAATAATCAAAATGCAGCAAATCCTAATGCGGCGAACGCACAAAATCAGCAACAAGCTCAACCAAATCAACCAAATCGCGCCGCAAACTTCTTTCAACGTAATCCATTTTTAAGCACCATGGGTGCAGTGATTGCTGGCTCATGGATTGGTCACATGCTTTTTGGAAATTCTGGATTTGGAGGAGTGGGTGCAATGGGTGCTGGTGCTGGCGGCGGCGGATTTATTCTTAACCTAATTATGATGGCGATTGGCGCTTTAATCGTGGTTTCTTTGGTTCGATATTTTACTAACAGATCAAGATGCGCAGCTTCAAATACATTCGGAAGTTCTTACTCTAGCAACACTTTTGGCGGCGGTCAGCCAGATTTTTCTCAAACTCCAGCCGTTAATATTTTGGTATCTGATTTGGATAAAAATAAATTTCCCCAAATTTTAATCGAAGTGCAAAAAGCATGGTCGAATCAAGATATGGAAGCTTTAAAAAGATTGGTTACTCCAGAAATGGCAAAATATTTTTCTGATTCTTTAGCGCAAAATATCAGTCAAGGAATCGCCAATAAAGTTGAAGATATTGACGTGACGATGGTTGAAATGGCTGAATCTTGGCGAGAAGGTGAGATGGAATATGCCACTGCAATCATCGAATTCTCGAGCTATGATTACATGATTAACCTCAACAAAAATCCGCAAGACGCTGATTATATTGTTGAAGGCGGCGATAAAAATTTAGTCATGGCCAGTGAGGCTTGGACCTTTGCGCGTTATGGGTCTGCGGGCAACTGGATCTTATCAGCAATTGCGCAGATGGAGTAACTTCTGCCACCGCATTTTATTCCTAGCGTAAGCTAATACATAATAAATAATTTAGAGAAATTCAGTGATCAGAGTTAAAGATTTATCCATTTCATTTTCCGGACATGATGTTTTTACCGACGGAAATTTTATCATCAACGGACGTGAAAAGGTTGGCCTGATTGGGCGCAACGGTAGTGGCAAATCTACGTTCTTAAAATTAATTTTAAAAAAAATTGAGCCAGATTCGGGCGCGGTAGAAATTCCGCGCGGCTATCGTATTGGCCATTTGGAGCAACATATCAGCTTTTCTCATGAAACAGTTTTGGATGAAATTTGTTCGGTTTTGCCAGAAGATCGTGCTCACGAAGGCTGGAAGGGTGAAAATATTTTATATGGTCTAGGCTTTACTTACGACGATCTTTACAAAGATCCAAAAAAATTCTCCGGCGGTTTTCAAGTTAAATTAAATTTAGCAAAATTGCTTTTGGTTGAACCACAAATGCTGTTGCTCGACGAGCCGACTAACTATCTCGACATTCACTCAATTCGTTGGTTGAAAGAATTTTTGAAAGAATGGGAAGGTGAGCTAATTTTAATCACCCATGACCGCGGATTTATGGACGAAGTGATAACTCACACTTTGGTGATTCATCGCAAAGGCTTTAAAAAAGTTCCGGGAAACACTCAGGGCGTGCGCGAAAAAATTGCGCTGGAAGAAGAAATCTACGAAAAAACGCGAGTTAACGAAGATAAACAAAGACAAAAAACTCAGGAATGGATTGATCGTTTCGGCTCGAAAGCTTCGCAGGCAAGTCGTGTGCAGTCGCGCGTAAAAATGCTAGAGAAGCAAGATGTGAAAGAAAAACTGGCGCATGTACAAAATCTTGATTTTGAATTTAGCCATAATCCTTACGCCAGCAAAGAAAATATGATCGAGGCCGAAGCCATCGCTTTCGGCTATAATCCCGACCATTTGTTGATTAAAAATCTCTCTTTCAAAATTGCCAATGGCGACAAAATTTGCGTGATCGGAAAAAACGGTAAAGGTAAATCAACTTTGCTGAAGCTTCTAACTCAAGACAACGCGCCACTTCACGGCAATATTAAAGTTAACGGCAAAACTGAAATCGGTTATTTCGGACAGATGAACATCGATCGTCTCGACAATAATCGTTCGGTTTATGAAGAGTTGCAAAAAGTTGACGAAAAACTTCCCATAACCAGAGTACGTCAGGTTTGTGGTAATATGATGTTTTCATCAGATTTGGCGAATAAAAAAGTTGGCGTGCTTTCGGGCGGCGAAAAATCTCGCGTGATGTTGGGGAAAATTTTGCTCAAAGGCGCGAATTTGCTTTTGCTCGACGAGCCGACGAATCACTTGGACATGGAATCTTGTGAGTCTTTGCTTGAAGCAATCAAAAGCTTCGAAGGTGCGGTGGTAATGGTGACGCATGACGAACATTTCTTGCGCGAAGTTGCCAATAAACTGATTATTTTTGATGACGACAAAACTTTCACTTACGAAGATTCATACGAATTTTTCTTAAAAAGAGTTGGTTGGAAAGATCATTAGAAAAGTGCTAAACGCACTTTTCTAATGATCTTTGGGCGAAGGAGCAAAGCGACGCGCGCCCCGGTGTCATCTCGTCTTCGAGTCGCAGACGAGAAAAGCGAGATGACAAGAAATTTATAAAGTGCTAAACGCACTTTTCTAATGATCTTTGGGCGAAGGAGCAAAGCGACGCG